>CAZWPN010000052.1:0-19021 GCA_964635275.1 uncultured Victivallales bacterium | reverse complement strand
TTCGACGATCTCCCTCAGAATGAAAGTCTCGCTGACCGAGGGGAACGTGCCCAGCACGTAGGCGAGTTTCACGGAATCCGTCTCCTGTTGAACGCCTCGACATACGCTTCTTCCGTGGCGGCTGCCGACTTTGCCCACGAGAAGGCCCGCGCATGACGCAGCCCATCGGCGATCCGTTTGTCCCGCAGGGGTTGGTCGGTCAGAACCCGAGCCATGTCATGAGCCATTCTGTCCGGAGCCAGCGGGTCAGTAATACCCGCTGCATCGCCCGCTATTTCCGGCAATGCTCCCCGGTCGGAGACCAGCACAGGAGTGCCGCACGCCATCGCTTCAAGCGGCGGCAGGCCGAATCCTTCGCATAGCGACGGAAAGACGAAGAGATCCGCCATGCTGTATAGCGCGGGCAGTTCGTCCGCCGGCACAAATCCCGTCCGGATCACGGCCCTCGTCAACCCGTAATCGCGCATGGCCTTCGCGATCCGGCGCTCGTCCCAGGATGGCGCTCCCGCGATCACAAGTTGATGCCGCAGATGGGTCTCTTGCAGCAGTAGCCGATACGCTTCGATCAGACGCACGAGGTTTTTCTTGGGTTCCGTCAGGCCCAGGAACAGGATGAACGGGCCTGTGAGCCCGTATTTTCGGCGCAGGCGATCCGTGGATACGGCGTCTCGCACGGGGCGAAATTCCTCCCGGATGCCTGGAGGGATCACCCGGATTTTGCCGGCCGCCGCTGGCATGAGGCGAACCAGGTCGTCTCGCACGGCGCGCGACGGTACGATGACCACTGACGCCTTCCGGATGGAGGGCGGCACGAGCAGGCGATAGTGCCAGCGGTTGCTTCGGGTGCAACACTCGCCATGCGAAAGGGCGATCAGGTCGTGGATGGTCAGGACGACAGGGACCGGCGACATCAGCGGGGCCACGTAACCAGGCGCGTGCACGAGATTACATCGGTCCGCGGCCAGGAGCGGTGGTAGCGCAAATTGCTCCCAAAGGATGCGCACGGGTCGGAACCGAACCGGCCACCGGCTGTTTATGATCCGCAGCCGGCCGCCGGCGGGTGCGAAGGTTGCTGCGCTTGCGCCTGTGTAGAGATTGTATTCGTGGTTTCCGGAGGCTGCCAGAGTTTGAACGAGGTCCGCGATCGTCCCTTCCACGCCGGAAGACCGGTGGCCGAGCAACATTCCGTCAATGGCTATGCGCATGACCGATCTTTCCGCCGCAGGAGTTCCTCATAGACGGCTTCCACTTCCCGAATAGAGTGGCGAATGTTGAACCGCTCTTCAACCCGGCGGCGCGCCGCTTCGCCGATCCGATTGGCCAACCCTGGTTCCTGTATCAGGCTCAACGATGCAGCCGCCAATTCCTCCGGCTGGCCGGTCGCGGTCAGGATGCCGTCTACGCCGTTGCGGATAATCTCGCCGGGCCCGCAGGCGTCGACAGCCACGACAGGCTTGTCCATTGCCATGGCTTCAAGGATCACCCGTCCCAGCGGTTCCCTGGTGGCCGGGTGGATCAGCACATCGAGACATTCCAACAGAGGCGCAATGTCCGGGCGATAGCCCGTGAAAAGAACCTTCCCGTCCAGACCCAACTCGGTCACATGGGCCAGCAACTCCGCCTGATAGGTGCGATGGTCGCCAAATCGGTCATCGCCAGCAATGACAAAGCGCGCGTCGGGCAAGGTGGCGGCCAACAAAGCTGCTGTCTCGATGAATACGCGATGACGCTTCCACGGGACCTGCTGTCCGATCATGCCGAATGCTAGTGCGCGGGGAGGAATTCCGAGTTCTTCACGAATCCGCAATCGATCGCCCCGGCAGGTCATGGCCGAAAGATCGATTCCGTTGTAGATGGTTTTTACTTTCCGCGCGCCGCCGGCATAGCCCTCGGCCTGCCGTCGGACGCACTCCGAAATAGCGATCACGCAGGAGGATGAACGACCGAGCCAGCGGCCCAGCGGTCCAAGGTTCACGAGGTCACGATTATGCCACACACATGGCACGCCGCACCATCGGGCGGCCATGCCTCCGTACAACTGGGCCGTGCTGCTGTTGGAATGAACCAGATCGATACTCTGCCGCCGGATCAACCGTGCCAGTCGCGTTGTGACCCTGGCGATATTGAGCAGGTCTGTCGTCCATTGCAGCGGATTCAACGACTTGCGGATACGTCGCAGCGGCAGAGGGTGGAAGGGAACGTCTGCATGCTCAACCAGCGCTGAAAGTTCGCCGCCCTGCGGTGCAGCGACGATCCCAACGAAGCGGGCGCGGTCGAGGTGCCGAAGGATGTCCAGCAGGCTTCGCTCGGCACCGCTTACGCGGGCCACGTGGTTGAGAAACAGTATTCGATGTCGGACGGGTGTCATGGCTGGATGCACCAAAGTCGCCGGAATGCGGCCTTCCAGAGGCACGTGTTCACACGCCGAAATTCCGGCAGATCCACTTCTCGGTAACATCCATCACTTCCTGCTCCCACGCAAGCGAATAGAAGCTGTGATTTGCCCCGTTCACGTCGTGGACATCGTGGCGAATTCCGGCCTGGCGGAAAAGCGCCGTGTAACCTGCTTCCGCAATCCGTGTCTCTGGATCGTTCGTGCCGTAGATGAGAAGCGCGGGCCCCCCGTGGTTGCGAATCCGGCTCAACCATAGCGTCTCATCCTTGATTTCGTCGCGGTTGGCCACCTCCCGACCTGCCACGGCTTTTCCGACCATTCGCAAACGGACGCGCAGTGTCACCAGTTTGCGCCAGGTTTCAAGGCGCAGCAGTTTGCGCGCGTAGGATCTCAGCGCATGAGCCGTCTTTCCGGAGCCGCCCGCCGCCTCTCGCATCGGGCCCATCGGCTCCGCGGACCACAGCGCCAGCCCTGCTACGTGCGCATTTTGAGCCGCTGTTCCGATGGCTACCTTGCAGCCAGAGCAGATGCCCAGGAGGATCACTTTACGTCCCGGCATTTCTTTTGCGACAAAAGCGATCGCTGCGCCGGTGTCGGCGATCATGGAAGCAATCGTCGCTTGCGCGGTTGCGCCATCGCTGTCGCCCCGGCCCCGAAAATCGAAGCGGAGGCATGTGTGCCTGGCGGCGGCCAATCGGCGGGCCATGTGGACGAACATCCGGTGCGGGCCGATCCGCGAGCCTGCCCAGCCGTGCAGGAAGAGGATGACGGGTCCGGATGCCGGCTCTTCCGGCTCGTGCAGGATGCCGTGCAGCGTGTCCGCACCTACGGCGAAATGTACAGGTCGTTCCATGGCATAATTCAGTGCGCGGCTTTCGCCGAGGACTGTTCAATGGCCTCGATTGTCGCGGATGTACTGGCGGAAACGTGCCATCTGATCCGCATTCCTCACGATGTGGTCGAAACTCTCTTTTTGCCAGAAAGACGACGTCCGGCCGAGCGCCCTGTTGATCGCATGGGCGGAGACGGACTTCCACGCCTGCGCAATCTCGGAAAGCCTATGGTCACCCATTGGCGTCACCAGTACGTGAACATGGTTGGGCATAACAGTGAAATCATCGAGTCTGTATTGCGCCGCAGAAGTTGCTTCCCCGCCGCTTGATCCAGAACGACGCGACGAGGGCGTCGCGTCTACTTCGAAACGGCGAAGTGTCCGTTCCATGATTTCACGAATCTCCTGTCTTGCCAGAAGGCGCTCGCCGTGGCCTTCGTCAAGCCATTGCTCCCATCTTGCGGGAAACAGCCGGTCATATTCCGCCTTAATCTCAATGTCGTGCGGTTCCGGATGCGCGGCCAGCCACTCCTCGCGTTCGCGCAACCATTGGTCGACTCTTTCGCGGGGCATGGAGTCCGCCGTCCGCCATGTCACGAAGTAGGTTGCGCCGCCCTGTCGCCAGTGCGGCAGGTTGCCACCCTTGACAAAGCCGACGGGTTCCGCGGGGTCGAAGTATGTGCGCAGGGCAGTAGAAGCGGCGCCCTCGCCGCTTTCTGAAGGCGGCGATGGCGCTGCGTCCACTTTCACGCGAGCGATGAAGCCGGGGAAGTACTGCTGGTCCTTGCCGTCGGTTGCGTGGTGGGTCAACGGCTCGTCATACGTACTATTGAGAATTGGGTTGTCCGCTTCCATTTCCCGAAATAACTTCCTTGATTGTCAAGCCAGACTGTACCTGATCTTGCTGGCTTTGCCAGTTCAAAGACAGTGCGGAGTTATCGGATTATCGGGTGCCAGGACGCAGAACAACCGAGGATCCACTCCCTTGTTGCCTGGACCAGCTTTGGGCAGGCCACCAGACCCACCAGGCTCCAGAATGGATCTTCTTCCACTTGGATGGAATCCACGGCGGCTCCGCTGGCGGTCAGCGCTGTCTGCAATCGCTTCCAATCCGGCCCGGCTACACCCGCGCGCGCAATCCTGACGAGCAAGATCCTTGCCGCCAAACGCGGGGTGGTCTCCGCGAGGATAATGGCGTTGATTTCCGCGAACAGCCGCGGTGTCACCGCGTAACCATCCATGTCGATCGCGCGGCCGCTCTCAAGGTCTTTCAGCAAACCCGCACGGGTCGCGCGGCTTTGCCCGAATGTGACCATTTCGTTTACCAGTTTCCGCCGCAGTTCCTGGTCAAGGTGCCGGCGGCCGTCCAGGATCGGTTCCCACAGCACCAGAAACCGGGCAAGTTCGGTATTCGCAGCCGCCGCTTGCGTAGCCAGCGAGGCGCCCAACCGGAGGCCGAGCAATCCTATCTGCTCTGCCGCCGTCTTTTCCGCCAGGAATCGCGCGGAGGCGTCAATGTCCGCAAGCCAATCCGCGCAGCCAAACGCTGCAAAAGCGCCGGTACTGTCGCCGCAACCGCGGTAGTCGAAACGCAACACTGCGCAGCCGGCCGCGGCAAATGCCCTGGCAGCCTCGACCATGACACGCTGTGCGCTCTTGCGTTCTTCGAACAGTGGGTGGCACATCACCAGCCCACACAGGGCGGGTTCGCGGTCCGGCCGGTACAGAACGCCGCACAAAGCGTCGGAGCCACTCGGAATCAGGACGGTTTCTTCCATAGACCTATTTGCCATCCGCCAGCCTGTCGCGGATGAAGGCGGAAAGCGCCGCAACGGTCTGGAAGTGCTTTATGTTGAAGTCCTCATCACCAATCGAGACGCCAAATTCCTCCTCGGTGCCGACAACAAGTTCAAGCAGGCTGACAGAGTCCACCCCGTAAACATCAATCAAAGACTTGTCTTCCTCTATGGACTCGGGTGCAATCGGGAGAAACAGCCTGCGGGTGATCAGTCGTTTCACGCGATCTTCAATGCGTTCTTCTGCCATGTTCGCTCTCCTTCGATTTGGCACAAGCATCATGACTGTGCCATTACGCCGCTTGACTATTCCACCACCGGCAACCAGGTTGTGTCCATCAGTTTCCCCACCCGCAGTTGCCGCCATTGGGTCTCCGGGTCCGCGGGGCCCTGTTCGTGCTCGAACATGTGACGCCACCGCTGCTTGAACAGCAGGCCGTGCCGGATGATCAGGCCTGTGTTTGGCAACGCCGGCGTTCCCGCCGTGGTCACGCTCTCGAAATGATACATCTCCGCCGCCGGATCGTAAACGACGCGATGCCCCCGGCTGCGCGCGCGGTAGCAGAGGTCGAAATCCTCATATTCCACGGGGTTGAAGTCTTCGTCAAAACCGCCTGCTTCTTCGAACACATTCCGCCGGATCATGAAACAGGCGCTGATCAGGCACTGCACATCCTCCTTTGCCTGAAAGCGGGGATCATCGCGCGGCTCGCCACGTCCTCTGAACAACACCCGCCCGCTCCTGGATATGCCGACGCCGGCGCACTGGATCGGATGCGGGCTGTGGGGATAGACCAGCTTGGGGCCGACAATGCCGACGGCCGCGTTTGCGTCGAGTGTCGCACCGAGTGTCGCCAGCCAGCGGCGGCTCCGCAGCGCCACGTCGTTATCCACAAACACCAACTTCGCGCCTGTGCTGGCGGCCGCGCCCTGGTTCCTAGCGGTCGAACAACCGATGTTGCCGGCGTTTCGGATCAGTCTCACCGGCACGCCAGCGGCCCCGGCCGTCTCCACAAATTCCTCGACCCAGGCCGGCGTGCCGTCGGTTGAGCCGTTGTCGACGATAATCAGCTCCCACGTCGCGCAGGCCGTTTCCAGGAGCGAAGGAATGCAGCGCCGCGTGCAGGCGAGTTTGTTGTGGGTCAGCGTGACCACCGACACTTGGACGTTTGTGCCAGGTCCGGCGCTCATCCCTGTACGAGCTCCATCGCCGCTTGCGCAATCCGGGCCCGATCCGGGATGGCCGCGCGTTCGAGAATAGGGCTCGCGGAAAGGGGCACGTCAGGGGTCGCCAGGCGCCGGATCGGCGCATCGAGGTAGTCGTGAACGTGCTCGAATACGCGGCAGCCGATCTCGGCCCCGAATCCGCCTGTCCGGCATGCCTCCTGGACAATCAGTACACGGTGCGTCTTTCTGGCCGACGCGGTGACGGCCTCTATGTCAAGCGGCACGAGCGAGCGCAGATCCACGACTTCGGCGCTGACGCCATGTGCTCGCAGGTCATCGGCCGCCCCTTCGGCTTCCCGCGCCATCCAGGACCACGCCACAATCGTGATATCGGAACCGGTTCGGGCCAGACGGGCTTTGCCCAGTGGCACGGAGAGGCCGGGCCCTTTGGGAACTTCGCCGCGGCAGCCATACAGAAGCTTGTGCTCCAGGAACAAGACAGGGTTGTCATCCCGGACCGCCGCCTTGAGTAACGCCTTGGCGTCCGCCGGTGTGGACGGCGCCACCACTTTCAGTCCGGGTGTATGAGTGAACCATGCTTCGAGACTCTGGGAGTGGGTGGGGCCATAGCAGCGCCCGCCGCCGCCGACGGTGCGCAAGACCAGCGGGCAGCGCGCCTGGGAGCCGAAAACGTAGTGCAACTTGGCCGCCTGGTTGACCAGTTGATCGACGGCCAGCGTGATGAAATCCATGAACATGATTTCCACGATCGGCCTCGAGCCCGCCATCGCCGCGCCAACGGCCGCGCCCACAAAACCCTGCTCCGAAATCGGCGTATCCCTAACGCGTTCCGGTCCGAAACGATCCAGAAGCCCCCGTGTGACGCCGAAGGCCCCGCCGTACAAGCCAATGTCTTCCCCCATGAGGAACACGTTTCCGTCGCGCTTCATCTCCTCGCAAAGCGCTTCGCGCAGGGCTTCCGTGTATGTGATCGTTCTCACGCGAACACCCCGTTTTCCAAGGTTGCCGGGTCCGGGTCCGGGCTTTGCCGTGCATACCGGACGGCCTGTGCCACCACGGCGCGCGCTTCCTGCCGCAGTTGCCGGTCGCCTGCGGGGTTCAGGAGCATCCGGTCCATCAAGACCCTCCTGAAGCGCCGGATGGCATCGCGCTTCTGCCACATCTCCTCCTCCGCGCGGGACCGATAGTGTCGCGGATCACCCCTCGAATGGCCGGAAAGCCTGTACGTTTTGCATTCAACCAGCGTCGGCCCCTCCATCCGACGGGCTCGGTCGCAGGCCGCGCGTACGGTCTTTCGTACAGCCAGCAGATCGTTTCCATCAACGACGACACCCGGGATGCCGTACGCTGCCGCCCGGTCGGCGACTTGTGGGATCGAAAGCGCCGCATGGGCAGGGGTTGACATGGCATACAGGTTGTTTTCGCACACATAGACCACCGGCAGTTTCCAGATGGCGGCCAGGTTCAGCGACTCGTGGAACGTCCCCTGGTTCGATGCTCCATCCCCGAAGAAGCACACGGCGATCCGGTTGCTGCCGCGCAACTTCGCGGACAACGCCGCGCCGGTGGCGATAGGAATGCTGCCGCCGGTAATTCCATTCCCGCCTAAAAAGCCCAGCGCATAGTCGGCCATGAGCTGGCTACCGCCGCGGCCGCGCGAATAGCCGGTCGCTTTGCCGAACAACTCGGCCATCATCCGTCGAGGGTCTCCGCCGCGGGCGATGAAATGCGCGTGTCCCCGATGGGTGCTGGTGATGTAGTCCCCTTTTCTCAGCGCGCTACAAACTCCGACTGCCACGGCTTCCTGTCCGGTCGCCGGATGGGTGGTGCCGTGGATCACGCCGCGGGAGAAGAGTTCCTCCACTTTCTGTTCGAAGCAGCGGATGACAAGCATCGTGCGGTAGGCTTTCAGCATGTGTTTGGACTGCATCATTGACTCTCGTGCCCGGGCGTCTTTTCCAGTAGCAGGCACACCACGTTTCCGCCCGGGTCCATGGAGTTCACCAGGCCCCTGCCAATGTGGCGGCGGGTTCCCGGCTCCCACACTACGTTCAACTTCCCCGTTCCATCCGGTTGCTTAAGATTCATGGTCGGCGGGGCAAAGCCCGCCTCCATGGCGCCCAGCGCTGCGATGGTCCGCAAGGCGCCATCGGCGCCAAGGACTTCGCCAATCAGCGGCTTGATGCTGCTGACGGGCACCCGGCCTGCGTCATCGCCCAAGGCGTCCTGAAGCGCCCGTGTTTCCGCGCTGTCCAGCGCGCGGCTGCCATTGGCCGCCGCGGAAATGTAGTCGAGGTCAGCACAGCCCCCGGACAAACCGCGGCAGGCCAGGTTCATGGCCCTGGCCAGACTGCCGCCCAGCGCCGCACCGCCCGTAATTTCTCCGTAGATCCGCGCCCCGCGTTTCAGGGCGAGATCCAGGTCTTCCAGCAGAAGAATCCCTGCGCCTTCGCCGAGAACCATGCCGTTGTGCCCGGCGTCGAATGGCGAGCACAATTCAAGCCCGCCGCCGTCGTGCGGCGATAGCCTGCCGGTCCGTTCATAACCTGCGTATAGCAATGGGCTCAGCGCTTCAACGCCGCCTGCCAGGATCATGGGATTCCTTCCCGTGCGAATCCGATCATATCCCAGTAGAATGGCGCTGGCCGAGGATGTCACACCAGATGCAAAGTTAAGGTGATAGCCGTCCAAACCATACTCGATGGCCAACAAGCTGATGGTGGTGTTCGCATATGTATGCGGGAAGATGATGGGCTTGACGAACCGCGGCCCTTTTTCAAGGAAATCGCCGAAGAAAAGGGATGTGCTTTCCATGCAACCAGCGGCGGAGCCTAGGATCAAGCCGATGGCCGAGCGATCCATTTCCTTGAGGTCTATGTTTCCATCCTCAATGGCGAGGCTCATCGCCGCAAAAGCCAGTCGCGAGGCGCGGTCCAGATAAGCCTTTTCCGTTTCAAGGTACTCCCGCACATCGAACCCGCGCAATTCCGCGGCATGTCGCGAAGTCAGATGGCTTACCGGAAACGAGGTGACCGGCCCGATGCCGCTGCGCCCGTTCTTCAACCCATCGAAGAACGCGTCCCGGCCGGTTCCGATGGCGCTTACCGGGCCCACGCCCGTGATGACGACGCGCCTATCTGTCATGTCGCACCGTGCACTTTCACCCGCTTACTCCACCCGCCGGAAGATAACGGCCGCGTTACAGCCGCCAATGCCCGCGGAGTTGGACAACACGCTCCGGATACTCATTTCCCTTTTCACATTTATCACGCAAGGAAGATCGCATTCGGGATCGGGATCACGGTAGTTGGTCGTGGGCGGGATCACTCCATCCCGTATGGAGAGAACCGAAGCGATCGCCTCCAGGCTGCCGGCGGCTCCCATCATGTGGCCGGCAGAGGACTTAATGGATGTGACGGGCATCCCGAAGGCATGCGCGCCAAAGACTGCCTTGATCGCTTGCGTTTCCGTTACGTCGTTCGGCTTGGTCCCGGTTCCGTGGGCATTCAGGTGATCGATTTCCTCCGGCTTCATCCCGGCGTCCATCAAGGCCATCCTCATGACGGCGGCCGAGCCGGCGCCCTCCCTAGCCGGCGCCGTCATGTGAAATGCGTTGTTGTTCGCCCCGTAGCCGGCCACTTCCGCATAGATTCTGGCACCGCGACGCCTTGCGCTGTCCTCATTCTCGAGCAGCATCGCTCCGGCCCCCTCGCTGAAAATCGTGCCGGAGCGGTTCTTGTCGAATGGTCGGACGGCATCCTTCGTCATCGTCCGCAGGGCGCTCAGCCCGCTCCAGGCGAATCGTGATAGCGCATCATAGCCGCCTGTCAGGACCGCGCTGGCGCGGCTGCACCGGATCAGGTCCATGCCGTAGCCGATGGCGGCGGTGCCAGACGCGCAGGAAAGGGACAACATGGCGCGTGGGCCGCCCATGCGCCAGTTGTTGGCCACCCGGTCAACGCAGGCCTGGAAAAGAAACTCGTCAAAGTCCTCGGACCGCGATGGACCCTTGCCCAACTGCTCGGTCATGATATTCTCGCCCGAGAGAATGCCGCCGAAATTGGTGGAAAGCACGACCCCGGTATCGGCGAGCACCGGAGCGCCGGCAGCAAGCCCTCCGTCCCGGATGGCCTCTGCCGCCGCCGCGAGCATGAATTGTGTAGCGAGGTCCGCCGACTCGGCCGCCGGGGCGACACCCGGCGGCAGTCGAAAGTCCCGGATTTCGCCGCCGCGCGTGTACGGGAAGTCTTTGGCGTCGAACCGAGTGATGTCCCGGATGGCGGATTCGCCACGGCACAACGCCTCCCACCCCCGTGCCACATCAAGGCCGAGGGGAGTGACAGCACCCATGCCTGTTACCACGATTCTTGTCACATGCGAAGCCCCCCATCCACGCAGAACACCTCTCCTGTGATGTATTGAGCCTCATCCGACACGAGGAAGAGCACGACCTGCGCAACCTCCTCCGGCCGTCCGAACCGCCCCATCGGAATCCGATCCAACTGCTTCTGCCGTCGGGGTTCCATCATTGTGGCGATCATTTCGGTTTCGACGATTCCAGGCGAAACCGCGTTGACCGTGATACCAGAAGGGGCAAATTCGCGGGCCACCGTTCGAGTCAGCCCGAGCAGTCCGGCCTTGGCCGACGCATAGTTGGCGCGCATCAGGTCGCCCATGAGGCCGGCATCCGAGGAGATGTTGACGATGCGTCCTGACTTCTGCCGGATCATCTCACGACTCACCGCCTTGATGCCGTGATAGGCGCCCTTGAGATCAACGTCCAGCACGTCATCCCATTCCTCGTTCTTCATGAAGGTGACGTAGTTGTCCCGGATGATTCCTGCGTTGTTGACAAGTATGTCGATCCGGCCGAACACTTCCTTGGCGCGGCCGACCATGGCTTTCATCTCATCCAGTTTGCGCACGTCCGCCTGGAATGGCAGGGCCTTTTGACCGCAACTCCGGATGATGCCGGCCACTGATTCCGCCGCGTCGCCAGCTTGCAGGTAGTTTACGACGACGTGAGCGCCTTCAGCGCCCAGCGCAAGGGCAATGGCGCGCCCGATGCCGCGGGATCCTCCCGTAACGATAGCCACACGGTCCTTGAGTTTCATTTGTTCTGCTCAGCAAGGTACCTTATCACAGCCGCTTCCGTGATCACGTCCATTCTGACCCCGGCCTGAACCAGGGCCAGATCAACGCCGCGTTCCCGGGCCAGCCGCCGGGCGGCGGGTGTAGCCCGCAGCGCACCTGTTTCCGCTCCGCGGCTGGAGACCGCCTTGACCGGGGAGGCCGGAACCATCCGCGCGTGTGCTCTAATCAGCTTCCTGTTACTTGTGCTCACGTCCGGCAGGTCGTCGTCCGCGTCGCCGATGAGCGCGATCACGTAACCGATCGGGAGACTGCTGTTCGCTGCGGCGAGAATGGCGCGCACCACCCCTCCACGAGGCGATTCGAGTTCACAGGCGGCCTTGCTCGTGGTGATCTCAACGAGCGGTTCGCCCTTGCGAATGCTTTCGCCTTCCCTCTTGAACCACTCGGTAATCGTCTGTTCCTCGTCGTTCTCGGTCAATTTCGGCATCTTGAATTTTGTGATCATCGGTCGTCCTCACGGTTTGGGCGCTTCAGCGCCCTTCCGGCCACAGACAGGAAGATGCAGCGGAGTGGAGAGATTGCCGGCCTTGTCCCTTGCGCGCATCGTGACCCATTCCGGCATCCCGCTTGTCACAGCGAGCGCGGCTGGCTCCAAGGCCGTCTGCTCCGTCCGTTGCGTGGCCTCCCAGTCGATCCCGCCGATGCCGCTCTCATCGTAGGCGTCCATCACGACGCGATCGCCCGCGCCCCAAGGCGCCAAAACGAAGACGCTTTGCACATGCAACGAAACGTTAGTCACTCCGTTTATCGTGACAAAGGCGAGGCTTTGCACCGACAGCTCTTTCGCCGCGTCCGGCGGGAGCTTGTCTTTGAGGAGTTCCGCCACATCGAGAGTGAAGGATTCCCAGACGTTTGGATGCCAATCCACTGGTTTCGGGAAAGGCAGGCGGCCGTCGTTCCGCTTGTCGTTACTGGTCAGAGCCACCACGATATTAGTCGCCGGCTTGATGCCTAAGACCAGGTCTATTCTCGTCGTATCGTTCGTGGCCATGACTGGCCGGCGCAACCGGAAGGCAAGATAGCGGTGCTTCTGCACCATCCAGGGCGTGGTGAAGGCGTAGACGACTCCGCCCGTCCGGGATTGCACCTCGGCGGACAGATAGGGAAGCTCACCGTTCGTCCGCACGAGCTTCGTTGCTGTTTTGTCGCTCGGCGTGAAGAATAGACGGCTCTCAGAATCTGCTTCCCATGCCGTTGTCCATAGGACGTTGGTGGGATAGAGCGTCGGCAACAGCGTGGGCGGCGTGTGGTCGGATGCGTAGTCAATGCGGCGCGGCAGAATGATGTCTGGAGCCGCATTGCCCGCCCCGTCGCGAATATCGGCGAGAACTATGTTGAAGGATTGTCCCGGCGCGGTCGCGTTCAATTGATTCCTGAAAATCAGCGGCCAGTTAAACGTCAGCTTCTCCCGATCTGGCGTGTGAACCAGCGTTGAGCCCAGAGTATTCGTAATCCGTATGGTCGTGTCGTTCCACCGCATCTTCAAGACTTCGATATCCAGCGGAGGGCCGCCCCCCGTAATGACGCTCATGGTCAGTTGCGAGCCGTTACCCATGGGATCGGTGGCGGGCTCAAAGACGCATGTGGCTTTCGGCGCCGCCCGGTGAAGCAGAAACGGAATATCCGTCACCTGGGACTCCCGGCCCCGCAGGTTGCGGGCCTTGATGAAGATATGGCTGAGGCCGTTGCCCAGATCCTTGATTTCCGGGACCGACTGCTGATGGTTCGAGATGCTCAGCCAGCCGAGCGCCGCACGCTGGGACGCATCGAGTGTCTGGAAATCTTCCGGGCCGCTCCGCACCGCCACTTGCACCTGTGTTATGCCCTCAAAATCGAAGTAATGAGGGGTCATGGCGAGCTGTTCCTTGCGCGCCACGGCGGGTCCGCTCACCAGGTCGTCCACGTTCCATTCCGTGTGTTTGCCCGTTTGGTCCGTGCTCTCGCAGGAGGCGAACTTGAAAGGGCCGACCGTCAGCACAGACGGGCCGTATGGCGAAGCGGTCACAGCGTCGCTCACGATTCCCTGCCAGGTGTGCCACTCGTCGTCCAGGATGAGTCCGTCGGAACCGCGGACGGACCTCGCCGTATCGGACCGCTCGCTGAGGCGGACAATGCCGGCTCCCTGCAGAGAGAGAGAAATCCTGGCCATGGTGCCGCCCCGGTAGCGGAACCGGAGCACCGGATAGCGGGCCAGCGGGATCGGCGGCCCGAATTCGCCGGTCAAACGCTGGCCGATGCCGCTGTTGAAGACCGTCATGAAGCTGCCCTGCAAAGGATCCCCATCATCGACCCTCATCCGGACGCCCCCGGCTTTCCCCGCCGCCCCTGTGCGCGCCTCGAAGTTCTCGAACAGTGGGGCTATTCCCTCCAGTTTCGTCAGCACCGGTGGCGAGCGAAGCGGGGCTTCAGCCCACCGCGGGGAAAAACGATTGGTACTGGCGCCGCAGATGACCGTCACCATGAGATTCGTTTCGGGCCCCGCGACGCATTCGTCCAGGCGTGGTACCTTAACGTTGATGATGCCCGGACCCACGAGGCGGGGCACCACCGCCCGGCCGCCGATTGTCAGCCTGGCAAGCGCCAGCGCGCGGTTGAGATAGCTCGGGTCCGCGGAAATTACGAGGGTGTCCGGACTGAGCTGGCTCCATTCACAGGAGAGTGCCGGCGCTGCCGGCGGACAGACCCACGCCAACGGAAGGGTTTCGTTGGTATAGGCCCATTGCGCCCGGACTACAGTCTTGACGAATCCCGTCTCGCCTATAGCCGCCAGGCCGTTGGTGGCTGCGATCCAGTTGGTAGGGCCAAACAAGGGGCGTTGTCCGTCTCCGGTCAATAACGTGACTGACAAAGGCGGCGGGACGTTGGATGCCAGCGTCAACTGCGGCGCCCCGCCGTACCGGATCTCGGTGAAACTCCGGACCGCGTAGCCTTCTCCGGGTCCGTTGCCGGTCAAGCCCTGCACCACATACCCCGGGTGCAGGTTGCCGAACCCTTCAACCTTCACCAACAGCCCGGTGTCGGTCATGGATATCCGATGGTCTTCTGTCGGCAGCCATGCATCCACGGACATCCAGCTTCCACGGGTATGCCAATCTGGAAGTGGGGGCGCGATCCCGGGCACGTTCGACTCCCCGGCCGGCCGGTATGAGCCCTTGGCGAAATCTTCTCCTGAAATCCGATGAAAATAGAAGTTTTGCGGAACGTAGATCCCTTGCGCATTACGACGTCCGACAGAGAAGTAGAAATTGAACAGCCCCAGGGTTGTGCGCTTGACCTCGAATCGCCAGCCGGCAACTTCTGCGTACGGAGCCGGCGGCCGATCGGAACGGGCCCACAGTGTCCCGCTGCCCAGCACGCTGTTCACCGCAAAGTAGGGAGAGGCGTCGGGCGACTGGTGCCAGAAGAGACGCGCCTGTGAAACCGGGTCTGCGGCATCCCAGTCCTCCTGGCGCATGCCATCCAGCGGCCGGCCTGACGAAAGAATGGATGGGGCTGGCGGTTCGACCTCCGGCTCCACGACGGCAATCGCCGCGCGGCCCGGTGCGACCGCAGCGACCGGCGTGAACCGGATCAGTTTTGGCGCCACCGATTCCGCCGCAATCTTTACCCGGGCCACGACCATGGAATTCATAAAGGTCCATACGCCCAGCGAGCCGGACGCCAGCGGTTCGGGATCGTTGCATGAGAAGACCAGATCGTTGTCGAAGTAGTATTCAAGTTTGTGTCCGGCACGGCGGAATTTGATGTAGTACCAGGCGCCGTGGACGTCGCGGCCCCCAGCGACAAGCTGCGGGATGGATTTTCGCTTGCTTCCCTCGCGCGTACGTGGCGCGCAGTAGGCATCCGATTGGGTAAGAAGGCTGCCGTTGCGATATAACTTGGTATAGAGTTGGGAAAGGTCGTAGTCCCAGCCGGAGCACGTCACCGTGTAGCCCTGACTGGGCGTCGTGTCGCTGTTCAGAACCGTCAGGTTGTAGTCCCCGCAGCGCTCGTACCAACCGTGCCTCGTGCCGGCGTACATTTCCACGCAGAAGTCGCCCTGGAACACGTACTTGCTCCAGATGGCCGCCAGCCCGTTGGTGGATTCACCGTCCATGTGCGACCAGCGGGGGTCGCACTGGAACCGGTTGATTACCTCCCAGCGGCCGCCGTTGATGATCCACTCGTGCAGTGACTCCTTGAAGAGGAAGTCTTTGACGTTATAGCGTTCGACCAGGCTGTCCGCCAGTTGCGCCGCCGAGAAACCCGTGATCCTGAGCCTTCGCCCCGTGAGTGGCTGGGGCAACGCTTGCTGGAGCAGGAGTTCGTCGCCGCTGGTCAACCAGATCCAGTGGCCCTCGGAATGGATCGTATACCCAACCGTCTTGTTGGTGACCAGGCCCACATAGCCATTGATCCGGTTCGTGGAAACCGAGGCTATGGGCGCGTTGGACGCTGCCAGGCCACCACCGAGTTTCAGCATGAGACGCCTGTCGCTCACGCAGACCACCCAGGCGCCTGTCGTCGTTCCATCCGCAACGCCGAGATGGACCTCCGTGCGGTCCACCAGCGGCATGTGGACCGCCATGCGGCCGAAGACGTCGCCTTTGTACCACGTGGCGCTGCTGGTCACGTCGTCCCACTGACCCTCCGGCGATGACCAGTGCCGCATGAACCGATCCGCGACGAAGGCCGCATTCTTCTCGAAGTGGTCCGTGTGGAGGTCCGTTCGCTCGAAGCTATACTCAGGGTTTGCAATCCTTACGCGGGTGTCCGGTCCTACGAAAACACCCGAAGCCCCGCCGACGCTGGCTCCGGCATGATTCACCAGCACCAGGTCCTGATTCCGGTAAAAGCGGATATCACGGCCGCCGGTGGCGTCGCATCTCAGGTGCACCGGTTCGGGTACGCGATCATTGTTCGGCTGCCCCTGCAAAGCCAGTTGCTTTAACACGACCGCGGTTCCGTTGGTGGCGACTTCTTCCATCCGGAATGTTTCGTTCGTTCCTTCGCGCCGTCGGATGAACCGCAAGTACGGCCGATCGTCGCCCGAGTAGCCGGCAATAAGACCGATTTCAGAGACGGAACCCTCCGGCATGAACTCGGCAGCGAAGACATGCGCGCGATGGGCGGCTGATCCCACGATCAGCCACTGGGGATCGGCGGATGCCGGCGGCGCCATGAAAGGCTCTTCACGAGGCGGGAACAAGTTGAAGAAACGGCGGCGGGGAAAGAAGCGGCCATGCTCGGAGATGGCATGACGCCGGATGTCGCCGATCCCCATGAAATCCAACTCATGATTCGATGCGGCAGTCACATCGTCAAAAAGCAGGCCGGCATCCGTGTCGGCGAAAAGGCCGAACCGTCCGCCAACCGGCAGCTCGGAGGGAATATCGATAACCTTCGTTCCGTCGACAAAACACTGGATCCGGTTCTGGAAAGTGCGGACCTTGAGTTTGATCCACTGCCCGTCGAGGATTTCGGACGTGGCCGCTGCCAGTTCGATCCGTGCCACAGCATTGGAGGATGTTGTTCGCCAGAGGCTCAATCGCACAGTGTCGGAATCCTCCGCCGTCTTAGCCGTGAAGGCGTAGCATCCTTCGGCATCGGTGAAGCCGAACACGAGGCCGCCCTCACCGGAGCCAACTTGCATGGCCGCTTCGAGCGTGTAGGCGTCGTAGAAATCGTAGCCGGCGGTAAGTATGCCATTTGTGCCGGAGCCCTGCAGGGAGTAGAAGTTAGGGCTCATCGCCGCCTTCGGTGTCCGGTCAACCTTCTTCTTGACTTTCAGTCCTTTCCGCATGGCCGGACGGACATCTTCGGTCACCGAGTGCAGTCGCCAATCCCCGGACTGTACGTCCCATGCGGCCAGTTCATTCTCCTCGCCTTCCGGAACCAGGAAATCGTCATGGAAAACGAAATCGTCGGTTTTCTGGAACTCCGCTTTGCGGCGATCCTCGGACGGGAGGCCGGCAGACGGATGGGCAACGATCGCAGGCGGCAGGAATGGTGTCGGCATTATCGCCGCCAGCCTGTTCCCGACGTAGACGCTCCAGGCTTCCTGGCGGAACTTGAGCACCACCGTGACTGCTTCGACACGGCTTGTCGGCAACGCGTTCGGGTTGAACTGCGCGCCTTCGATGATAATCGCGGGAAAAGCGTCTTTCGGCTCACAGGTTAGCGTCGGGGCCTTGCGGTTCAGGTCGAGCAACACGGCCTTTGGCCCGTTGGTCGGCGCGATACGGATCTGCAGGCCCGGTCCGGGGTCCCATCGCGCTTCGAACGCCAGATTGCCGGCGGGATGCGTGATGCGACCGCGCTCGACCCAGGGCTCCTGCGTTGCGGACCACGCAAGCAGGGGCGCGCAATAGAAGGTAAAGATGATCCGTTTCATGTGTGGACCGCGCAAGCGACGGCTTGCCGCACGAACAACGGTGCCATACTGCGTCAATCCCATCGCATGGTCAAGGGTACAGTGTGGCACTTTCTCTGCTTGACGGATTGGCTCCAATCGAACAAGTTGGCCGGAGATGGCACGTTTACCTGAAGTTGTTCGCAAGAGTCTTGCCGGGCTGATTCTGGCCGTCCTCCTGATTCTCGGGGGGATCGGGGCCGTGTCCGTCGTGGGCTGGTGCAGAGAGCGCTGGAGTCGGAACCGCTCTACGGGAGTCGGAGCGCCGGTTGCCGATCGGATTCCGGTCAGTAAGCTGCCCGGGCCGCGCCGTAGTTCGAGTATGGACAGTTTCATCCTTTCCGCGACGAATGCCCAGCCGATGATAGGCACAGACGACTCCATCAATGAGCGTTGGTGCGACATCGCGGGGAACGGCTACGCATCCGCCCTTGTTGCTGACTTCAGCTACGAACGGCCATGTCAGCGCGGTCCACAGGTGCTGGTGCGCATCGAACCCCGGGGGGACGTATTTCGAGGCCGCCTCGAAGCCCGGCGGTTGAAACCGAACTTTGCCTACCAGATCAAACTGAGGGGACTCTACAGTGATCGGACCGGTTTCGAAACAATCGGACGCGTCGGACGATGGCGGCTTCCCGGCCGGGGGACGAACTACGGCGATCAGGACTACCTCGACTTCCCCGACAAGTCGGACGTAGAAGCCTACATCCTCTTCGACTATTTCGTCACCGACAGCCGCGGCAATGCCGTCAGGGATTTTGCGTTGGACAGTTCGTTGCACGTGCTCTGGAACGCTTCGCGCCAAGGCGGCATGCCGGAAAGAGAGGATCTATTGCCGGTCGTGGTGGCGGCAAACGATCCCGCGGATTACAGTCGGCCCAAGCACGGGAATACCGTTGAGTGGCTTTGGTCTGAGCGCGAGGCCATTCGCTACCGAAGCCGGGACCAGGTGATCCGTCTGCCGCCCGGAGAGTATGCTGCAGAACTGGTCCTGACCGAAGAATCGTTTCACTCGCGCGACAACGACGGCGGGTTCTGGGCAACGGTGTACAGGCTGCCGGTTGACTTCACGATTGCCCGGACAGAAGATGGAAAGTCCGCTACCGATTGAGGCGGGTGTTCCCTGAACTGCGGAAGATTGGAAGGATGGAAGACTGGAAGGATGAAAAAGGCGCGTCCACAGGGGCGTTCAACACGGCCATGGGCAGGGTGAAACATCAAGCAGTGCGTGAACTCATGCACGTGCGCAGGGCGTGTGAATCGGC
>CAZWPN010000051.1:0-19883 GCA_964635275.1 uncultured Victivallales bacterium | reverse complement strand
GTAAGGCGTACCGCTGCCCGTTAGCAGCAGCGTTGGCAGACACAGGAGGCGGTATCGGAGCGCAATACATGCGGGGCCTGGCGGAGTGGGCGGATGACGGCACGTTCGCGGACAAGGACACGATGTGGCTGATCTACAGTGTGAACAAGGAAGACATCTGGGTGGCGCGCATCCCGTTGCCGGTCAAGCCGGATGAGACCACATTTCCGACAGACGATTTCGCGAAGGTGACGCCGGGCGCCGTCGTGCCAGGATGGAATCTCTACAGCCCTAAGTGGGCGCCGGTGTCGGTCGTGGACGACCAGGGAAAGCGCTGTCTGGAATTGCGCGACGGCGACCCCTTCGACTATGCCCGCGTCGTGCGCGTCTTCCCGGAATCCGCGAAGATCAGCACGGAACTGCGGCTGAAGCCCGCCCAGGCGAATGCCCGTATGGAAATAGAGTTGTGCGCTGCCGATGGCCGCCGGCCCGTCCGCGTTTGTCTGACCGAAACCGGTCTGATTCAGGCCGCTGACGGTGAGCTTCCGCGCGACCTTGGACCCTACACCGCAGGCAGCGCGATGACGCTCGGCATCTTTGCCGATCTGGCGGCGGGCAGTTACACCGTGCAGGTGAACGGTGGTCCGGCGCAGTCACTGGCCGTGGCCGAACAAGGGTGCAAGACGGTCCATCGGCTCTCGCTGCGCACGGGCGCCTGGCGCGGGCTTGGCGACGGCGGGCCAGTGGAACCCAAGACTGACATTCCCTTGGCCGTGCCCGCGGTGTTTCACGTCAACGCTGTGAAGGTACATGCGCCGTAAGACTGCGAACGGCACGGCCCGTGGCGCATTGGTATGAGTCCGGCGCTTGGCATCGCCCTCCCAAACCGCCTCAGTCGCTCCGCATGTTCCAATCGGCAGGACTCAACTCGAAGGCCTGACTTCAGGACCTTAATCGATGCCTCCTTTCGGTAACATAAGCTATGGGGCAACCCGTGCCCTGAACAATGTGAGGCGTCGCTGTTGACACGCATGGTTTCGAGTGCCATAATTAGCAAATGTTCTCGTTCATAAAGGCGGGTGCGATGGCAATGATCGCGCTGTTTCTTATGGCGCCGACGCTGGCTTCCTTCGATTGCGATGACGCACATGAAACGGATTGCACCACGGAGTGTGTGTGTCTGTGCCACGCGGGTGAAACGATTTCGAACGATGATTCGACGATAGGTCTGGTACCGCCATACGCCGCGCGCCTGTGCGTCGCCGAGGATACGTTCGCCGGCACCCTTCTGCCTGTCGATATCTTCCGACCTCCTGCCGCCTCCTGACGGGCTCCCCGTCCGTATTGTCTCTCGGATCCGTCCCGTCGGCTTTATGCCGCCATCACTGCGACATCCCTGCCGACCGATTCAGTTCAGATAACTCATCGCAAACAGGAGAACACATGACAGGAAGAAACACACTAGCACGCGCGGTGCTGGCGCTGGCCATCGCAGCCAGTGCCGTACCCGCCCTTGCGGACGCACAGAAGGATCAAACCACCTGGCCGGACCTGCGCCCGCTGGGACGCGACTTATCGGCCCAGCGGAGCCAGCCTCCACCAGCCTCCCCAGCCGGTCAGGGGCAGCAGGTTCAATTCGAAGCAGCAGGCCCCCTGACGCTCAGGGAGGCTCTCACACTGGCCGCCCGGCTCAATCCGGGCCTGGCTGCTTCAGCCCATGACGTACTGGCTGCCGAAGGCAACGCCCGTCAGGCCGGGGCGCTGCCCAACCCCGAGTTCGAAGTCGAAGCCGAGGAGTTTTGGGGAACGGACAGCCGGAAGGGGTACGATGGCGCAACCACGACCGCGGGCATTAGCCAGCAACTCGAACTCGGCGGGAAGCGATCGAAGCGCCAGTCTGTGGCACGTGCGGAAGCACGGCTCACGGGCTGGGATTTCGAAGCCAGTCGTCTGGACGTGTTGACCCGCACCAAGCAGGCGTTTGTGGATGTGCTCGCGGCCCAGGGCCAAGTCGCCCTGGCCGAAGCGTCTCTGGCGCTGGCTGAGGACGTGCGCAAGTCCGCGGCTGCCCGGGTCAAGGCGGGAAAGGTCCCGGAACTCGAGGAGACCAAGGCGGCCGTGGAGGTGTCCTCCGCCCGCATTGCGCGAGACCGGGCCAAGCGGGAATGGGATGTCGCCCGCGTACTGCTCGTCGCTAACTGGGGCAGCACAACGCCGCGCTTTGTCAATGCCGCCGGTTCGCTGGAAGATGTGATGGAGGCGGTTTCCCTCGATTCACTTGCCGCCGCGTTGGAACAGGCGCCGGAAGTGGCCCGTTGGACCGATGAGCGTCTCGCCGCCGTGGACTCGCTCAGGCTCGCCAGGGCTCAGCGCGTCCCGGATATCACGGTGAATGTCGGCGTCAGCCGATTCGAGGAGGACGGCACGCATGCGGCCGTCGCCGGAATCACGCTGCCGTTGCCGCTGTTCGACCGGAACACGGGCGGCATCGCCGCAGCTCAACACGGCGTCGCGGCCGCACAGCAGAAGGAGCGCGCCGCCCGTCTGCTGGCCGCCACAGCCCTTGCCAGGATTCACGGCCGTCTCGACACCGCCCGTTCAGAAGCCTTGGCCTTACGGGACAGTCTGCTCCCTGCCGTGCAGAAGGCGTTCGACGCCGCACAGACCGGTTACCGCGAGGGCAAGTACGGGCACTTGGAGGTGCTCGACACGCAACGGACACTCAACGAAGCCCGGACGCGTTATTTGGAGACTCTGGCAGGCTATCACAAGGCAGCGGCGGAACTGGAACGGCTGACCGGGGCACTACTCAACACCATTCAATAAACAAGAGAGCGAGGAACACGATGAAGATGAACGAAGGAAGATGGACAATGGCCATCGGGCTCTGCGCCCTGCTGGCAGTTTTGACGATCACAAGCGGATGCGGCAATGATCAGGCCGCCAAGACTCCACCTCAGGCCGCGGAGGCCGCGTGTGAAAAAGACGACGGGTGCGGGAAGGGGAAGGATAGGGCCGCCAAACCAGCTGTGCCTGCCACGGAGGAAGGCCATGAAGAGCACGGAGCTCACGATGGTCACGGGCACGGACCCTCTGCGGCGGCATTGTCTACGGAACTGCTTGAATCTGCCAAATGCGAGCATGACATGCCGACCTATCAGTGCGCCGAATGCCGCTACGAAGTCGGCGTTGTGAAAGTGGATTCCTCCATTATCAAAAAGGAGAACGGCGGCGGGTTGGTGCGAACCCAGGTGGTGGCGCGAACCCGGGTGGTGGCGACATTGCCGGTGACTGGTGAAGTGGCGCTGAACGAGAACGCGGCCGTTCATATCAGTCCCCGCATCGCCGGCATTGTCGAGTCCGTTTCCGTGGATATCGGAGCGCACGTCAAGGCGGGCGACACTTTGCTCACCCTGGCCAGCGTGGAACTTGGCAAAGCCCTGGCGGACTATGAACGCAACCGCACGCTGAGCGATCTTACCGAGAAAGTCTTTGCGCGCGAAGAAAAGCTCAGGGAGGAGAAGGTTGGGTCCGAGCAGGATATGATTGAAGCCAAGATGACGTTCGAACAGCACCGCACCGACTTGAAGGCGTCGGAACAGATGCTGCACGTGCTGGGGTTGACGGATGAGGATCTGGCGGGAATGCGCGAGCCGGCGCATGGTGTTGGCGCGGGTCGTCTCCCTGTTCGCGCGCCCATCGCAGGCATGATCATCGAGAGACACGCGGTGGCCGGTGAAGTGGCGGATGCCGGGAAGGACCTGATGTTACTCGCCGACCTGGCTTCGGTATGGGTCTGGGCCAATATCCAATCGCGGGATCTCGCGCAGCTGCTTCAGGCGGAAAAACGCGGCCCCGTTGCCATCGCTATCACCGTATCCGCCTTTCCCGCTCGGCAGTTCCAAGGCGTGCTTGACTATGTCGGGGCGACCATGAACGAGCAAACCCGCACGGTGAAAGTGCGGGCCACGGTCGCCAATCCTGATCAGGCACTGCGACCGGGGATGTTTTGCGATGTCAGCATCGCTATCGGAAACGGACAAGCGGAAGAGGTCCTGGCCGTGCCGCGCGCCGCGCTGATGGCCGATGAGGGTAAGGCCTTCGTCTTCGTGCACTGGAAGGACGACTTCTTTGTCCGGCGAGACGTGCGTAAAGGACGGGAGCTACTGGACATGGTAGAGATAATCGACGGTCTGCAGGCCGGCGAGACCGTTGTGAAAGATGGCGCCTTCCTTCTGAAGTCGGACGTGTTGCGAGAGAAAATGGGCGCCGGTTGTGCCGACTAACTGAAGGGTTTTCACCATGTTCGACAAACTCATTCGCTTTGTACTGCACCAGCGCGTGCTGGTCATTCTCGGAACATTGATCGTGGCAGGGGCCGGGCTGTTTGCCTGGAAGTCGCTGCCGATCGATGCGTTTCCCGACGTTACAAACGTCCAGGTGATGATTCTCACCGATGCGCCGGGCCTGGCGCCGCTCGACGTGGAGCAGCAGGTTACATCACCGATCGAACTGGCGATGCAGGGATTGCCGGGCGTCACGCAGGTGCGCTCGCTCTCGAAAGCTGCGCTGTCGCAGGTCATAGTCGTGCTCGAAGACGGCGTGGACCTGTATTTCGCCAGGCAATTGGTGTTTCAGCGGCTCCAGACCGCCAGGGAGCAGCTGCCGGAGTGGGCAGAGCCGGAAATGGGGCCTATCAGCACAGGGCTGGGTGAAATCTACCAGTACACATTGGAGAGTGACACGCACTCGCCGATGGAGTTGCGAACGCTTCAGGATTGGTACATCACCCCGCTGCTGCGGGCGATTCCCGGCATCAACGAAGTCAACAGCTTCGGCGGATTCGTGAAGCAGTATCACGTCCTCGTGGACCAGAACCGCCTTTTGAAATACGGCATCACGCTGCCGGACGTGCTGGAAGCGATCGAGCACAACAACGCCAATGCGGGCGGTAACTTCCTGGTGCGCGACTGGGAGCAAGCCTACGTGCGGAGCCTGGGGCTTATCCGTGGCATTGAGGACATCGAGAACATCGTGCTGCACGCCGAAGATGGCGCGCCTGTCTTCCTGCGCGACGTGGCCGCCGTGAAACTCGGTCCCGAAACCCGTCAAGGCGCCGTGACGCGCGACGGCAAGGGCGAGGCTGTGGCCGGCATGACCATCATGCTCAAGGACCAGAACTCGAAACTGGTGGTGGGGGCCGTCAAGAAAGCGATCCCACAAATCCAAGCTGGGTTGCCCAAGGGGGTGAAGATCGACACCTTCTACGACCGCACCGAATTGATTCAGGCCTGTATTCGCACCGTCGGTGATGCGCTATGGCAGGGCGGACTTCTGGTGATTGTCGTGCTCTTCCTGTTCCTGGGCAATCTGCGCGCTGCGCTGATTGTCGCGCTGTCCCTGCCGCTTACGGCGTGTGTGGCGTTCATTCTGATGGGTTCGCAGGGCGTGACGGCGAATCTGATGAGCCTGGGCGGACTGGCCATCGCCCTGGGCATGATCGTGGACGCCTCGATTGTCGTGAGCGAGAACATTGCCCGGCATCTCTCCGAAAAGAGCGGCAGCGCCTGGACGCGCACGGAAGTCGTCTACGAATCGGTTCGAGAGGTGGCGCGGCCCATCATCTTCGCCATTCTGATCATTATCATCGTGTTCCTGCCGCTATTTTCGCTTCAGCAGATGGAGGGCAAGATGTTCCGTCCCCTGGCATTGACAATGTGCTTCGCCATGGCCGGATCGCTGCTGGTGGCGTTAACCATTGTTCCGGTGCTTTGCTCCCTCTTCCTGCGCGGGCATTCAGATGCCCGTGAGAATATCGCCATGCGCCTGCTCAAGCGCGCATATTTGCCTGTGCTGGATGTCGCTTTGCGTAGGCCCAAGACCCTCGTCGCCATCGCCGGCGGCTTGCTTATCGGGTCCCTGGCGCTTGTCCCGCGGCTGGGCACGGAGTTTCTGCCGCAACTGGACGAGGGCGCCATCGCAATCAATGTGGTGCGACTGCCCTCCGCGTCCCTGGAGGGCTCGGTGGCCGTGGGAACCGAAATCGAGCGGCTGGTTCTCGCGCGCTTTCCCGAGGTTCGCACGGTCATCACTAAAACTGGCCGGGCGGAGATATCGGAAGACCCCATGGGACCAGAGCAGAACGACGTGTTTATTATGCTGCATCCGAGAAGGGAGTGGCAGACCGGCCGAAGCAAGCCCGAGTTGCTGGCGGCCATACAGGAGGCACTGGCCGTGATCCCCGGGATACGAATGGCGTTTTCCCAGCCCATTGCCTTGCGGGTCAACGAACTGATCTCCGGAATCAAGGGCGACTTGGCAATCAAGTTCTTTGGTCCGGATCTGGAGGTTCTACGCGAAAATGCGAATCGTATCGCCGCGGCGATCCAAGGTATTCCAGGAGCGGAAGACGTCAACGTTGAACAGGTGTCCGGGTTTCCGCAGGTGGAAATCGCCGTGGACCGCAAGGCGATCGCGCGACACAAGATAAACATCGCCGACATCAACGAGATCATCGAGACCGCGGTTGGCGGCAAAGTCGCCACCGTGGTGGTCGAGGAGCAGAAGCGGTTTGCCGTCCTGGTGCGATTCCCCGTGGAGATGCGCCGCGACATCCCGGAATTGGAACGGCTGCTTGTGCCGTCGCCGGACGGCGCCCGGATTCCGCTGGGTGAACTGGCGGCTATCCGTGAGGTCGAAGCTCCGGCGCAGATCGGGCGCGAGAACGGCATGCGCCGCGTTGTCGTTCAGTGCAATATCCGGGGCCGGGACTTGGGCGGCTTCGTTGTTGAAGCCCGTCGGGCGATCGGACCGGTTGTCGCGGCGTTGCCCGAGGGCTACTTCGTTGACATTGGCGGCCAGTTCGAGAATCAGCAACGGGCCATGAGGCGGCTGGCCGTTGTGGTTCCCGTTTCCATCCTGCTCATATTCCTGATGCTCCTTTCGGCGTTCAACTCGCTGAAAAGCGCCCTGTTGGTGCTCGCCAATCTGCCGTTTGCACTGATCGGCGGCATTCTCATCATCGCGTTGATGAAGATACCGCTGAGCGTCTCGGCCTCCATCGGATTCATCGCGCTCTTCGGCATAGCGGTTGAGAACGGCACGCTGTTGGTGTCCTTCTTCGATCAGTTGCGCCGGGAAGGCATGAGCCCCGCGGAAGCCGTACGCTGCGGGTGCGAACTGCGCCTGCGACCGCTCGTCATGACTGCGTTCACAACACTGTTGGGCCTCTTGCCATTGGTTTGGGCTACGGGAAGCGGTTCGGAGATTCAGCGTCCGTTGGCGGCAGTCGTGCTGGGCGGTATGGTGTCGGCCATGTTGCTCACGCTGATTGTGTTACCGGCGCTGTATTATCTGGTCGAGATGCGTGCACAAGCGAAGAGTGACATGCCGGTAGACGTGGAGGTGAAGTGAGGAATGTTCAACCCGTCATGCTGGAGAAGGCAACGGCTGCGCTGACCGCTGATACGATTTACGGGGTGACCGTGATTCAGTGCCGGGGCTTTGGCAGCCGGAGGCTAATGCGAGTAGGGCTTTACGTCTACTTAGTTCTAGTGATTGCGCAAGTTATGGCTTTTGTGCACCATGCCGCAGTTTGTTTGCTGGATTGAGAAACAATATGCGGTAGGTGATCGCGAGGGATGAAAGCAGCGGCAAGAGAACGGGCGACTGCATGGGGGAGGGCGGTTGGTGTCGCCCTAATGCTTCTCTTCATATTTGGCGAAGGCGCGGCTAGTGAGGGCGCGACTGACGGCGCCACCATCGTGGGCTTCGAGGCGCGGGGCGACGAGCTGCGGGTGCGGATCAAGAGTTCCAGAGGCACTGCCGGCTGTGTGGACGTCTTTGCGTCCACCAATCTGCTGGCGCCGCTCTGGACCATGGTCGGCGCGGAGATTCCGACTGGTGCCGACCCGGAAGGCCTCGAATGGCCGGTCGCCTTGCCCGCGGGCCCCTGCCTGTTTGTTGCGGTGACTGAGGGCGGCTCCGGACCGGAAGATGATCCCGATGCAGACGGGATTCCGTCCGGACGTGAACGGCTTCTCTATGGCAGTGACCCCTTATGGCGCGACAGCGACGATGATGGGATCGAGGACGGTGAAGAGGTTCTTCGCTACGGAACATGTCCCACACGCGCCGACACGGATGGCGACTCGCTATCCGACGGATGGGAAGTGCGGTATGGGACGGGGCCGGCGAATGGGTTCCCGTGTGTTGAACCCCTCGAATTGTTCTGGCGTGGAATGTACACAAATGCCGCCGGCAGCGCGCAGGACATCTTCGTAGGCACAAATGGCCTCGCCTATATTGCCAACGGAACAGATGGTCTGGTCATTGTTGACGTTCGCAATCCGAACCGACCCGTCCTCACAGGGCACGTTGATACGGCGGGGACAGCATGGGAGGTAATGGAAGCCAATGGCTTCGCCTACGTTGCCGACGGAACGAATGGCCTTCGTATTTTTGATGTGGCGAACCCAGCATCCATAGTTGCGCGCGGAGGGTACAGTACCTCGGCATCGAATCCTTACGGGGCACTTGGACTGGACGCCGCCTATCCCTACGTTTACCTCGCCGCTGGCGAAGAGTCTTTCTACATCATAGATGTCAGCGATCCTGACAACTCATCTTTCGTCGCTCAAGGCGGTTTGGCTTACTATGGCTTCCTAACACGAGACGTGATCATCCGCGGAGCCCTCATGGTCGAGTTACTGGATGAGTATTCCGTTCTTTACGATCTTGGCAGCCTCGAATGGGCTCCCGATCTCGATATGTGGTTTATCAGTTGGACAGAATGCGGCGGCGGTTCTGCCTACGGTGGTGTGGTTGTGTCAGATATGCTCTATGGGGCCTTTGGCAATGGTGGCGTTCACATTGTGGACGTGTCTGATCCATGGATGCCGGAAGTCTTGGTCCAGTCTCTCCGTAGTGGCGTCGAAGCCATTGACGTTAAGGCCCAAGGACGACACCTCTTCCAGGCTTCTGCTGGCGACGGTTTGCAGGTCTTTGACATAGGCAATGCTGTCAGCCCGCAACTGGTATTCAGTTCGAACCTGCAAATGAGAATCAATGGCGTGTTTGTGAAGGATTCATTCGTCTACCTCGCAGCAGATACGAATGGAATGGTCATCCTTGAAAAACTGTCCGGCGACATCGATGGCGATGGTTTGCCTGATGCATGGGAGCGTGTCAACTTTACCAATCTGAATCAGGGGGCGGCCGATGATTTCGACGGCGATGGCATCAAAAACATGAGCGAGTACATGCTCGGCACAAGCGTGACCAATACGGACTCGGACGCCGATGGGCTTTCCGACGGCGCGGAGATTGCGCATTTGACAGATCCTCGTGTTCCAGACACCGACGGCGACGGACTTTCCGACGGAGTGGAGGTCAACACATACGGGAGCAATCCGTTGGTTCTGGAGTCTGACGGGGACGGACTTTTCGACTGGGACGAGGTTCATACCTATCACACCGATCCGGCGAAACGCGACACCGACGGCGATGGCGGGGCTGATAACGTTGAACTTGCCATAGGCACGAATCCGCTGGTTCCAGATGCCTATGACCGCACGATCAGCGGGCGTCTGGCAGCCGGCGATCTTCGCCCGATTGTCGTGTTGGCCAGCCTGACTTCCAACGGGTGGTCTTCGTGTTTTACAACCGTCGTGAGAACCGGCGCTGACTTCGTGATTCCACACGTACTTCGCTATACGAATCTCTGGTTGAAGGCGTTCTGGGATGTGAACGACAACGGCGCGCTGGACGACGAGGTGCGCAATGCGGCGGATGGTAATCCAATCCGACTGACCGCCGAGGATCTCACTAATGTCGTCATGGTTCTCTCCGGGTCTGATTATGACCAGGACGGTTTGCCTGACGACTGGGAGTGGTTGCATTTTCACTCCATGCTGCAGGGCGCCACGGCGGATGTTGACGGGGATGGCCTTAACAACCTTGCCGAGTATTTGCACGGCACTCACCCCGGTCAGCGGGACAGCGATGGCGATTCATATGGCGATGGCGATGAGGTGAGTAACCTGCACACCGACCCAACCAACAGCATGTCGTATCCCATAACGCTGGTGGGCAGTTCCGCCTACGTCGGCAGGCAAACAGGAAGTATCCGGGTCGTCGCCGCCACGAACAGCGATGGCTGGGCTTCGCCTTGGAGCACGAGCATGCCCTGGCCGGGACCGTATTCGATTCGGGGCGTGCCGGCAGGACGTGACTACTGGATCAAGGGGTTCATGGATTCGAATAAGAATGGCTTGTGCGACCCATGGGAGGCGACAGCGTTTCTGCCGGAAGATCCGGCATGCGCTCGACCCGATGACATTCATCCTCAAAAGGTGTACGTGCAGGATGGTGAGCGTTCGACAAATACTTTCTCTGAGACTGGCGAGTTGATGGGTGATCTCTGTGTCCATTGTCGGAACGACGCTGCTAGGTATGAACTGCCGTTCTCGTTTCCGTTCGCCGGAAGTCTGCGCACGAGTTGCTGGGTGGATCTGGCGGGCCGAATTGTCTTCGTGTCAACAGATGGAGATCCTTCTCCGACTGTCGAAAAGTTGATTGCTTCTCCAGGCATTGCCGTCATGTGGAACTTCAACAACAGCAGTCAGACGTATGATGGCGGTATCTATCACAGCGCTGATGCGAACTCCGTGACGATGCGTTGGGCCGTGTATTCCGGGGACGGCAATCCGAGCCTGCCCGCCAACTTCTCTGTCACTCTGTACTCCAACGGAGCAATCCGGTGTTCATACGGAGCAGGCAATGCGGCCGGGGGACTCATCGGTGTTTCCGCTGGCGATGGCAGTCACTATTGTCTTGCCGATCGAAGTCAGGCTGGAGGCATGGATGGGGCATACGACATCGTCTTCCGCCCCGTAATAATTGGCGGCGCTTGGATGTAC
Source organism: uncultured Victivallales bacterium (assembly GCA_964635275.1). Taxonomy (GTDB): domain Bacteria; phylum Verrucomicrobiota; class Kiritimatiellia; order UBA8416; family CAZWPN01; genus CAZWPN01. Next base: position 8,985 of record CAZWPN010000051.1, on the reverse strand, counting down.
ACGGGCACACTGGAACTTAAAGATCCAGACCTAGATTCCGACCAGTTGCCGGACTGGTGGGAGATCCAGACGTTCGGGAATACGAATGCCGTTTCCGGGGTGGGGGACTGCGATGAGGATGGAGGCTCGAATCTGTCGGAGTATCAGGCATGGACCGATCCCAAGAGCGCCGCAGCGAAACCTGCCTGGCTCTCGGGCACGATAACGTACTCCGGAGTCCAAACCGGTGCGGTCCGTATTGTGGCATCCACATCGAATGCGTGGTCCTCCGGTTGTTCCATGGCGATAGCGGCGCAAGGCGCCTTCAGCGGCCTGATGGTTGCTGCACCCAGCAACTACTGGGTTCGCGCCTACCTGGACAGCAACGGGAATGGTCAGCGGGACCACTGGGAGGCATGTGGCGAGTTTCCGGGTTCGCCGTTGTCTATTGTCGGCGACCGCAGCGATATGGGCATTACCCTTTGCGATCCGGCGATGGATGCGGATCGCGACGGCCTTCCCGACTGGTGGGAGATGCGGTGGTTCGGCGGGATTCATATCACCACGGGGCTGGCGGACACCGATCAGGACGGGCTTCATAATATCGGGGAATATGCGCGCGGGACTCTGCCCCTTGTGGCGGATTCTGATGCTGACGGCTGGAGTGATGGCGAAGAGGTCAACCGGTATGGAACAGATCCGCTTGTCGCGGCGTCATGCCCTGTCTCGGTGGCCATCACGCTCGTTTATACAGGCGCCCAGTGCGGTGTGTTTCATGTCATTGCAGCCCAGAATCCCGGAGATTGGTCCGGCGTATCAGATGCCTGCGGTCTTGAGACAAACTGCTACCTGACTGTCCGGCCCGGCACAAATCTGTGGCTCAAGGCATGGGTGGATGCCAATGCGGATGGTACGCGCAACCCGTGGGAGCCATGCGGTGCATACGCATGGAATCCGATCGTTGCGTCCAGCGGAGTTGCAAATGCAGCCACCGTGGTATGCGCCGATCCGGATACTGATGACGATCGGATGCCTGATTGGTGGGAGATGCAGCACTTCGGCAATCTTGACAGCACGAGCGCCGAAGACTCGGATGGCGATGGAACAAGCAACCACGATGAGTACGCCAACGGTCTCGATCCTCGCAGCGGTGCCAGCCGTCTGGTCACCATTTCGGGGGAAGTGACGTGCGCCGAGTCGCTCAGCGGCACGATATGTGTAATGGTGGCGCCGACAGAGGGGGACTGGGCGTCGAAGCATACCACGCAACTCCCTGCGCCTGGGATGTTTACGATTTCAGGCGTTCCTGCTCCGGCTGTCTACTGGGTCAAGGCGTTCCGTGATGTCAGCGGGAATGGCGTCTGGGACTCATGGGAGCCGTTCGGCGTTTGCAGTCCGGGTGCCATGGCGGTCAAGGTAACGATTGCCGACCTCCAGATCGTGATAGGCCAGACGGATGAGGATCGGGATGGCATGCCGGATGAGTGGGAGAGACAGATCGTGGATGCCGCCACCGACGATATGTTTACCTCTAGCTTCAACGTCATGCCGGATGCCGACTTTGACGCGGATGGCGTGAGTAATGTCGAGGAGTACCGCTGCGGAACATCACCCATAGATGGTCTTTCGCAGCCGCCGCGACTCCGGTTCGAGTGCATGGAGGAGTCCGTGCCGGGCGTCGCGACCACCCTGTCCGTTCGGCTGGTGCTTACGGCTCCTTCCGCATGGGCGGTAACAGCCATGGTCAGTCGAACCGGCGGTTCCGCCGAGCCCGGAGCCGACTTCGTCTTGGGCGACACGGTGGTTGCGTTCGCTCCTGCCCAAACCGCCGCCGTGGTTCAGGTTGCCATCTGTGCCAATGCAGTGGGCGAACCGGCCGAAGATTTGCTCCTCGGCGTAACGCGAGCCGCCGGATCGGTTGTTGTCGGGGTACCGTCAACCTGCCGGATTCTCATCACGCGCGATGAATCGGATACCGACGGGGATGGTCTGCCCGATTGGTGGGAGGTTCTCTATTTCTCGAGTCCGACCGCCGCAGTGCCGATCGCCGATCCGGATGGCGATGGATGGGACAATGCGAAGGAGTTCTCAGTGGGCGGGCATCCCGGTGTTCCATTCGTGCCTGACACCGGGAACGTGTTGCAGTTGGATGTTACAACACCCATTAAGTAGTTCTATGCGCGACGCATCGCAGACAACGGCAGTAATCGGGGAGCGACCGGGCATACCGGGGCGGGTTCCGCCATGCCGCATTGGACACAACGTGGGAATGGTCGCCGTCCGCAGACGTCGGCGGGAGATGCCCCTGCAGCGGATTGTCGATAGAGCGGCCACTGCGGAGGAGAATGCCTGTAGTAGCCGGCGTGTCGCCGGCATCCGCGGCGGGACCGTGCGCAAACTCGCACGAACGTCCATTCTGTGCCACTATGCAAGACCCATGGAGGCTTCTCGCGGCGTTTTGGCCCAACGGCCCGGCGTGGCATCCCGCTTGCGGCAGTTGCTCGCTATCCGTCTCGGCATTGCGCTTTGCCTGTTCCACTTTGCTGCCACGATTGGGTTGGCCAACGATCAGAACAGCCCTGCCTATTGGCCGGCGGATCGTGATCCGCAGTGGGTCGCTTTGACGAACCATATTGCCTGGTGCCGGCAGGCACTGTTGGAGCGCTATCAGGCCGCCGGGCTGGACACAAACCGTGTCCACAACCCCACATACGTCTATCCCTTCTACGACTATCGCGAGTTCCTTGCCGATGTGGAGGATGCGTGCCCCAGCTTTGTAGACCAAACAAAAGAGGGGGCTGACGACGACTTCATGGAATGGTTCACAACGCCAACAGCGCCCACGCGCTACAGATGGTGGCAGACTCCGCTTGTTCCGGATCCCAACTACAGATGTTGGAGCCCGTTCTACCAATTATCATGTCCAAGTGACTTCCCGCGATGGACGTTTACGAACCTGCTGGACTACCCGGTTCCCTCGCAGTTGCGCGTAAGGGCACCTGATACAGTTCTCGTGCCTGCGCAGACCGTGAATGTTGAGGGTTGGAGAGTTGGCATGATGGAAGTCTACGACGTCACTGTCGCCTATCCTGCTACGGTGGTTGTCACAAATGCCAACCGTTGGTATCTGGACGAACTGCCGCTGCGAATCTGGCAGGACGCCAATGTCAATGATGACATCCCCATGCAGGTAGCCACCGCCATTTCCGCGCTGTCGTGGACAGCAGCGGAGGGATACTTCACAAACGCGGTTGTCGTTGCGACCCCCAGCCGAAGCGCGGAGCAAGGCCTGGACTGGTCCTCGGCAACGACATCAACCCAGAGCATGCCGCGATGGCGTCAGGAGTGGTTTGCGTACGAGGCGAATGGAAGGGTGTATGTGGATGGTGGACTTCCTCGGGAGACCTATCATGAATACCAGTCCGTTGCGGAGGCTTCAAAGACGATGGCCTACACCATGTGCTTTGCGCCGGCTGCCAACTTTCCGGGGACTGCAGAGGTATATGTTAAGTGGGGTGTGGGCGCGCCCAGCTTGAGCATTTTGGGCAGCCGGTTTCAACTCTCCTACCCGGATCCAAGTGCAGCGCCGTTTGTCGGGGTGGATGCTCATTTAAACACGATATGCGGTCAGTCCGTGTGGGGAGCTGGTCACGACAGTTGGTCCTATTCTCTCTTGAGTTCTGCCCAGCGGAAATCCGTGGCCCGTTCATCTGGTTCTGGATGGACATACCCCTATGACTCCTGGCCTGATGCATCTTTCAGGTGGTGGAGCGTGACGCTATCGATTCCACGTGAGTCCGTCGGCATGTTTGTCTCAGAGTCGGTTCCTGCTCGTTTTGCGCAAGGATATCTTTCCCCGGAGGGGCCTGAAGTGCCGATCTCCTATCCGGTGAGCACAGTGCCAGGGATGCTTGACGTCGTCCCCGAGTTTGCACTGGGGATGGACCAGTCAATGACACGATCAGAGGCCGATCAGTGGGTGCGTCTTTACTACCCCAATGATGTCTCTGCTGCATGGGCATCGAGGTTCGACGTTGCCCCGGCCCGTACCCCGCTCATCCTTCTCAAATGGCAGTTTCCCAGCGGTGCCCCGCCGCCGACGCCAGGCCCCTATACCATCGGCAGAAGCCAGCCGGACACCGACCGCGATGATATCGTGAACATCGGAGTTGACACTGCTTCCCTCGGCGCTGACTCCGGGCTGCTGACATACCTTCCGGAGCAAGGGGATCCTTACCTCGTTATACCGCAGATCCAGCCGCCAGCCTGGCATGCCGGGCTTGACGTCAAGGCGTACTTTACCTGTCAGACCAACCTGTTCCCGTATTGGCACAATCTGATGCGGTCAGAAGCCTGGAAGACTCCCGGGGCACAGACGCGCCGCGTCACCGACAACGATGGATGCAACACGGCCTATAGCCTCAATACCCGTATCATCGACGCAGGGGCGACGACCAACGCCGGCATAAAGAAAGCTGCTTTGATCCGGCCCCGTGGCCAGGTGGTTGTCTTTAAGTTCGACGAGGTGGATCCTGCCACCCATACGTTCAGTCCATTTGGCTATGCGCAGGCGCCTTACGATCACCAGTCCTATGTGCTTGTCGATACGACTCCGGCGAATCCCTACGACTACGCCTTTGAACTGCGCTTTTCGTCGGGTGTTACCCACGTCTTTGACTCGAGCGGAGCACTGTGTCGGGTCAAGGACCACCAGGGTTACTATGTGGATATCAACGCGGGGTCAGTGGCGGAGATTGGCAGCGCTGCCTGGATGAACAACGATGTGTCTGCCGAGTCGCATCTTGGCCCCATCTTCGCGTCGGATAAGCGCTATGCGGTGACCAACACATGGGAGAATGGCCGCCTCAGGACGGTCGCCTATTCGACGGGCGCCCTGACGAATACCGTCACCTTGGCATTTGACGCCGGCGGGATGATCCAGTCCGTTGCCAAGAGCCAGTTATCTGAAACCGCCGCCACGCGCGCCGGGAATACAATAACGTATGGCACCGGTGTTGCGCTCACGCGGGCGGGCGGCAATCCGGTGACGCTGGTCCGGTCCGTTCCGTCCGAGCCGCAGCTTGCCTTGCAGTGCGTCATGGACGCCGGTCATCGGATCGCGTCCCGGACCGTCGGCGCCAACGGCGGGACGGCCACGACGACCTTCCAGCGCGCACTTGGCGCCGGTCGTTATCCGCAGACCGGCGCACTTCGCGAAACCAAGGTTACGGGAATCTCCCATCCGAATGGTGCTACCGTCGCTTTCGACTATTACCCGGACACCGGTTGGCTGAAGTCGGAGACACGTCCCATCGGCAACGGCCTCTCCCGCGTCCGGGAGTATGAATATGGGCCCGCTCCCGTCGGGGCGCCCGGCGATAATCCGTTCGGCGGCGTCGGGACAAACATGGTCGAGCGCCCTCGCGTTGCCAACCTCAAGATCGGGACAACGATCATCGAGCGCTCCCTCTTCGGATATACAGGCCCGTCGGTTCAGATGCGGCGCTGTCTGGCCGCCTCGTCAACATGGAACACAGCCGACAATCTGCGGTATTCCACGGCAACCGCCGCCAGCGGACTGCTCGCCGGGCTTCCAACGTCCAGCGCCCGACCCGCCGAGTCGCACTCCTGGTCCTACAGTGCTGGGACGAGTCTGACTGTGAATGCGTCCGGCTCGGACGAGAGCGAGTCACTGGATACCATTCATGCATTCGGGACATGCATAACAAGCAAGGTAAGCCGCCTTGGCGTCGTTGTGCGGCACGTGGGTGCTTTGGTGGATGATTTTGGCCGTGTCAGACAGGAGACCAACGTTCTCACTGGCGATGTGCGCCAGTTCTCGAATTACTGCCTGCACGGCCCGCAGACGATTGTCGGGATCGATGCAACTGCGACCACCTGCCAGTACACCCCATTGGGGCAGCTGAGGCAACGCGACGAACCGGCCCTGAGCCGCGTAACCACCTGGCGGTATGATGCGCTGGGAAATACAGTCTCAAGCACCGTGACAGCCGACGGGAAAACGTGGTCCGAGACCGCCCAATTTGACGTCCAGGGCCGCCTGATCCTCCAGTCCAACCCGCAAACGCAGTCTCAGTATTCCTACAGTTCATGGGCGGGCGGTATCAAGGTACGGACGACACGTCCGAAGCTGGCTCCCATCCAGGAGTTCTTCTACCACGACGGAAGCTTGGCCAAGCAGTGTGGTGACGGTGCCACGGCTCGCGTCCGCTTCGACTATGGAATAGAGGATGGCAAGTTCCGTGTCGAACGCATAGCACTCGACACATCCGACGCCGACACACCGGAGCGCGAAAAGACATTCTTCAACCTGCTCGGTGCCGTCGCCCGGACACGGGACGGCGCGGGTCACACGTATACCCCACAGTACGATTCCTATGGCCGCCAGGGCAACGCGACCGACGCAAGCGGATACACCAGTCCAAGGGCCTACAATTCCCGCAATGAGGTTGAAAAGAGCGGCATCGCCAACCTCACCGAATCCGGCGACCATCCTGTTCGCAAGTACGAGCGAACCAATGCCGGCGGCACCGGGCAGGAGTCGCGCACGCTGGGGTATCCAGACAAGGGGTCCGGCGCTTCAGTTGTCATGAACGCCAGCAGCGTTTCGGCGGATGGCAAGACCGTAAGCACAACGACCATGGGGCTGACAAACACCTGCGTGCGGAACTCCGGATACAGCACGCCTGGCCACTACACCACCCAGGCGACATTGCAGAACGGCTGCCAGTCCGATGCCACCTTCGACAAGTGGCGCATTCAGGAGGAGCGCCGCAAAGACAGCTCTGGGCTTGTCGAGGAAACCATTGTCTACTCCCACGACGGGTTGGGCGCGCTGGATCGTGTTACCAGCACCCGCAACGGGGCGGTTGTCTTCAACTACGACAGCGTCCAGCGCCTGAGTTCCGTCGTGCCGCCGGGCGGGCTAGCGGAACTCACCACAATTAACTACTTCGCCAACACGGCCCTGCGCAGGGCCGTCATGAAGAGCGACGGCACAACCTACAGTTGCGATTACACTCCTGCCGGGCTTATTCAAGAAGAGTCCATCATTTGTGGAACAACCGCCGGATCGGGTTCGGGCGGCAATACCCAGAACCTGTATGACTACGACACACAAGGGCGGCTGCGCCATCTACGAAACTACTGCAACGGGGTTTTTCTCACAACGGAGTGGACCTATTACCCCGATACCGGCTGGCTTAAGGAGAAGATCTTCCACAATGGCACCCGCGAAGCCTATGAGTACCGGGACAACGGCCAACTCGCCAGAGTTACTCTGCCGGGTGGCGTCATTCGCGATTATGTTTACGATCCGGCCAACGCCCAACTTGCCCAGATCAACACTGTAGGTGGAGCCGCTAATCTCCTGACCGAGCTCGACCGCATGGGGCGACCGTGGAAGAACAGTGTCGTTGGCGGCGTCGGACAAACTGTCACCCGCGCGTTCGACGGTCAGCAGACAAATGAAGTGGTGAGCGGCGGCGGCATCATAGACGACGGCTCGATTAGTCACAGCTACTATCCGGGACACCGTGGGCGGCAGACGGTCTCTTGTGCCATCGCCTCGGGCGACTCCGCCTCCATCGGGTATGTTTACAACGCGGGCCAGCGCGTGGAGACCGTCTCCTGTCAGGGGTTGGATGTCTCCTACGCCTACCACACCAACGCGCTGACTGTGGACAAGGTTGCATGGAGTCGCAGCGGCAGTACGGTTCTTGTTTGCCGGGTTGACTGGGATACGCAGCGCACGCGCATCACGAACATGACTTACTCCACGGGGGCGACACCGCTGGCTGCGTACAGCTACCAGTTCGTGACGAACGGGCACAGGATCCAACATGTAGCGCTTCAGGACGGATCGCGATGGCAATATGTCTATGATGGGCGCGGCTACCTCCTGTCGGCCGACCAATACGATGCCGCCGGGGTTCCGGTTTTGGGCAGGCAGTTCACATTTACTTTTGACAACATGGGGAACCTCAGTCAAGGCGGCCCCTCGACCCCGGCGGGTGTGCCGGCTTACTCGTTCTTGGCCAACAACCTCAACCTGCACGTCTCACGTGTCTGGGGCAGCCAGATTGAGATCGCCGGTTCGGCTGTTCCCAATGCCACTATCACGGTCAACGGGATCACCGCAACCCGGCAGGGCGGTCTGTTCCGGGCATGGGTCACCGTCACAAACGCCTCGTCCTCCGTTGACCTGCCTGTTACAGTGACCGCCGTGAATCCATCCGGCAGTCCGCAGTTGGTCGCCACGGCAACAGGCAGTGTTTTTGTGCCCAAGGCAAGTGAAGCGCCTTCGTACAGTGCAAGCGGCGAGATCACAGCATCGAGTCAATACGCGAAGCAGTACAATGGGCTAGGGTGGCTGACAGAGGTCACCGCCACCAATGCCAACCCGCCGTTCCAGACCAGGTTTGATTACTACCCCGACGGTCGCCGTGCCAGGAAGTGTTACTACGAGCAGTTTGGCGGCAGTTGGGTGTTAAGACGCGAGCATCACTTCTACTACGACCAATGGCAACTGCTTGAAGAGCGGGTGAACGACAACGGCACGAACTACGTCAATCGCTATGTCTGGGGCCTGGACATTGACGGTCGGCACAGCGGCAGGGCGGAACAGATCAGCGGTGGCATTGGCGGACTGCTTGCTATTCAGCGTGTCGAAGGTGCGGTCACCAACACATATCTACCGATTGCCGACCACAACGGCAACATCCTTGGGGTGGTGGATGGCGATAGTGGCGCCATGGTGGCCGAGTACGTATATGCTCCCTTCGGCGGCCTCATTGCCGCGTGCGGTCCCGCGCGCGATCGCTTCCCGTTGCGGTTCCAGAGCAAGTACTACGACGTGGAAACCGGCTTCTACTACTACGGCTACCGCTACTACGACCCCCGCACCGCCAAATGGCTCACCCGCGACCCCCTCGGCGAACAAGGCGGCCTAAACCTCACCGCCTTCTGCAACGGCGACCCGGTGAA
>CAZWPN010000050.1:3054-20997 GCA_964635275.1 uncultured Victivallales bacterium | reverse complement strand
AAAAAATTGCGACTATTTGTCCCTGATGCTTTGGGCCGCGCTTCCGCGTTGACCATCGATGCAACAGGTGCTAGCGTGACGCCATGAAATACAACGGCGTCATTCTCAAGAAATTCGCAGTGATGGACGACGAGATCGCCCGCCTTAAGGCGCTTGGCGAAGTGACGACCGCACGACTGGATGGCGACCACTTTCTTAAGCACGGCATTGAGAGAGCGCTATGACGTTGGACATGGATACAGTGGCCGCTGTGTTCGCGGAAGATCCGAGGGTGGTCTTGGCCGTCATTTTTGGCTCGGCCAGAAACGGAACCGTTCGTCCTGGCAGCGATGTGGACATCGGGGTCTTGCTGTCGCCCGCGATGACCCCGCCGGCGTTCTTTCGCTTCTACGTGGAAATGACGGCAAAGTTGAAGGGAATACCGGAGTTGGATCTGGTTGACCTCAACCATGCCGGCAGCGTTCTGGCATTTGAGGCCCTTTGCGGCCGTCGGCTTCTTGTGCGGGACAAGGAAGCCGTGGCTGCATTCTCGTCACGAGTCGCGCGGGAGTATGAATCCGACATGCTGCACGCGGCTGCTTACTGCGCAGCCTGAACGCTGACGGACGTTACGGAGGCGCCTTCGCGGTGATAGCACGGAGGCGAAAATGTGGCTCCCAGGCGCCAGGGTTGGCAGCGCCGAGACAAGAAGGGGCCCGGTGAGTTTTGCTTGATTCAGGCGGGGGAAGCATGGAACATGCCGCCCTGTTTTCAACACAAGGAGGGGTGTCATGGCTAAGACGGCGGGCGGAAACATGCTGATCGCCCAGAGCGGCGGTCCTTCTATGGTTATCAACCAGAGCCTGGTGGGCGCAGTCATCGAGGCGAAGAAGCAGAAGGCTATCAAGAAGATCTATGGCTCACTGCACGGCATCAAGGGTATTCTCGAAGGCAAGTTGATTGACCTGCGCAAGGAAAGCCTGGCCACGCTGGAGGTGGTTGCCCAGACGCCGTCCTCCGCCTTGGGAAGCGTCCGCAAGAAGCCCACACCGGAAGACTGTGTGAAGATCTTTAAACAGCTTCAGAAACTCGAAGTCCGCTACTTCTTCTACATCGGCGGAAACGATACGGCGGAAACGACCCACATCATCCATGAGGAAGCCATCAAGAACGGCGTGGACATCCGCTGCTTCCACATTCCGAAGACGATCGACAACGATCTGAAGGAAAACGACCATACGCCGGGTTTCGGCAGCGCCGCGCGGTTCGTCGCCATGGCCGTGATGGGCGACAACCTGGACAACCGCGCCCTGCCGGGCGTGAAGATTGACGTGATCATGGGCCGGCACGCCGGATTCCTGACGGCGGCCTCGGCACTGGCGCGCGTGCACCCGGACGACGGGCCGCACCTGATCTACCTCCCGGAGCGCCCATTTAACGTCAATCGGTTCGCCGCGGATGTCCAGGCAGTGTACGCAAGACTTGGGCGCTGCGTGGTGACGGTATCCGAAGGGATTTCCAACAAGGCCGGCAAAGCCATCGCCGAGACGTTCATCAAGGAAGTGGATGCGCACGGCAACGTTCAGTTGAGCGGCTCCGGCGCGTTGGGTGATTTTCTGGCCACCGTCATAAAGAAGAAGGCCAAGATTTCGCGGGTACGCGCCGACACGTTCGGCTACCTGCAGCGCTCCTTCCCTGCCATGCAGTCTCCTACGGACGCGAAGGAGGCCCGGCAGGTCGGCACACTGGCGGTTAAGACGGCCATGAAGCTGGAAAGCGGCTCGATAGCGATCCGACGGAAACCGGGCAAAGCGTACCAGGTGTATTTCGAGCCCGTGCCGCTGCGCAACGTGGCCAAGGAAACACGCCATGTGCCGGATGAGTTCATCGCAAAGTCGGGCAACGATGTGACGCCTGCGTTCATCGCCTATGCGGCGCCGCTGGCCGGCGCGTTGCCGAAGATCGGCCGATTCAAAGGTGTGCGCGTCAAGGTGAAGTAGCAGGGCGGCAGACCACGCCCATATCGCCAGACTGTATGCCATGGACGGGCACCACAACAGGCAGGTGACTGTTCAGCAGGCAGGTGCACTATAGTCGGCGGGAGAATACTGAAAATGAATGCCCGGCCTTCAGAGTTTCAAATGGCGCGGCATTTATTGGCTATGTGGCTTGCCGTAGCCGTCGCTGCCGGGGTGGCAGAGTCAGCACCCGCCGTTGAACCGGCTGCCGATGATGCGGTGGCTCGCCAGCTCCTGGCCGACGTGGTGGCGCAATTGCCCAGAGAAGCGCTGACGCTCTCGGGGCAGATCAACGTAACACGCCGTGGCGGCATGGAAGTAAAGCGGTTGCTTTTTGCCATGCACCTCGACATGCGATCGAATCCATCGCTGGCGCGCTATACGATTCGTGATGCCATCGGGTCGGACATTGAGGAACTGACCGTCCTGCGTGAGCCCGGGAAGCCGCCGCGCTACGAGTACAGGGCCGGCAACCCGCTCCGCTCAGCACCGCTGCCCAACCTGGGCGCCGCGATCCAGCAAACCGACATCAGTTGGACCGATCTTACCCTTCAGTTTCTATGGTGGGAGCGGGTGAAGCGAATCGGGCGGGATGTGGTCAAAGGGCGCGGCTGCCATGTGGTTGACGTAGCCGCGCCGGTGCGCGGAGCCGCCGGATCGGAGCTGGAAACCGGTCAAGTTCCATGGCGAGTGCGCATCTGGATTGATGAACAGGTTCCCATGATGCTGCGCGCCGAAGCCTATGATGCTGGCGACAGACTGGTACGCGCGCTCTGGGTGAAAAGCTTCAAGCGCATTCGCAACCGGTGGATGATCAAGGAAATGGAAGTGCAGTCAGAACCCATGAAGCACCGGACACATTTCATCGTCGATAACTTGATTGAAGGTGGCTCGCCCGCGCCGGTTGTCGAGGACACGGTACAGCCCACGCCGGAAGGAAAAGCCGATGGCGGGTGACCGGATGCCGGACGGGGACAGTGCTTGTCCCGCCTGCGGCCGGTTCATCGGCCCGGATGACCAGTGCCCCTACTGTGAGACAGATTCCGTTCGCGCGCCGCTCATGAAGACTCTCCGCTGGACGGCCGTAACATTCGCCCTTGCCGGCCTGGCTGTCCTCCTTCTGACTTCGCGGAGCCGGGAACTGCCGATCATTCGCGCTGCCGACTTGAGGCCCGAGATGAACTTTGCGCGGGTGCGAATGGCCGGCGTTGTGGAGCGCGCCGCGTTTGTCGGCGAACGCAATGGCGCGGCTGACTATGTCGCTTTCTCTGTCAATGATGGTTCCGGTGCGGTGCGCGTGGCGGCGTACGCAGCGGCGGCCCGTCAACTGGTGGCGAGTCGGCAAATACCCCGTGCCGGTGACCGCGTGGAAATCCGCGGCACGTTGGCGCTTGGCCGGGATGGAACGCTGAAGTTGCGGTTGGATGCGGCGGATGGTCTCCGGATCGAACCCACGACTCCACGGAAGCCCGTCGACAAGGTCGGCGAAAAGAAGCCATGAATCCGGCTGTGCTTTGCATCGTCGGCACGGTTGCGGGTGTGGCCATCAGCGCGGTGACAGCGCTGATTCCCGGCCTCCACGTGTACAACCTGATGGCCTTGGGAGTGCTTGGATTGCACACGTTTGCGCTGCCGTCCGTCGTTCCCTATGAGTGCGTTCTGGGGCTCTTTGCGGGTCTTCTGGTCGGGTTTGTCTTCTTCAATACGCTGCCTTCGGTCTTCCTCGCAGCGCCGGACGAGAGCGCCGTGTTTACGGTGTTGCCGGGGCAAAGATATCTCATGGAAGGCCGGGCGGTTGAGGCGGTCGCGTTGACGACGGTCGGCGGCGCCGTTGGATTGCTGGCGCTTCTGCCCGCCTTTGCGACGGTTGTGCCCAAGACGCTGCCGACGATACGGGAGGTCACGCAACCGCACCTGCATTGGATGGTTTGGTCGGTTATAGCGTTCATGTTGATGGCGGAATGGCCGAAAGGCGGACGGTTGGGACCGGGCGGGTGGCGTCGGCTTGCCGATGCATGGCGCTCTACCGGCGCAGGACTTCTTACCTTTGTCCTTGCCGGGCTGCTGGGTTTCATCATGTTCTACCGTCCGCCGCTTCCCTCTGGAACCGCGTTCCAGAACCTGATGCCGGTCTTCATCGGGTTGTTTACGATCCCTGGTTTGGCGATCAACTTCATCAGTCGGGTCCGTGTGCCTGCCCAACAGGCGAGAGGCGAAATGCAGGTCGGGTTGGGGCGGGTCCTTCACGGCAGCGCGGCCGGCATTCTGGGTGGGGCATTTGCTGCATTTGTCCCCGGCGTCACGGGCGGCGTAGGCGGCATGCTGGCAGGGCACGCAGCCTCGGTGCGGGACAGCCGGGTGTTTCTTATTTCGCAGGGCGCATCCCGTGCTGTCTACTACGTGGGCGGGTTTCTGCTGGGATTTGTGCCCGGTTCCGCAATGACACGCGGCGGGGCGGCGTGGATGTTGCGCGGGGTCCGATCTCCCTTGCCCGAGGATTTCTTTCTGCTTCTGGTTGCAGTAGCGAGTGCTGCCGCCTTGACCCTTGTACTGATCGTACCCGCCAGCCGCTGGATGGCCCGGTGGGCGCACCGGGTGCCATATCGTGAAGTGTCCGGCCTCGGGTTAGTCCTGGCCGCCGCGCTGGTCTGGGGGGTGACAGGGGCGGGCGGATTGCTGGTAATGGCCGTCGCCACGGCCATCGGGCTCATTCCGTTGCTATACGGATCGCGCCGGATGAACGCGCTGGCAGTGATCCTGGTGCCGCTGGCATGCAACATGTCGGGCGTCGGCACCACAGTGGCCGCATGGCTGGGACTGCTGTAAGACCGGACCAAAGCTCTCACAGAGGCGCAGAGGGCACGAAGAAAAAACGCTTCAATGAATCCCTGCCGGTGAGGGCACGGGAAGTAAGTCGGTTGTCTCGATCAAGGTCACGATTGCAGAAGAGGTATGGCGCCTCAAGAGACAAGCCGTTCTGCTGCGGAACGAATTGCTCGCAGAATGGCCGGATTCTGTGCTATTCTGTCTGGGTTGTTCCCCACAATCAGGAGAATTCGCCATGTGGCAATATACGGACAAGGTGATGGATCATTTTCGCAACCCGCGCAATGTCGGCGAAGTGGCCAACCCGGACGGAGTGGGTGAGGTCGGTTCCATGGCCTGCGGCGACGCGTTGAAATTGACGTTCAAACTTGGCACGGACAAGCGGATCGCCGATGTCAAGTTCAAGACCTTCGGCTGTGCCAGCGCGATCGCCTCATCCTCGGCGCTGACGGAGATCGTCAAGGGGATGACGCTCGAGGAAGCCGGCAAGGTAACCAACCAGGAAATAGCCCGCTATCTGGGCGGATTGCCGGAGCAGAAGATGCACTGCTCGGTGTTGGGGCGAGAGGCACTTGAGGCGGCAATCCACAACTACCAGACGGGGTCCACCACCAAACGCATCCTCGAAGGGAAAGTAGTCTGCACCTGCTTCGGGGTCACCGAGGAGGAGATCGAGAGGGTTATTCGCGAAAACACGCTTACCACCGTGGATCAGGTGACAAACTACACCAAGGCCGGCGGAGGCTGCGGACAGTGCAAGCCCGATATTGAGGCCATTCTCGAGCGCATCCGGCGCGAACGTCAGGCGCGCGAGGCGGCCCGCCCAAAACGGCTTACCATCGTGGAAAAGGTGAAGATGATCGAGGAGACCATCGAGCGGGAGATTCGTCCGATGCTCAAACGCGACGGGGGCGATATCGAATTGATTGATGTGCAGGGCGACCGGGTGGTTGTGTCGCTGCGGGGCATGTGCGCGGGCTGTAATGTGGCGCAATTTACGCTAAAGGATGTGGTTGAGGGCAAGTTGCGGGAATTCGTTTCCCCCACGCTGACGGTGGAGGAAGATAAGCCATGAGGAATGTGTATCTGGACAACAACGCTACCGCGTGCGTCGCGCCTGAGGTGGTGGACGCCATGATGCCCTTCTTCAAGGATTACTGGGGCAATCCATCCAGCATGCACTACTTCGGCGGACAGGTTGCTCGATACGTCGAGGAAGCCCGCGAAAGGGTGGCGGCGCTGATCGGCGCGGATCCTTCGGAGATCGTGTTCACAAGTTGCGGAACCGAGAGCGACAACGCGGCAATCCGGGGTACTACCGAGACCATGGGGAGCAGCGCGCGGGTC
This sequence comes from uncultured Victivallales bacterium, assembly GCA_964635275.1. Taxonomy (GTDB): domain Bacteria; phylum Verrucomicrobiota; class Kiritimatiellia; order UBA8416; family CAZWPN01; genus CAZWPN01. The sequence goes on along the minus strand of CAZWPN010000050.1, from coordinate 14,827 downwards.
ATCACATCACGCGTGGAGCATCCCGCTGTGCTGGGTCCCTGCCGCTATCTTCAGGAGCGGGGACACGAACTCGTAGAACTGGGCGTAGACGGGCAAGGCCACCTTGACCTCTCGGATCTGCGGCGGGCGCTGTCACGCGGGCCCGCAATGGTGAGCATAATGTGGGCAAACAATGAAACGGGCGTGGTCTTTCCCGTCGAAGAGATTGCCTCACTGGTTCGGAACGCCGGCGGAGTATTCCATACGGATGCAGTTCAGGTCGTTGGAAAGCTTCCTGTGGATGTTCGTAAGGTTCCCGTTGACCTGTTGTCGTTGTCTGGACACAAGATTCACGCGCCCAAGGGCATAGGCGCCATGTACATCCGGAAGGGAACCAAGGCCAAGGCATTCCTGCTTGGCGGGCATCAGGAGGGCGGACGACGGGGCGGGACAGAGAACGTTCCCTACATCGTCGGGTTGGGGCGTGCCTGTGAGATGGCGGCTGCCCACATGCCGGCGGACACCGCTCGCGTGGCGGCGCTGCGCGACCGGCTGGAAAACGGCCTGCTCTCCTCCTGTCCTGACGTACGGGTCAATGGGGATCGTGTTCACCGGCTCCCCAACACAACCAATCTCAGTTTTCAGTACATAGAAGGAGAGGCCATCCTTTATCACCTGAGCGATCTTGGAGTGGCAGCTTCATCCGGATCGGCTTGCACGTCGGGGTCACTCGAGCCCTCGCACGTCATACGGGCCATGGGTGTGCCTTTTACAGCGGCCCACGGTTCGATTCGATTCAGCCTTAGCCGGTACAACACCGACGAAGATGTAGACTACGTTCTGAAGCACATGCCCCCTATCGTGAAGCGCCTGCGGTTGCTCTCCCCTTTCGTAACCGATAAGAGTTGAAATTGATCCTGATATTGTCGAGCGGGCTCTGCCCGGCATAATCCGGACGCGGGCGCGCGAAACAGCCGCAACCCGTCGATCATGTAGGGGCAGTGCTTGTCGCCGCCCGTGGTCGAACGCAAGCACCGCCCTTACGCGCCCCTGCGTCACTGATGGGTTACAAAACGCCTTGCATCCGGCTGGCCCGGCTCCGTATAGTTCCGCCATGAGCGCGAACAAGCAACTCATCGTCATTCCCACCTACGACGAAAAGGAGAATGTGCGCCCGATTGCCGAGGCGGTCCTGAAAAGCCTTCCGGAATCGGACATCCTGTTCGTGGACGACAACTCTCCGGACGGGACCGGAAGCATTCTGGACCAGATGGCGGCGGCCAACAGCCACATTCATGTGATGCACAGACCGGGGAAGTCAGGTTTGGGACGCGCCTATATCTGCGGTTTTCAGTGGGCGCTGGAACGTGATTACGAGTTTGTCTTTGAGATGGACGCCGACTTCTCACATGACCCGAGGGTGCTGCCCCTCTTCCTTCGCGCGGCGGAGCAAGCTGATCTGGTTCTTGGTTCGCGGTACGTAAACGGCATACGGATCCTGAATTGGCCGCTTCGCCGCTTGCTGTTGAGCATGGGGGCCGCCATGTATGTGAGGGCGATCACCGGCCTGCCGGTTACGGACCCGACGGGCGGATTCAAGTGCTATCGCCGCCGGGTTTTGCAGGCTATTGACCTTTCACGGGTTGTATCCAACGGGTATTCCTTCCAGGTTGAGATGACCCATACGGCATGGATGAAAGGGTTCCGGGTTGGCGAGATTCCCATTGTCTTTGAGGACAGGCGCTCCGGCTACTCAAAGATGAGCAAAGCCATTTTCCGGGAGGCGTTGTGGATGGTTTGGAAGCTGGCCTTGAAGACCGGGTTCCGGCGTCGGCCGCGAGTGAAGAGTCCGCCTGCAACGTGATCGGACGTCATGCCCGGTTTCGGCCGAATCATTTCCTGTGGATTGGAGCCTATGCATCGTCTAAACGACTGGCTGCGGATGATGCGGGTCAACCAGTGGACTAAGAACCTGGTCGTGCTGGCGGCGTATTTCTTTGCGTTCTGGGACCGGGAACATGCCTACGCACTGGGTTGGGACGACTTCCTGAAGGCGCTGACCGCCGTCGCCTGTTTCTCGCTGGCCGCCAGCGGAATATATCTCTTCAACGACATCCGGGATCTTGAGTCTGATCGTCAGCACCCGGTCAAGCGCCTGAGGCCCCTGGCGGCTGGACGTCTTGCCGTTGGCGCTGTGGCGATTGGAGCCATCCTCCTGTCGGCAGCTGGGCTGGTCGGTGCGTCTTTCCTGCGGGCGGAGTTCGCGCTGGTTCTTGGAGGCTACATGGGCCTTCAACTCCTCTACAGCTGCGGGTTCAAACGAGTGGCCTTGGTCGACGTACTGATGATTGCGTGCGGGTTCGTTCTCCGGGCTATCGGCGGCGCAGTAGTCTGCGATGTCTCAATATCTCCATGGCTTCTTGTGTGCACATTTCTGCTGGCGCTTTTCCTGGGGTTCGGGAAACGCCGTCACGAGAAACGGCTGCTCCTGGAGTCTGGCGGCGTGCATCGAGTCAGCCTTGAAGACTACAGCGAGCGCCTGCTGGACCAGTTGATTGCGGTGACGTGCAGCGCGACGATCGTATGCTACTCCATCTACACGCTTTGGCCGGGAACCGCAGAGAAGTTCGGCACTGCCGGGTTGCCGTTCAGCATTCCGTTCGTAGCCTTCGGGATGTTCCGCTATATGGACCTGGTCTACCGGCTTGAGGGCGGCGGGCGTCCGGAAAAGATCCTCCTCACTGATGTACCCCTGATTGTTAACTTTGCGCTCTACGGGGTCACGCTGCTGGCCGTGTTCGTCCTTGGCGGGCACTAGCGTGCCTGCGAAGTTGCAGTAGGGGCTCGGTATCTGATATAAGTGGCGTTTTACTCCTCAGGAGGAGATCCCATGGCTTACGATTATGTGGACAGTGTCGAGGCGGCTCCCTTTTTCCGTCGTGTGGACTGGGCCGCTTTCTGGGCCGCAACTTTGATCGCGCTCGGAGTCTATACCTGGACTCTTGCGCCCACCGTTACGCTCGAGGACTCTGGTGAACTCGCAACGGCATCCGCCTTCCTCGGCGTGCCGCATCCACCGGGTTATCCGATTTGGACAGTCGTAACATGGCTGTTCACCAAGATTTTTGCCTTTGTCACGTTTCGTGGACAGCCGAACCCCGCTTGGGCCGTGGGCTTTGCCTCCGCCGTCGCCGGTGCCATGGCGGCCGGCTTCACCGCCATGCTGGTTTGCCGCTCCGGCTCACAGATGCTCAAGCATTCAAAGAAGATATCCGGAACGCTGGATTCGACAGCGGATGACTTGATCTGCTGGGTGGCCAGTGTCACATGCAGCCTGCTCTTCGCCTTCACCCCTAACATGTGGTCGCAAGCGGTTATTGTGGAAGTCTATGCGCTGAACGCCTTCTTCCTGATGCTGATCTTCCTGTTGAGTTACCGGTGGATGTGTCAGCCATCCGACAGGACTCTCTTCGCAGTGGCGTTTGCGTTCGGCCTGGGGCTGACAAACTATCAGGTTCTCCTGCTTGCAATGCTCCCGCTGGCTTTCGCCCTCATGCTGCGGGACATGAAACTGTTCCTGAACTTCCTGGCCGTTGGCGTTCCCTATATTGCCGTCATCTATCTCATGACTCCCGGCGACGGCGGGCAGAGCGTCTTGCCCCAGATCTCGCATCCGATGGACGCCAGCGGGATTACCTACTTCGTGCTGAACATCGTGGCGCTGACGTTGGCGTACTTCCTCCTGCCACGGGGCCGCACTGTGGCCCTCACTATTCTACTGGTCGAACTCGGAGTCGCCTTCTACGTGTATATGCCGCTGGCGTCGGACCTTCGCAATCCGCCCATGAACTGGGGCTATCCACGCACCTGGGAGGGATTCAAGCACGCCCTTTCCCGCGGACAGTATGAAAAAATCGTCCCGACCCAGGTGCTCTCAATGCACTTTGTTAACCAGATCGGCGACTATTTCAAGGACCTGCGCCGGCAGTTCTGGCTGCCGATCGTTCTGCTCGGTTTTCTGCCCTTCACGGCCTGGCGGATTCGCATGAAAGGCTGGCGGTTCAACGCGCTGATAGCCGCCATCCTCCTTGCCGTGCCGGCCGCTTTGCTATCCGTTGTTGAGGAAGCGCTATTTCCTGGCGGGCATAAAGGGCTGACGATGCTCTACAAGGCGCTGATCGTGCCCATCATGGTGCTGATGGGGGTTGGCGGCATCGGGATTGCCATAACGCAGTTCAAGGAAATCGTCCTTAATCGGCGGTCGGTTGCGGCGTCCGACGCCGACAGCGGCGAGTCCTCCGAGGAATGTGAAGTCATCATCGACTCCTATTCCCAGAAGTGGATCGTTGCCACGCTCCTGGGTTTTCTTGCCATGAGTTTTGTGCTCATCGCCCTGGCCAACCCGAAGGGCGACATCCAGGACGCATTCATTCAGAAGGTGAAATTCATCTCGTCCCACGCCCTTTTCGCCATCTTCATTGGCTACGGATTGATCTTCGGCATGGCATTCATGGAGAATCTTTTCCGGGGCAACCAGTTCGCCAGGTGGCTTGTGCTGGCGGCGGGCTGTCTGCTGCCGCTTGTCCCAATCCGCGAGAACTACTACGACCGTGAACTCCTAAGGGTCTTTGGCGGATCCGAGATGAATGGACACGATTTCGGATGGCAGTTCGGGAACTACCAGTTGCGGGGTGCGCCTGCCATTCGCGAGGAACTCGCTCCGGAAGAAGAGCCTCTGCCAAACCCGCTCTTCCCGCCCGATATGGAGATCGACGCCATCTTCTTCGGGGGCACCGATCCCGGTCGGTTTGTGCCGACGTACATGATCTACGCCGCGCGGGTTCGCGAGGATGTCTACCTCATCACGCAAAACGCCCTGGCGGACAACACGTACATGAGCGTCATGCGCGACCTCTACGGCGACCAGATCTGGATTCCTGCCGTGCATGACAGCGGCCGATCCTTCCAGCGTTATGTGGAGGAGGTTCAGTCCGGAAAGCGGCCGAGAAACGCAGACTTGAAGATCGAGAACGGCCGGGTTTCGGTTCAGGGCGCGCTGGGCGTGATGGAGATCAATGGCATTCTGGCGGAGATGATATTTGAGCGAAACAAGTACCGTCACGCCTTCTACGTCGAGGAAAGCTACGTCATCCGCTGGATGTACGACTATCTCACGCCTCACGGTCTGATCATGAAGATCAATTCCGAAAAGACCGATCTTCCTCCGGATGTAGTTGTCGATGACATGGAGTTCTGGGATTGGTACACCCGCCGGCTTGTCGGCACCGAGGCTTTCCTGCGGGACGTCGTGGCGCGCAAGTCGTTCTCGAAGCTGCGCAGCGCTATTGCCGGACTCTATGCCGTGCGAGGCCGCTTCGTGGAGGCCGAGAACGCATTCCTGCAAGCCAGGATGCTGTACCCGCTGAGTCCGGAGGCCAATTTCCGCCTCGCTCAGGAAGTCTATGCGCCGACGCGCCGCTTCTCGGATTCCGTCAATCTCATGAAAGAGTTCCACGACTGGGATCCCGGCAATGACCGGGTTCAGGATTTTATCAACCAGCTGAAACGCCTGGAAGATCTGCACAAACGCATACGGGAACTGGAGGCCATCCGCAACAGCGGGAAGCCCATGGATGTCATGCAGGCAATGGAACTGGGCGGGTGCTATCTCCAAGTTGGCCAGCGACACCTGTTCCTTGGAATGATAAACGGCGTTCTTGCGACGAGCAATATGCCCTTTCAGATATACCTGAACGCGGCCGTGATGCTGCGTAACGCCCAGAGCCTTCCTGAAATGGTAAGGGCACTCGACATGGGCATGAATGTTTTGCAGCCGGCGCAGATGACCCCAGCGCTCCTGCAGCAGATGGCGCAACTCTACGGAGCCGCCAACGAAATGGACAAAATGGGCGCCGTGATCCGCATTTACCTCAAAAGGACACCGAATGACTGGCGTGCATGGCTCGACCTGGCGGCTATTGAGGTGACGATGAAGCGTGGGCCGGATGCCACGAAGGCACTCGAAGCGGCGCTTCGCGTCGGCGGGTCCGAAGCGCTCATGCTGATTCAGCAGGACGACCGCTTCGCGACAATCCGTCAGGCCGCACAAAACAGGGTTAAGAACCTGGGCATGGGACCGTTCTGATTGGAGCCCCGATCACGAGGCGGAGCATTCGTAGCGCAGCATGCTCACGCCGACAATGGCGGCGGTCTCAACCCGCAGGACCAGCGATCCGAGACTCACGGCAACCGCGCCCGCTTTCTTGGCCGCGTCGTACTCAGCGGATGACAGGTCGCCTTCCGGCCCCACCAGGAACACCAGTGTGGCAGGACGGCGTTCGGCGAGCGGACGCAGGACCTGTCGCGCCGGTTGCGCATCCGATTCCAGAGATCCGACGAGAAACCCGTCCGGTGTTCCAATGCGCGCGAGCGCCTCAGCCAGGTCGAGCGTCGGCAGGATGGACGGCAGCCACGGCGTCCCGCACTGTTTGGCCGCACTGATGGCAATGCGGCGCCATCGCTCCTCGTGGGAGCCCGACGGGCGCCGGATGACCCGCTCGGTGATGAGCGGCTGAATGCAGGCTACGCCCATCTCGGTGGTCTTCTCGACGATCATGTCCATATGCGCACCCTTGGGAATGGCCTGCAGAAGGGTGATGTCCGGGCGGAGCCGTCGCGTGAAAACAGGGGCAGCACAGAGAGAAACCGTGACCCGGCGCCAGCTCACGGCTTCGATGCGCGCCGGCGCGGTGTGGCCGCATCCGTCAAAAGCAATCACATTTGCGCCGGGCGCAAGTCGGAGGACGGCCGCCACGTGATGGGCTTCTTCGTCAGCAAGCGTGTGGGTGGCTGTTTGATCCCAGGCGTCAGGTTCAACGTGACATCGGTGCATATCACCCGGCGCGGCCTTGGATCTTGCTCTTTCGCTCGAAGAAAGCTTCGGCCTTCGACTTGAAAGCGTGAACGTGCTTGTACTGGTCACGCTCGCGGGCATCGGTAAATTCCTTAAGCGCCTTCTTTTGCCGCGAGTTGAGGTAACTCGGGATTTCCGGAATCAACTGCAGGTGAAGGTCGCCCCGGTTATGCCCGTCTATATTCGGAACGCCTTTTCCACGCAGGCGAAGCACTTTGCCGGTCTCGGTACCGGACTCTACGTGCACCTTGGCATATCCATCGAGCGTCGGAACTTCGATCTCGCCCCCCATCACGGCGATCTCGAGCGCAATCGGCATCTCGCAATACAGGTCGTCACCGCGGCGCTCGTAGAGTTCATGCTTCGCGACGTGAATCACCACGTACAAGTCACCGGCCGGCCCGCCCCGCACTCCTCCCTCTCCTTTGCCGGTCAGGCGGAGTCGCGATCCGGTTTCTACGCCCTTGGGGATACGCAACGTCAGCCGCTTGCGTGCCTTGATCCGACCGGCGCCCTGGCACTCGCGGCATGGGTCGGTGACCACCTCACCGGTTCCTCCGCACACCGGGCACGCCTGCCGGACCTGGAAGAACCCCCCCCCGGCCACGATGTCGCCACGGCCTCCGCAGTGACGACAGGACTCCTTACGGCTCCCGGGTGCGACACCGTTTCCGTGACATGCGGTGCACTCGTCGGTCATCGGCAAGGTTATTTCACGCTCCGAACCGAAAGCCGCCTCCTCGAGATCAATCTCCAGATCGAATCGCAGGTCGGAACCGCGCTGGGGGCCTCCATGGCTGCGGCGACGCCCGCCGAGAATATCGCCGAATACCCCGCCGCCGCCCCCGAAGATGCTTCCCAGGATGTCCTGAAGGTCGTCAACATGGGTGAAGTCGCGCGAGAAATCGAAACCTCCGGGACCAAAGGCCGCCTTCATGCCGTCATGCCCGTATTGGTCATACTGCTGGCGCTTCTGGGCATCACTCAGAATCTCGTATGCCTCGGATACCTCCTTGAACTTGGCCTCAGCCTTCTTGTCTCCCGGGTTGCGGTCCGGGTGGTATTTCATGGCCAGTTTACGGTAGGCCTTCTTGATCTCGTCAGCCGAAGCGGTGCGGCTGGTGCCGAGCAGTTCGTAATAGTCCCGTTTCGGTGTGGAAGCCACGGATCACCTCTTCCCTATGAAATCCCGACCGTTGTCTCTGGTGGTGCGGGCGGCACCCCGCTGGAAACCATCACCTGAGCTGGTCGCAGCAGTTTCGCCCCCAGCCGATACCCCCGGCGGGTCTGCTGAAGAACGGAGGACTCCGGGACATCCGCCGATGGAATAAACGCGATGGCTTCATGAACCCGGGGGTCAAATGTCTGTCCATGGGCGTCAACCGGCTCGAGGCCGAACCGCTTGAGCGCAGTCCGAAACTGGTCACTGACGATCTGGAAACCCTCCAAGAAGGCCGGGCTGGCGCCGTGTGTGACCGCCGCTGCTATGGCGAGATCCAGATGATCCAGCGCAGGGAGCAGATCGGTTATCAGTTCCTCGTTGGCCCGGTGAACGATCTCCTGGCGCTCTCGCAGAACACGCTTACGGTAATTGTCAAAGTCGGCCTGCATACGCAACAGCCGGTCGTCAATAGCCGGACGGCTTTCAACCGTCGCAGATGCAGGTTGAGATGGGACAGCATCCGGAGCGGCATCCGACGGCAAGCCGGGCGCCGCCTCGGCAGCCGGCGGCAGGACGACGTCCGCAGTCACAGTCTCGTTTTCGTGCTTACGTTTCATCTGTGTTACCCGGAGCAGACATGCAAAACCTTATGAACACAACTGCTAGAATAGTCGGGAAACCGCGTTTTCGTCAATACCGCTAGACATTGAAGAGGAAGTGGCAAATGTCGCCATCCTCGATAATGTAGTCCTTGCCTTTCAGAAGCGCTTTCCCATGGGCCTTGACGGCGGTTTCGGATCCCGCGGCTACAAGATCACTGTACTTGATAATCTCAGCCCGGATAAAGCCCCGCTCGATGTCGCTATGGATTTTGCCGGCGGCCGTAGGAGCAAGAGAGCCCTTGCGGATCGTCCATGCGCGGACCTCGTCCTTGCCCATGGTGTAGAAAGACATGAGCCCCAGCGCGTCATAGGCCGCGGCATTCATACGATCCACTCCGGAGAGTTCGAGGCCGAGGGAAGTCAGGTACTCGCGGCGCTCACTCGCATCGGCGATAGCCATAATCTCCTGCTCTATCTTCGCGGAGACCGTGAGCGTTCCCGGGGCATGCTGTTTTGCGACGTCGGATTCATCCACGTTGTAGGTGGCCAGCACCGGTATCAGAGTGATCAGGCCCAAGTTACGGATAGATATCAATTCCTGATCGCTCAGTCCCAGCGCAAGCAAAGTCTTTCCGGATTCAAGCGCTTCCGTGCATCGTTGGAGCGTTCGCTCTTCCCGTTGCTGCTCGGCGGACTGCCCGGCCCGCTTCTCCTTTTCGAGCCGGATCAGCCTCTTTTCCACCATCTCCATATCGGCCAGCATAAGTTCCGTCTTGATCTGCGCCAGATCTCGGGCGGCATCGACGGAGCCGGCTGGGTGATACACGTCCGCCGACTGAAAATCACGGACCAGCAGGCAGATAAGATCGCACTTGCGAGCGGCGTCGAGCCAGTCGCGGGCGCCGGCGCCTTCGGCCACATCCGGGCACAGGACAAAATGGTTCTCCGCGTAAACCCTGCGCTCAGGTTTACAAATGTCGTTCAGCCGGTCCACCCTGGGGTCCCGTATGTGGGCGACTCCCTCAAGAGCCTCATTGGGTTTTCGCGACTCCGGGACATGACGACCCGTTAGCAGCGCAAACAAGGTGCGCTTTCCAGACTGGGGAAGACCGATCAGGGCAATTTTCATGGCAACCGCAGTACATACCACGGTCCGCCTGTCCGATTCAACCCAGAAAGAGCACACCCAGAAAGAGCATAGGCTGATTCTCTTGGCAGGAATGAGAGAGAACAAGAGGGAAGTAATTGAAGACGGGGGCTTGGAGGGGCATGGAAGTAGGGCTGCGAGATGGGTTTTGTGTTAGGCAGTACGCATTCGGTGTGGACGCCGCCGTAAAGACTCCTGAATGCGCCGGTTTGACAGAACCGCAGATTGCCGCATTTGGCGCGGATCGCGACGATGGCGTATCCGATAAATCCGGTGTTTGTCGGCTGCCCCTTGACGACATCGAAGAACGCTCGGCGCGCATCGGTTGCAGTCAGCGTTGAACCTGCGGCGCGCTAACGACGCTAGGTTCGGACGCTTCGTTGGCCATCCGAAGCGCTTCCTTCATCTCTCGCATGTTCAGGTTGGGTTTCACTCCACTTGATTGCCATTGATCAGAGAACAGTTGCATGACCTGCTGTTCGATGGATACGCCTTGGGGCAATGCTGGAAGACCGCTGGCTGTGGAGCCGTAGAGCTCACACGTTACACCAACCGAGTCGAAGTAAGCCTTAAACTTTCGGGCATACACCGATGGTCTTGTGGAGCAAGCATGAACGAGCAGCATGGCCAATGCCGCAGCCAATGCTGACGGATGACCCTAACCGGGACCTTACTACCAGAGCGCAATGGCGTGCCGATCTTTCCGGTTCAACTCGAGCGGTAGGTCCGAAACGCTGCTAGCCCTTGCGATCGTTCGGCCCGTGCCACATCTTGAACTGCTTGTCCCAGGTCCAGCCAGGCGTCTTGTCGAGGATCAGATCCTCCATGGGCGGGTTGCGGCTCAGGAATGCCTGCGTTTCCTTCCATGTCTTGATCCCGCTGATCGCGTCGAGCACCTGGATGTTCTGCCAGCCCAGCGCGTTCGCGACCTTCAGGCAGTGCTCCAGATCCAAACCCTTCATGTATGCGTGCATGAAGCCGGCAATGGCCGAGTCTCCTGAGCCGGTGGCGCTGCCCATCTTCTTGCACAGGAAGGCTGGACACCACAGCTCGCGCGCGGACCAGTTGTCCGGGTTCCCGGGCCGGGCCGCGCCCATCCCCTTGAAGGCGGCCTTGTCCTGAGTCCGGAAATAGAACCCGCGGCGGCCTGCTTTGAGCGCGGTCATTTTGGAACCAAGCTCCAACACCTTGCCTGCCAGGCGCGAGTAATCCGCGCCGCCCAGCACGTCGAGCAGGTCCGTGCTCCGGTGCTTGGCCTTGAGTTTGAGATACGCATCCCGCTCCAGCATGAACATGGTCTCCTCCACCGAGGGCATATACATGTCCACGTAGGGCAGTATCCGCTTCAGAATCTTGTTCCAGGGCGCTTTCCCGGTGGGCGCCGCCGGATCGGGCAGCGACATATCGCACGAGGTCGTGGCGCCGGCGTCCTTGGCGATCCGGAAGATCCGCTCCAGTTCACGGCCTTCGTTGGAATACAGGCGACGCATGAGCGGGGGATAGCCGAAATGGAAGTGCTTGCATTGAGCGATGAGTTTTGGCTGAAGGTCCTCCGCTCCGAATAAATCGTTCGTTCCTGGGTTGTGTAGAAAGATGCGGTCAATGCCGGGCGGCGCGAGCGCCACCGTGTAGGAGCTGGTTGCGTTCTTCATCATGCGGATGCCGTCCGCGTTGCCGCTGTGGCACAGCCGCTCCATCGTCATGCGGCCGAAATCGTCGTCGCCGACACGGGCGGTGAAGACCACCTTGCTGCCAAGGATCTTGAGGCCGATGCCGGTGTTAGACACCGGCCCGCCGGTGCTCAAGGTTACATCGCCCATGTTCAGCATTTTACCTGGCGTCAGCAGGTGCCCGATCTCCAGTATCCCCGTGTCCGGGAAACTCGGAATCACATCGAAACACAAATGCCCCGCCACCATTACGTCATACTTGCGCGTCATTGTTGCCTCCTCCTGTGTTCGGTTGTCGGT
>CAZWPN010000050.1:0-2954 GCA_964635275.1 uncultured Victivallales bacterium | reverse complement strand
CTAGACCCGAAACATCAGCGTCACAATCTTCTTTGCGCCTACCGTGAAGCGCGCCGTGCGCCGGCCGGCGGTGCGCAGTTTGACTGTCGCGTCAGGTCGCGGGTCTTCGTTCAGATTCGTGGTGATGACAGCCTTGAACGGCACCCCCAGAGTCAGCTTGCCCTCCTGCGCCGCGTCCGTCGGATTCCAGATCCGGACTACCAGCCCGTCGCTCCGCTCCGCCTTCTTCACGCAGACCACCTCGAGGTCCGCGGCGTCCAGCGCCACCATGCTGCCCTTGCCGGAGCGTACGGCGCCCATCATCTCCGAACACACCAGAGGCCGTGCGAAATCGCGATACGCCTGCCACAATTTCCCGTCCTGCCAGCCGCCGGCGTGCGGATAGAGCGCATAGCGCACCGTCATCCGTCCCAGGTGCTGCGCCCCGCCCCATTGTGCCTCGCCGGTTCCCTCCGGCCAGCGCCGGAGCTGCATCGCGCGCAGCAGCGTGAGGGTCAGGACATCGCTCTTCTCGCCCGCGACGAAATACTCGGGCAGGCCGAGGTTCAGGATTGCCAGGCCCCGCCGCCCGTCGGACAGTCCGGCAAACCCGAAATTCGGATATCCGTCCACGGTCTCGATCCACTTGGACATGTCCGGCTGTTTCGTGGGCCGTTCGTCAACGCTGAACTGACCGCCGGCGTACGTGGTGTCCGTCTCGATCCCGGTGGGAAAACAGACCCGTACGCGGTGATCGCGGCAACTGTTGTCGATCGTCGTCTCCACATCGAGCCGTTGGCCCGACCGGGCCAGAGACAGCCGCGAGGTCAGCGTCACCTGTCCCTTTTCCGGCGTACCTTCCGGCGCCTTGGCCGACCGCGCCAGCGGCAGTTCCAGCCGCACCTTGACCTCGATCGCAGCGCGCCATGGGGTGTTCTCCACCACCCGGATTTCCGCGGGACCGGAGGTCACGACGGGCTTGCCAACCGGTTTGAAGAGCCAGGGATCGCCCACATCGCCCACGTCCTCGAAGTAGTGCAACCCGTTGTAGGCCACGCCGGTAGCCTTGTGCGTGAGATCCACCCGCCCGTCGTCGCGAACGACGGCGCGGAGGAACTCATTCTCCAGCACCCGGCCATCGCGAACGAGGCCCGGAACCGACGCCTTCGCCGCGGCCGCCGGCACGACCTTCAGGGTCAGCCAGCTCATCGGCGGAATCACGGGCGCCTCGAACTGGATCCGGTAGCGCCGCGTGGTCATCGGGCGGCCGACCAAGCCCAGCACGGACGACCCCGACTCGTGGAGGAACTCCGCATGCGGTTCAATCTCCTGCCCGTTCCCAGTCACCAGCCGCAGGGATTCCGCCGGCGTCGCGCCGGGGATATCGATCTGCATCTCGCAGAATCCGCCCCGCGGGCGGGTGTCCAGATTGAAGAGGACCAGGTGCGGCTGCGGTGGGTTGTTCCGCGCCGGCGCCGGCGTGATGGCGGCACGCATCAGGCTGCGGCACGCATCGTCGAGCAGTCCTTCGCTCATCGTCTGCACGTCATCGAAGCGGCCCATGATATCGTCGGCCACCTTGTTGAGGCTGCAGCCGTCGATCGAGTCGTGCGCATGGCTGGCGAGCATGAGCTTCCAGGCTTCCGTCAGCGACTCCGCCGGATACTCGGCCCCGTTTAGCCAGGCCCAGGCGCTGGCCGGTTCCGCCTCGTGAATCAGCATGTGCTCGGAGATCCGGTTGGCGATCTTCAGGTTCATGCGCGCCGAGAGGGTCGCCCACCACACGTCGCGATCCTTCTCGCCCACCTTGGGATCGCGCAGCTCGCCCACGTGGACCGGCAGGTTTGTGCCCGCCTCGCGGCGGACGGCGGCAAAGTATTCGGGCAGGCTGCTGTCCTTGACCCGCAGGTCCGGGAAGACCTTGTCGGCGGCCGCGATCAGTTTCGGGGTCGCCGGAAACGGCGGGGTGTGATCCATGCAGTTGAAGCCGATCAGGTGCGATGTGGCCGCGCCCTGGGCCGTGGTGTCGCGCAACTTGGCCAGGTACGGGCGGAGGTACTCGGGGTGCCAGCCTTCCTTGCTGTTGAGGCACGGATACTCGTAGGGGCTGTGATGCGCCAGGCCGTCGACGCGGTACGGGTACCAGTTGTCCGTGAACGCGTATTCCCAGTTCTGGTCCGGCGTATCGTGGATGACTTTCGCGATGACCTCGTGGTAGAGCAGGCAATAGAAGTTGGTGCGGCCGTAGCGCGCAGCTAGGTGGAGCGTCAGCACCTCCGAGCCGTCGGGACTCTGCCAGCGGAACTCGCGCGGGGCGCGCTGGTCGGAGATTCCCTTGTAGATGACCGCCGAGCGCACATCGAATCCGTTGTAGATCTGGGGCAACTGCGCGACCTGCCCGTTCGAGCAGGCGGTGTAGCCTTCGCGCATGGCGCCGCCCAGGGACTCGGACAGCGCGATGCCGACGAGGAGATTGCGGGCCACCGCTTCGCCGTGGACCAGCGGCATGTCCGGCAGGGTGTACCAGGGGCCGATCAGGATCCGCTTCGCGCGGACGAGTTTACGCAGCCGCGCCGTCATGCCCGGTTTCAGCCGCAGATAGTCCTCCATGCAGATGGACTGCCCGTCCATCTGGTAGTGCTTGAACGCCGGGTTGCGCTCCATGAGTTCGATCAGGCGGTCGTTATGGTGCACCAGATGATGGCGATACCCGACGAGTGGAAGCAGCCATTCGCGATCCCAGTGCGTGGCGTTGATTACGTGGATGGTTTGTGGCTTGGACGATTGCTTCATTGTTTCTCCGCTTGTAACGACTGCTCCTCAGGAAGTCAGAATTCAGGAGTCAGGAGTCAGAATGCCTCCTGTGACACCATGCCTTACCGAACCGGAAAAGAGGCGGGATAATAGTGCCCACGCAACCGCCCTGTCCATGCTGTTTTTTTGTCAGTCCTGGCCCGGGCGCCAACGGGTCACCG
>CAZWPN010000049.1:0-21092 GCA_964635275.1 uncultured Victivallales bacterium | reverse complement strand
GATCTGGCTGGACGGGTTCTTCTGGTATCCCCGCAGACTGTTCGGGATCGAGAATCACCTCTACGCCTTCTACGATCATCCCGAATTGATGCACCAGATCAACCGGGACCTTGCGGAGTTCAACGCAAAGTATTTGAAAGCTCTTTTGGAGGTCATTACGCCTGACATGGTTGGCTTTGCGGAGGACATGTCTTACAACAACGGCCCCATGCTGTCGAAGGAGACCTTCGACGAATTCCTCCTGCCGTACTACCGGCAAGTGGTGCCCGTGGCCAAGGCGCGAGGTGTGCCGGTCATGGTTGACACCGACGGCATGCTGGAGGACATGATTCCCTGGTTGCTGACGGCGGGGATGGACGGCATCTACCCGCTAGAACGCCAGTCCGGCGTGGACGTGGCCCGGATCCGGCAGAACTATCCGCGCCTGCTGATGATGGGCGGCTATGACAAGATGGTGATGGACAAGGGCGAGGCTGCCATGCGAGCCGAATTCGAGCGGCTGCTGCCAGTCATGCGCTCGGGAGGATTCGTTCCTTCAGTTGATCATCAGACTCCGCCCGGCGTGAGCCTGGAGAACTACCGCACCTACATCCGGCTCTTCGGCGAATATGCGGCGAGGGCAACCTGATAAGAAATCGCTTTTCAAGGCGCCAGGGATACCTATGAGAAGCGAAGTCAAGACGGAACCGTCCCGACCTGCGACTCGGCAAGGTAGAAACGCTGTACCTCGTTGCCTTTGTTGCCGTGAAACGAAGCGATACGGGCCATGTAACTCATGGCCTTCAGACAAACTGTGCGTTAAGCCTATTGCCACGACTTCGGGCAGCAAAGGGTATAATGGCCCAATGAGTGCTACCGCTGGTGCGGATGAATCTTGAAGGCACCCCGAGGAAGGACGACCCGCGCCGGTTCTCTGCCGGCAGCGTCGTCATAGGCAATGAATCTGATCGGCGGGAAGTCCGCAACTTCCTCTTTCGCCGGACACTCTGCCCATCTTCGCACGATCTTCGTCTTCTCGCAGCAGGCGTTCTGGTGGGGCAGGAAGCGGATCGGGCAGCCATGCGTGTCCTGGCTGACGGCTTCATGCGTGCCCCGAACTCAGGAACCAGTCGTGCCGCGCTACGCGAGGCTGAGTTTGCAGCTCAAACAGAGCGTGCCCTGCCGTTGTGGCGGACTTTACTAGACGACAACGATTCCAGTATGCGCCTTTGGGCGACGCGAAACCTGGGTGCCGTTCAAAGCAAGAGCGTGCTATCGCTTCTAATCGTGGCGCTCAAGGACGACACCTATTCGGTTCGCAAGGAAGCCGCGCTCATCCTCATGGCGAGAGACGCACGAGAATCAGTGCCAGTGCTCAAAGAGATTCTCAACGCTGAGTACTCTTCAACAGTTGAAGAAGTGCTGCCGCTTATGCCGATATTCCGGGCGCTCACGGTCTGGGGTGTGGAGGATCTCCCGTGGCAGAAGGTGGAGGCGTTCATGACGGCGGATGCAAAGCAGTTGCCCTACAAGAGTCATGTTCTTCATCTTGCGGGCGAGTGCCTTCTCGCTGGCCGGGAACGTGTCGCAAGACCATTCCTTGAGGAGATGTACGGCTACGGTTGGCGGGACAACTACACAAGGATGCACGCAACGCACGTGCTCGCCGCTGGAGAGAGCATTGGTGCCAGACCGCTCATAATGTACGTGGAAGACTGCGCGGATCTTGACGCCCTCAAAGCACTGGGCGACTTCACCCTTCACTCCCGATGCAATCCCGCAGATAGAGAGGCCATTTTCAAAGCGGCCAGACACGCGCTCGATCGATCCGCGATTCCGGGTCCGAATACTTGTTCAAGACCGCAAGCTACGCAATTCGGATTATAGGAGAAGGCTATTTGCCGGAGGATCGCAGAGGGTCGGGGATTTACCGAAATAGGAATTGATGCACAGGCGGGCATGGATTTGCTTCCTGCGGCGATGCCGGGGAACGTACCGTCAGCGCGCGAAGCATGATTCCAGTTTCCGCCAGAGGGCTGCTTCGTCGCCTGGGGTCAATCCGCTTCGTATCCTGACGATCTCGTTGCGCAAGAGGTAGACCTCCTTGATCGCCTCGCTGTTCAGACCCTCAGCCTCCGGAACTTCGAGGACGTAGTTCGGACTCAATTCCGGCTTGATCCTGTCCTGGGCCGCGGCCATGAGGCGTGCGGCGGTGGCTGAATCCATAGTGGCGTGCTTCCAGTGGTACCCGTACCCCTGCAGTTGGTGGGAATGCCGTGATTCCGGGCGCGCCACTTCCGACAGTGGCAGCACCGCATAGGTGAAAAAGAGGTACCGATGCGCGGCGGGCAGGTTAGTGGGATAGGCGTTAAGCAGAGCGACAGTTCTTTCTATGGAGGCTTCGGTCTCGCCCGGGAATCCCACGATGAAAGTGCTTTTGGTGTGGATGCCGCATTGGCTGAGACTCGTGACGCCTGCGAGGATTTTGTCTGGAGTCATGGGTTTATTCATGCGTTTGAGCATGTCGCCATCGCCAGACTCTACGCCCAGAAGCGCCTCAAGACATCCTGACTCCGCCATTAGCGACGCCATATCATTGGTCATCAGTGATATCCGCAGCATGCCACGCCAGCGGAGATCGAGTTTGGCGCGGATGATGGCGCCGCACAGTGCCCGTGCCCGGGCCGCATCTGCAAAGAGATTGTCGTCAGTGAAGAAAACGCGCCGTACGCCGTTGTGCGGGGGGATGGATCGTACTTCGTCGATGATGGACTCCACGGAGCGCGATTGGATCTGTCGCAGGCCGTGAAAGTCGCAAAATGTGCAGCGCGAGGCGCACCCGGTTCCGGCTTGCACTGGGACGTAAGCAGGGGTCGGGGTTTTCAGATGGGCTGCCCAATCGACCTGCACTTCGTGGACCGGCTCCTCTTCCAGCTGGTTCATCTGCCAGGCGCCGTTCTCGAACCACGCTGTGTTGGCAATATGGCGGGCGCTGCGACCAGCGCGCAGGCTGTCGAGGATTGCCAAAAGGGTATGTTCTCCGCGGTGGCTGACCACCAGGACATCGACCGGCGAAGGGCGGTGGATATCCATCAGGTAGTTATGCTCTGCGACGGCGGCAACGATATCCGGGGTAATCGCGCCGGCATCCAGACGGCGACGATGCTGGTAGGATTTCCACACCTGGATGCCGCCGGCTATGACGATGGCGCCCGGCGCTTCCTTTTTAACCCACGCCGCCATGGCGTCGATCTGGGCCGCGAACGGGAGAAAAGTGGTCGAGATGACCACGGCCCGCGGCTCGCGGCGGGCCAACTCGCGGAACCGGTCGCGACCGGTTGAGAGCATTGGCACCACTTCAACGTCGAAGCCGTGGGAGCCCAGCAACTGCTGCAGGTGCGGGCCATTCAGGGAGATGAATCCGGATTCCTGGGCGCGTGCGTAATCCGACGCCTGCTGGAGGTTGTGGTTTGAGCGGAGATACGATGACAGGAACGGGATGGAGGCCGGAATTCCATCAACGGTCAGGCGCGCCTTTTCTCGCACATCCTTGCCAAGAACTTCCTGAGGCCCGTCCGCTGCAATAATAATAGCATCCAACCGCTTCATCCGCGTCATTATACAATCGACACCACCCAACGTCATCGGCTAAATATTACTGTTTCAGCCATTAGCATTATGGAAACGTTCGGGATGCAAGGTGTGGACGCGACCGTCAAGTCAGATGCTGCCGCGTCAGGTTCGGCCTGTTTGCTTGCGGCTCAGGCTGTGGATGACATTGGGCTGCTCCCGCCGGATCCGTTGCGGGCTACGACGGCGCTTGTCACGCTAAGGCAGCGCTTGATGGTGGAGTATGACGGGCGCGGGTTCTGGACCGGGCGGCTCAGCAGCAGCGCGCTGGCCTCGGCGATTGCCATCAAGGCGCTGGCCGAGGTCGACAGCGACGCGCATGCGGGAGTGATCCGACGCGGGTTGGACTGGATGGCCTCGAACGCGAATGCCGATGGCGGCTGGGGGGATTCTCCGGAGAGCCCGAGCAATCTGACGGCGACGCTCCTGTGCTGGTCCGCTTTCTCGCTGGCTGATTCCACGGATGCAGCTCATTCCATTGCCATTGCCAATGCGGAACGCTGGCTGACCGGGCTTCTTGGGGATACGCGACCGGAGTCGATCCGTGCTGGAATTCTCAAACGCTATGGGAATGACCGAACTTTTGCTGCCCCGATTCTTACGCTGTGCACGCTGTGCGGGCGGATGGGATCGCCCATGGAAGCCTGGCGCCTGACGCCCCAGTTGCCGTGCGAACTGGCATTGTTCCCGCCATGGCTCTACAGGTGGCTGAATCTTACCGTTGTCAGTTACGCGTTGCCTGCGCTGATTGCCATTGGGCTGGTCCGTCATCGCCGCGCCGTGGATGGCGGACCGGTGCTTCGGTTTCTGCGCAATGCCGCCACACCGCGGCTGCTTGAGATTGCCCGCCGGATGCAGCCTTCGAACGGCGGGTACGAGGAGGCGACGCCGCTAACGGCCTTTGTGACGATGAGCCTTGCTGCGGCCGGATTCCGCGACGATCTGATCGTCCGGCGCGGAGTGCAGTTTCTGCTGGCGTCTGTACGCGAGGATGGAAGTTGGCCTATCGACACCAATCTGGCGACATGGGTGACCACGCTTTCGGTAAATGTGTTGACTGAGACGGAACGCGCGGAGCTTACGCTGGACGGCACGCAACGGCGCGCCATCTTGCAGTGGCTTCTGCGCCAGCAGCATCGTGAGGCGCATCCCCTGACCAACGGGGCACCCGGCGGATGGGCCTGGACCGATTTACCCGGCGGTATGCCGGATGCCGACGATACCCCCAGCGTGCTGATATCGTTGCGCCGTCTCGGCGCGGTGGATGCAGACCTTGTGAGCGCGGCGGCGGAGGGCATTGACTGGCTGATGGCGCTGCAGAACCGGGATGGCGGGATACC
The DNA here is from genome assembly GCA_964635275.1 of uncultured Victivallales bacterium. Classification (GTDB taxonomy): domain Bacteria; phylum Verrucomicrobiota; class Kiritimatiellia; order UBA8416; family CAZWPN01; genus CAZWPN01. The sequence continues at coordinate 16,143 of CAZWPN010000049.1, read as the reverse complement.
GACGTTTTCGCGCGGGTGGGGAAAACTTCCGTTTGACCGAAGCTGTCCGGATATTTCGGCTCACGCGTTGCTCGCGTTTACGGAATGGCTGCCGGATGTGACGCCGGCACGGCGGCGCCGGATGCAGCGCTGCATGCGCGGCATCGTGCGATATCTCCGCGGGTCGCAGTATCCTAATGGCTCGTGGACGCTGTTGTGGTTCGGGAGTCAGCATACGGCGGACGAGGGGAATCCAGTGGTGGGGACTGCGCGGTGCTGCATGGCGTTGCGTGCCGCGGCAGAGCACGGGTTTGACGGCGCCGTGGCCCTGCATGAGCGGGGCCTCCGTTGGCTGGCGCAGTCGCAGAATGCGGATGGCGGGTGGGGGGCGGCGGCCGGTGTGCCCTCGTCCTTCGAGGAGACAGGATTGGCTGTTTCGGCTCTGGCGGATGGCCGTAATCGCGAAGCGGTGGAGCGTGGCGCCGCATGGATTGCGGCAAAGTTGCCGGAGGCCGGTCTCCCGGCAGGCGCTCCCATCGGACTATACTTTGCGAAACTGTGGTATTCGGAGCGGCTCTACCCGGTGATCTTCGCCCTGCAGGGGCTCATACGCGCTTCCCTGTAGCCGGCGCGGCAGAGGAATCGTGTTGCAGGCTGCGGCAAAAGATCTGTTCCAGTTCGTCGGCCATGCGGTCTACTGTGAACTGTCTGTGGACGCTCTCCTTGCCCCGTCGGCCGAGGGCGGCAGCCAGTGCCCGGTCGCGCAGCAGATCACCCAGTGCCGAGGCGAGTGCCTCTACCGTGTTTGGCGAGTAGAGGATACCGCCGCCGGTGGCCTCAACAACTTCCGGGAATGCGCCGGCCGACGGGAGAACCACCGGCACGCCCGCCGCTAGTGATTCGATAATGAAGGCCCCGAAGGCCTCGCCGTTCGGCATCGGAACGGACATGACTGTCAGTTGCCGCAGGAAGTCAACACGGGCCTGCCGGTTCACGCCCGGCAGGAATTCCGCCGCATCGGCCATGCCCGCATCGGCCAGCCGCTGCTTCAGTTCCGCGATGAAGCGAGCGTCTTCCCCGGTCTCGCCGCCCATGGCCTTGAGTTTCAGAGTTGGGAAGCCGCCCTGCCGACGCAGTTGAATCACGGCGTCTACCAGCGTTCCCAAACCCAGCGACCGGGTCATCTTGGAGAGATACCCGACCACCGGCGGCTCGCCACCAAGGTCGGCGGTCACGTATGCGGTGGGATCAATGCCGGGATAAACGACGTGAACCCGGGCCGGTGGCAACTGGAGCCGTTGTTGCATCGCGGTTGCGTAGGTGCGACTGACGGCAATGATGCCGGCGATATTCGACATAGACTGGCGCATAGCTTCCCAGCACTGGGTGTCGTACGGGGCATCCAAATCGTCGAGCCAGGTGTCCTCATCGTGCGCAAATGCCAGCACGGGGGCGCCAAGGGCCTCGCGCAACGGGGCGGCGAGCCCGGCGAGCAGGGTGGAGGAAAGCACCACCGCATCCCACGGCCCTTCCTTCTTCAACCAATCCATGAGGCGCTGCAGTTCGGCGGCGTGAAGACCGCTGTCCCCGCGCAGCATGGAGAGAGTCAGACTTCCGTTTCCGGATGGTTTGGTGGAACCGCTTTGCTTAGCGGCGAGGTTCAACAGCCAGCGCGAATCCAATCCACGCATGAGCCACGCCGGCATCCTCCGCATCCATGGCAGGCGGTCCCGCAGATAAACGTTGATGCCGCCGAAGAAGACGGGTATCTCCGCGCCGGCGATAGGCCCCTCCATGCTGACGGGCAGATAGACGGGGGCGGCGATGACGTCATGGCCGCGGCGGCGCATGACGCGGACCCAGTCGGTGTCGCGCAGGCAGGTTTCGCAATAGAACGTTCCGCCGGAACCCGCGACCAGCATCACAATCTTCATGGTTCCTCCAACGCCAGCGCGCCGGTCGGGCAGACGGCCACGATCTCCGCTGTGTGTTGGCCCAGCGTGGTGACAAATGTTTCACCAGTTGGCGGACTGATCCGTGTCGCGAACCCGCGCTGCGCAAAGGTGAGGCCCGGAATGCCGGGATGGGTTTGCGCCTGGCGGATGCAGAGACCGCACTTGATGCATTTGCCGAATTCAACGACGAGCCCGTTTGAATGCCGGAGTATTTCAACGGGATGCCGCTCCTTCTCCGCATAACGGCGGGCATCCGCATCCAACTGCTCGACGACGTCCCGGAGCAGGCAATCGTCCGCCCGCCGGCAGTCGCAGTGCAGGCAGCGCGCGGCTTCGGCCAGGGTTTCCGCGGAGGTCAGTCCAGCAGGGAGTCCGCCAGCGGGCTCGATCCGGCCAGCTTCTGAAAAAGGCCGCCGCACCTCCTGGAGTTCGGGTTCCGTGAGCGGGCCGATGAGGCAGTTGAATCGTTTCGGCTCACCGGTGACAGGCTGTCCTTTGAGGAACTGGTCGCACGCGATGGCGCACTCCTTGCCGTCGGCCCCTGCGCGGACGGCCATCTTGAGCGGGCGCAAGGTGCTGCCGATGGCGTAAACGCCCCTCAGCGGGGTCAGGTAGGTGTCGCGGTCGGCCTGGACTCCCTTGGGCGTTACCGGCAGCCCCAGCGCTTGCGCCTTTTCAACGCTTGTAATTCCGATGGCAATTATGGCGGCGTCAAAACCGGCCCGGAAGTCGGCGAGGGTGAGGTCGCGGCCGAGCGCCTTGCCGGGGTGGAAAAGCACACCCATGCCGCGGATGGTTTCGATCTCGCGATCGAGCACGTCGTGCGGGAGCCGGTTGCCGGGAATGCTGTCGCGCAGCGTGCCGCCGAGGGCAACGCGTTCCTCGAAGACTTCACAGGCATGGCCGAGGCGGCGGAGGGTGAAGGCGGCGGAAAGACCGGCGGGGCCGGCGCCCACGATCGCCACACGGCGCCCGGTTTCCGGCGCGGCGACGGGCGGCGCGGTGAGTCCGTGATCGCCTGAAAAACGCTTAAGCAGGCAGATGGACACGGGCTTGTCGAGTTTCCCGCGGCGGCAGACCTTCTCGCACGGCGCAGGGCAGATGCGGCCGAGAATGGAAGGCAGGGCGATATCGCGGTGGACGGTGGCGAGCGCGTCTTTGTTGCGACCGGCGGCGAGGTGGCGGATCATGAGCGGGATGTTCATATTGGCCGGGCAGGCGCGGCGGCAGGGTCCCTCGCAATCGCCCACGTGCTCACTCATCAGGAGTTCGACGGCATTGCGGCGCGCGACCTGGACCGCCGGCGTGTCGGTTCTGACGGCAAGGCCGGCGCTGGCCGGGTAGGCGCAGGACGGGACCAACCGGTGCACGCCCTCGATCTCGACAACGCACACCATGCATGAGGTGCCGGGCCGCAGGCCGTTCTTGTGGCACAACGTTGGAATGGCGATACCCAGCACGCGGGCCGCCGCCAGAAGGGTCGAACCGGCGGGAACGCTGACCGACCGGCCGTCGATGGTAAGAAGGTGCTCGTGGCTCATGATTGCACCTCGATGGCTTCGGCGGGACAGGTCTGGCGGCACGCATCGCACCGCGTACACACATCGTTCTGGATCTCATGTTTCCGGTAAGGGACCGCCGTGATGGCGTCCACGGGGCAGGCTCGCGCACAAATCGTGCAGCCGATGCACTTGTCGTTGACGACGTACTTGATCAGCGCTGCGCACTTGCCGGCCGGGCAGCGGCCCTGGACGTGCGCCTCGACCTCCTCGCGGAAGTAGCGCAAGGTCGAGAGCACTGGATTGGGCGCGGTCTGGCCCAGGCCGCAGAGACTGCCGCGTTTGACTTCCTTTGCGAGTGACTCGAGTTTCTCGATATCCCCATCCTTGCCCTTGCCCTGACAGAGGCGATCCAGGATGTCGAGCATGCGCTTGGTGCCGACGCGGCAGGCCGTGCACTGGCCGCACGACTGGTCCTGGGTGAACTTCAGGAAGTAGCGGGCGATATCCACCATGCAATCGCGGTCATCCATCACGACGAGTCCGCCGGATCCCATGATGGCGCCGGCGGCATTGAGCGCCTCGTAGTCCACAGGCAGATCGCCCTTCGACGCGGGCAGGCATCCGCCCGAGGGACCGCCAATCTGCACCGCCTTGAACGTCCGGCCGGCGGGGACGCCGCCACCGATCTCTTCGATGATCTCGCGCAGTGAAATCCCCATCGGCACTTCGATGAGGCCGCCGCGCCGGACCTTCCCCGTCAGCGCGAAGACCTTGGTACCCTTGCTGGAGGCGGTTCCAAGGCCCGCGAACGCCTTGGCGCCGTGACGCACGATCCACGGAACCTGGGCGATGGTTTCAACGTTGTTGACGGCGGTAGGCTTGCCCCACAGTCCCTTCTCGGCGGGATAGGGTGGGCGCAGGCGCGGGATGCCGCGCTGTCCCTCGATGGAGGCGATCAGGGCGGTCTCCTCGCCGCAGACGAATGCTCCAGCGCCTTCCATGATCCGCAGCTTGAGCGACCACTTGCCGCCGCCGATGTTGTCGCCGAGCCAGCCCGCCGCCTCCATGCGGGCAATCGCCTCGCGGACGCGCCGGACGGCCAGCGGGTACTCGGCGCGGATGTAGAGATAGCCTTCGCTGGCGCCGATGCAGTACGCCGCGATCGCCATGCCCTCCAGAACGCGGTATGGATAGGATTCCAAAATCATGCGGTCCATGAAGGCGCCGGGATCGCCTTCGTCGGCGTTGCAGACCATGTACTTCTGTTCGCCGGCGGCCCCGCGGGCCACGGTCCATTTCAGGGCCGTCGGGAACCCGGCACCGCCACGGCCGCGGAGGCCGGAAGCCTTGATGCACGCGATGGTCTCCTCCGCACCCATGGTATGCATTACCTTGTGCAGGCTCTCGAAGCCGCCGTGCTTCTCGTAGATGCGAATGTCGAGCGGATCGAGATGCCCGCAGTATTCGGTGGCGATGCGGACCTGCTTTCCGAGGAAGGAACAGACCTGCCCGTCGCGCACGTCGAGCGTGTGCTTTTCAACGCTCCCGCCGGGTGCGGCCAGCAGGCGGTCGATCCAGGCCGAGGTGGCAGAGATCAGGCGTCCCTTAAGGCCGGGGGAAGCGAGCATCCGGCGCACGATCAGGTCGCCTTGGTCGGGAAGCACTTTGGCAAAAACAGAGGGGGGCTTGGATACGGCCTTCGGTGTGGCTTCAGCCAGCGCCGACGTTTGCAAGCGGGTGTCATGCATCGACTCCGGCCACACGATTTCGACCAGCGGCGTCTGGTGGCACATACCAACGCAACCCACAGTCCTTACATTGGCCCGGACGCCGCGCGAGCGCAGCGAGGCCTTGATGGAATCCTGCACCTTCATGCTGCCGCCCGCGATGCAGCAGGAGCCGGCACCAACGCGGATCTCCGGGGCGCCGGGCAGCCATTCGGCATCCTTGCCCTCGCCGCCATCCGCGCTTCCACTGTCGGCGGCAAAGTCCTCGAACATGCCGGGAATGCCGGTGGTGCCGAGATGGCCGTAGGTGTTATTGTCAATCACCACGACGGGCGCCAGCGTGCAGCAGCCGACACAGGCCACCCGTTCGACGGTGTACTCACCGGCCGCGTCGGTGTCCTGGCCCTTCTCGAGTTGCAGGTGTCTCTCTATGGCGTCATGGATTTGCTCGGAGCCCTTAACGTGGCAGGCCGTGCCGTGGCAGACGCAGACCCGGTGTTTGCCGGCGGGACGCAAGCGGAAGAAGTTGTAAAACGTGGCCACACCGCGCACGACCGCTGCGGGGATCTCTGTGATTTCCGGGATGCGCTTTAGTGCCGGCTCGGGCAGGTAGTGGTAGCGCTGTTGAATCGCTTGCAGAATTGGGATCAGATCGCCCGTGCGACGGCCGATGCTTGCGACCATCTGGTCGATGTCGTTGATATGGAAGGGTTCACTCATGAGCCACTGCTGGGGTAGAAGTTGACCGGGGCAACGGCTCCGGCGAAGGCGATGAAGGAGCGGCGAGCGTTTCGGACGGTCCTGCGGCGATGGCGCGCTCGCGTTCAGGGGCGCTGCGCAGGACCCACGCAACCAGGGCGGCGATGGCAACAACAGCTACGGCGCCGAAGGCAAGTCCCTGCCACGCATGGCGCCGGCGTATCCATTCAGATGGCGGCGTCCCCAGTGCGTCCAGATCGGGCATCGCCTCGCGCAGCAGCGGCAGGACCGCGAGACTGGCCATCAGGGCCAAAGCGCCATAGAGCAGGAGCCGGGCGCCGGTGCGGGCCTTTTCCTGATAGGCTAAGTACGTCTGGCGGACCTGCAGGTCGGTTGCGCGGATCTCCCGCTTCAGTCGCTCGTTGTCGGGATCCGTCGAGAATTGCCGCCGCAACTCGAGCAGGCGCGGATCGTTCAGGACATCGTTTTGCACCATCCGCACTTGGGCGAACATCATGGTAAGGCCGACCACGAGACAGAATGCGGCCGATACGATGGCGACGGCCCTTGCCGCGGCGCGCAGCGCCAGCGCCGCGGCTGGAAGGGTGCGAAGTGGAGATGGCGGAAGCTCCCTCATGACGATCCTCCCGCGCTCTGTGTTGATTCGGGTGTCGTCAGCTTCCCACGTTCCATGGCGCAGTAGTCGAAACAGCGCGCGCAACTGACGCATTGGGCGTGATCCATGTCGTAACAGGTCTGGCGCGGCCAACGGGAGAGCCCGATCAGGCGGACGCCGAGAATGAAGCCCATGAAGGTGCCGAGCAGGGCGGATCCGACCTTGAACTGGCGCCGGACGGCGTCCGCTTTCGCGGTCAGGCTATGGATCGGCTCGCCGGAGGAGCGGAAGGCCTCGCTCTCGAGCGTCATCGCCGCGGCGGTGCCCTGTTTTTCCTCCCAGGCGATCCGTTCCGCAAGGCGGACGGTGGTATGAAGCCGCGAAAGCGGGACATGCATCAGGAAGCCCAGTCCGGAGCCCAGCAGAATCAGCAGGGGCAGGAGCGCGAGCGCGCCGGTCAGCCGGACGCGCGCCGTGCGGGGACTTACGGTGGAGCGCTCGGGCTCCGGTGTGCGTATGCAGTCGAAGGGGCAGGCCTGTTCGCAGAGGCGGCAGTTGATGCAGCCTGTCGGCGTGATCGTGGCATGACGGAAGGAGAAACGCGAGATCCAGCCCAGCAGCACGCCATAGGGGCAGGCGTAGCGGCAATACAGCCGGCCAACGAACATTCCGCCAACGAGCAGCAGAGCACCTGCAGTGAGCATTGCCACTGAGCCGCCAAGCCGGTAGAAGGCAATGAAAGGGTCATAGCGGCAGATGATGTAGTCCGCCCCTGTGGCTGCAAGCAGAACGGCAAGGCCGAGGTAGAGAGGCGGCAGCAGACGCATAGGTCCGTTTAGCCAGGCGGGAACAGATAATGGCTTCCAGACCACCAAGTCCTGGAGTACGCCCAGAGGGCAGACTCCGGCGCAGAACACACGCCCGAACAAGGCAGTCGCAATGAGCGGCAGGATGAAGAACGCGGCCACTGCCCAAGGAAGCACCTGGGTTGGGTCGGCTAGCGCGGCCGCGACGTTCTGGATGGAGCCGATGGGGCAGACGCACCCGCGGCGATAAAAACCGAAGTAGGCGATGGTGAATGCCGAAAGGGCGACCAGCCCGGCGCGCGAGCGGCGGTTGAGGACCAGCCAGCCCGCCAGCGCAAGCGCGAGTGCGAGTACCGCCACATCGGCATACTCTTGGGCGAGCAGGCGGGGTGGGGGAACCGTGGCTTCGGGCTGGACATACTGGGTCTCGAACTCCGGCTGGGGGAATCGGGCGGGCGGCGTAGCGGCGAGGAGGTTGGTCGCGAAAAGCGAGAGCAGAATGACCGCACTGCCGATAACCCGCAGGGTGGCGTGATGGCTTCTAGGCATTCTTCTTCCTCCCATGGATACCGCGGAGCCGGTAAGGCCGGTCGGCCGGGACCTGCGCGATCGCGTTCGATGGGCACACGGAGGCAATGGCGCATTGGTTGCAGTGCACGCAGCGGTCGTGCCGGATCTGGAGGTAGAGGGATCCGTTGCCGAAGGCGCCGCACCCTTTTACGCATTTGGCGCAACCGATACAAAGCTCCTCTTCGATATCGTAACGATAGTAGGGATCTTCGATAAACGTGCGCTTGATGGCGGCGGTCGGGCAGAGCTGGTTCTCAGCGGCGGTGTCGGTGACCTTCACGCCCGCCCGGTGGTATCCGCCGCACAAGTTGCAGTAGCCGCACACGTCATAGGCATGCACACACTTGACTGCCGAGGGGGTCAGCACACAGGCGTCTGCGCAACGGCCGCACTGGGTACACTTGTCCGGATCAATCTGCCAGACTCTCGCCTCAGGTGTGCCTTTCTTCCCCATCGCCAGTCCTGCCACACTCCCGAGGGCTGCGACACCGGTGGCGATGGCGCTGCTCTTGAGGAACGAGCGGCGCGATAATTGTACGGTTTTGGCAGGATCCGTCATGGCGCCGTCTCGTTTCTAAGTACGCGCCGGGCCGAGAGCCCGCGCGGCAGTTCGCATCCGGGAAGGACCGGACAGGCGCCGCAACGCCCCGCGCCGGAGCATTGGGCTTTGCCTGGTCCCGCTGTGATACGGCTGCCCAGCACCCCGGTCAGAAGGCCAAGGCCACCCAGCATGGTGCCACGGCCTAGCAGCCGGATCGCTTCACGTCGGTTCATTTTCTTCATTTGTCCTCCAGCATGAAAACGAGAATGAGGGCTCTGTCAGGATCAAGCACCAGAATGCGCCCGGTGCTGTCCACGGCGAGATCGAGTCCGCGCGTGTCCGGTCCGAAGCGTGCGGGACCGGCGAGCACGCCTGCCAGCGTGCCGGTGGCTGTATGAAGCTTGACGCGGACCACCCCTTTTTCGCTGGTGACGAATGACCCGTCGGACCGGATGGCGATGTGCGAGGGATTGCAGCACCCGCTGAACCCTTCGATATCCGTTCCGGTGCGCTCCCAGGAACTCAAGACCTCGCCATCTGGTGAGAAATGAATGAACTTGTGGCGGCCCGGATCCACGACCCACAGGGCCCCATCGGGCGCGAAGGCCAGATCGAAGTAGGGGCTGGGAATAAAGAAACCCGGAAATCCTGTGTTCGGGTCCTTGGCCCCGATCTGTGCGAGCAGATTCCCGGTCAGGTCGAAGCGCCACACAATGCGCTGTCCGGCATCGGCCGCGAAGAGATCCGTGTCATTCACGCCGATGGAGGTCAGGACGGCGTTTGTCCCCGGCGCCTGCCATTCAGCACGCTTGATGCCCTCTGGCGTGAACACCGCGACGGAGTCGGTGAGGCCGGCATAGATCAAGCCGTCCCGGCCGATGGCAAGACAGGTGACGGGCCTGTCGGTCGCGATCTGCCGCATCGCGCGGCCGTCGGTTTCCAGGATCGCGATGGCGGTGTCGCCGCCCACGTAGACACGGTTGGAGCGGTCCGTCGCGAGGGCATGCGGGTTCGTGACGCCGGCGGGGATGGGTGCGACTTCACGTCCTGTCATGTGCTTCGAATCAATCTGTTTGATCGCCGATAGGTCGTAGCGAAAACGCTCGCCCCAGTTCCGGGGCCGCGTTCCCTGCCGTACGAGCCACACGGTCAGGGCGAGTACCGCCAGCACGATCACGGTTGCTGTAACACGGGCCCAGGTGCTGGTGGCGCGCACCGGGCGCGGAGGCCTTTCCGTGGGATGGGGTTGCAGTGGAGCGGTGGTCATGGATTGCCCTTTTGTTCTCCCAGATCGACGCACATCAGGTGTTTGAAGTCCCGCAGGAGCAGACGTGTTCCGACGACAGCCAGCGGGCCCCAGGAGTCATGCCCCGGAAGGACCTTGGCACGGGCCATGGGGATGAACCGTTCCGTGCTCACGCGCGCCATGGTGAGCACGCCTTCGTCGTCAAGGATCAGGAAGCGATCCCCCACGACGATGAAGGGCCCGATGCCGAAGCGCACCTCATCGCCGCTGGTCCACAGGATGGTGCCCTCGGTATCGGCGCAGGCGAAGGTGTTCTTGTTGGCGCCCGCGTCCTTGGGCAGGACGGCGAAAAGCCTGTTCTGGTGGAAGATGGGTGTGTGCTGCTCGCAGGCGAGTCCCGAACGCGTATTGTACTTCTTGATGGATGTAACCGTGAAGGTGTCGCCCTCGCGTGAAATCTGGAAGAGCATGCTGCCGGCGCCGTAACCAGCGGTGACGAAGAGGCGGTTATCGGTCAGGACGACGGGGGACGGGGCGATGACGTTGGCCCGCCATTCCGGGGTCTGCCAGAGGAGCTTGCCACGATCCGGCCCATCGGCCGCCACACCCGCCAGGCAGCCGACGGCCGCATAGACGAACATGCGGCGTCCGGCGATGACGGCCGGAACGACGGAGGAATGCGACATTTTCCATCGCCCTTCGGAAGAGGTTTCCCACACGGTTTTGCCAGTCGCGAGCTCGACCCCGAGCATGAAGGTATTGGTTCCGGCGGGGGCGAGTACGACGGTGTCGCCGTCGATCAGCGGGCACTGGCCTGTGTACCAGTCGGGAATCTTCGTGCCGAACCGCCGTTCCATGTCGATACCCCAGAGGAATCGGCCCGTGCCGGTTTCCGTGCACATGACATGGCCGCGCGGACCGATGGTCACCACGTACGGCTCCGAGACGGCGGGAACTGTTCTGGACATGCCGTGGTTGCGCTTAATTTGCACGCCATACCCGCGCCGCCAGAGTTCCTGGCCATCGTCCAGGGAGAGGCATCGAAGCACATCGGCGCGCGCCGTTTCATCGTAATCGAGAAGATAGACGCACCCCTTGCTCACGATGGGTGCCGCGCACCCTTCGCCGGTCTCAACCGTCCAGAGGGATTTGGGCCCGTTGGTGGGCCAGGTCTCCGCCAACTGAGCGGAGGGCGCCGACACGATATTGGAGAAATCCTGGCCACGGAATCGCGGCCACGTTCCGGGCAGAGAGGAAGGTTTGCCGGTGCCGGGAATGAATATGGTGCCAATGCGTACATTGTCCTTCAGCGGCAGATCGACAGGTCGGCCATCCATGCCAGGGACGCTGACGGCTATGGAGAGGGTGGACGGCTGGGTGTGCCAGAAGACCAGCGCCATCGCACCGACGATGCCGGCCAGCACCGCGGCGGCTGCACCCCATCGGAGTGCCCTGCGACCGTCCGGAGCGACGACGGATTGCGTTGCCGCCGTTTCGGCGCCTCCCGCATTCCGTGTTCCATTCTCAGTAATACTCATACGGTCATGTCCGGTCCTGAAACACTGTAATATGGAGAACTCAGTAAACCGTTTCGGTCCGGCCCGTGACTGCCGCGCGCTTCATGGCTTCGATCACCCGGACGCCGTTCACGATGATCTCTTCAGGGGTGGGCTGCTGGATCGGCCGTCCGTGGATTGCATCGCAAAACGTCTTCCACTGGTACGCGGAACTCAGTTGTTCGTGCGGAAGCGTGGCCGTTTCCGCCGGAGTCCCCTGGCGACTGTCGGCCGGAACCACGCAGAGGGTGAAGCGACCATCGGGATCCGGCACCAGCGCGGGACTACGATGGATCGTACCGTTTTCAAAGTGGCAGGTCAGGCAGTGCTCGGCGCGGGGCGGTTGCAGGCACCAACCCGCCAGGCTTGTTCCAATGGCTCCATTCTTGAATCGGATGGTCAGTTGCGCGAGATCTGGGGTGGGCCGGCCGGTAAAGATCCGCGATTGCGCGACTGTTACTGTGTCGGGTTCCCCGAGAATGCATAGAATGTCGTTGATGCCGTAGATGCCGAGACGGAAGATCGGTGCCACCGGACACAGGTTCGGGTCGTCATACCATGTGCCGTCAGGGGATTCCACCCGCTTGTACCACGACTCGTGGGTTCCTGCCACCGGCCTCCCGAGTCCGAACGTGCGGATCCACGCGTCCATTAGGAGGAAATCGCCGGAGCGCGAGGCCGAAGGGGAATTGAGGTGGATGGCGCGGCCAAGCTGCCGTGCCTCGCCTAGGACGGAGGCCGCCTCCGTTGAATCCAGTTCAAAGGGCTTGGTCGTCATCACGTGTTTGCCCGCCCGGATGATCCGTCGGATCAGTTGCGCTCTCCCGGCGGGTCCAGTGAAGAGTCCGATCGCGGGGATGTCGCCGCAGGCCAAGACGTCGTCGAGATCGTGGAACGCCTTGACACCAAGTCTCGCGGCAACCTCATCCGCGCGTTTGGCATTCTGATCGCAGACGGCGGCCAGCACGAAACAGCCAGCCGCTTCACGGTGTCGGAGGTCACGCTCGGCGATACGGTTTCCGAAGTTCAGCCCCACGATGGCGATTGGAATACGGTCTGTCATGGTTTCCTCTGGTTAAACGATTCCCAGATGCAAGTGATAACTCTACTGCTAACACAACCCCGTGTCGAGGCTAGGGAACCATGCGAATGGGAAAGACGTCGGACCGGCTTCGGAATGGGCGTTCGAGTTCCCGCACCCCGAAGGGACTGCCAGGATAGTGCAACTTGACGTGCCGGCCATGCTGTACGGCGCTGTGCCCGAGCCGGTGAGCGGAGAACGCGTCAGTCTCGACGCGATCATGGTTGAGGCCGATGGAGGATGCTGGATTCGCTGCGGGAAATGACGTACAGTGATTTCGGTGAAGTGGAATACTGCACTGACGAAGCGGTTGATCGGGCAGATGTGATCTGGAACTCAGGAAATACGGGTCGGCAGAGAGCATCCCAACCCTTCCTGATTTCCTGAGTTCCAAATGAAACAAACCTATTGCAAACTAGGAAGCGCTGATACGAAAGGAGTGCAAGAGATGAGCAAATCAATGATGACTGCCGTGGCGGGATGGACATTGGCGGGCATGACCTTGGTGGCGGCGGAACCAGCACCCACCGGAGGCGATACCGTTTCTCCTTCTTTCAGGGGACCGACCGGTTCCGGCATTTACCGTGGATCCGCACCCACCTCGTGGAGTGAGAAGGATAAGAAGGGTATTCTCTGGCAGGCCAAACTGGACCTTCCTGGCTGGGCCTCCCCGGTGGTTTGGAATGACAAAGTGGTGGTCGCCTCCGCCACCGTCGAGAAACGGCTCGTCTACTGTTTTGACACGGCGACGGGAAAGCAGATCTGGCAAACGGAAGTCCCCACGGTCGAAGGCGCGATCAAGGAGTACACCCTGGATACCCAGTCCTCCGAGTGGAATGACTTGCTCCACGCGGGGGCCACTCCGGCCACGGACGGCAAACGGGTCTATGCGGTGTTCTCCAACGGCCAACTGGCTGCGCTCGATCTCGCGACCGGAAAGCACCTGTGGAGCGTGGCGCTGGGCGATACGCGCGACAACAAGTACGGGTTGGACAACTCGCTGCTCGTGTTCGGGGATTCGGTGATCGCGGTTTTCGAAGGCGCCGAGTCCTTTGTCGCCGCCTACGATGCCGCTACTGGCAAGCAGCAGTGGAAGACCAAGCGGGACGGATCCACCTGGGCCTCGCCGATTCTGGCAAAGACCAAGTCCGGCGCGTCGCTCGTCGTTCTGCTGGCCGACCCGGACGTGACCGCGTGGGACGCCAAGACCGGCGCCAAGGTCTGGTCCACGAAGGTCTTGACGGCGAGTCCTGAGTACTGCGTCGGTCCATCACCCGTCACGGACGGCGAGCGGATCTTCGTGGGTTGCCAGAACAGCGGGATATTCGCGCTCGATTTGGAGAAGGGGACCATTCTGTGGTCGCTCACGGCACTTCCCGACGAAAGCGGTTTTTCCGCCGAGCAGAGCATGGCGACCGATGGCCTGCGCCTTTATCATTTCCTGCAGTCGGTTCTTACCGTCGTGGACGCGAAGACGGGCAAGGTGCTGGGGCAGCCGGATATGGGCGTGAGTTCCTCATCTGCCTCGCCGATGGTGGTCGGCGATCAGCTCTATCTGGTCTGCGGCGATGCGACGGTAGTCGCGAAGACGGGCGACAAGCCGGCAAAGATCGGCGAGGGGACTGTGAACGAGACGATCAACGCGTCGCCCGCCTATGCCGCCGGTCGCGTGTTCCTCCGTGCCGCCAATGTGCTGTACTGCATCGGGCCATAGGAAGCGTTGGATGCGCCCTCGTAATCCGCAGGCGTCCACCGATTGGGCGTTCGTCGGCGGCACGGCGTTGCGGTTTCTGTTCGGGATTCCGCGGTATTCGGAGGACCTCGACTTCTCGCTGACCACGCCGCACGGGGACGCCCGGTTTGAGACGTTGCTGAGGGGGGTACAGGCGGATTTCCAGGCGGAGGCATACGATGTCGAGGTGAAGTCAAAGACAAACGCGACCGTGGCATCCGCATTTGTGAAGTTCCGGGGACTGCTTCATGAACTGCGGCTGTCGCCGCACGCCGACGAGGTGTTCTCCGTCAAGGTGGAGATTGACACGAATCCGCCGGCGGGTGCGGCGGTGGCGACGCGGGTCGTGCGGCGCTTTGTGATGCTGAACCTTCTGCACTATGACCGCGCGTCTTTGTTGGCCGGCAAATTGCACGCGGTGCTGACCCGGTCGTACGTGAAGGGCCGCGATCTTTACGATCTGGCCTGGTACTTGTCGGCGCCCGATTGGCCCACGCCTAACGTTCGGTTGCTCAGTAATACCCTTCAACAGACAGGCTGGGAAGGCCCCGTGGTCACGGATCGAAATTGGACGGAACTGGTCGCGACACGGTTGGCGTCGGTTAACTGGAAGTTGGCGCAACAGGACGTGGCGCCGTTTCTCGAACGCCGGCAGGATCTGGATCTGGTTGCGTCGACCGTCCTGCAATCCCTGTTGGCCGCACGTCGCGGCCAATCGTCATGAAAAGTAACATGGCATGCCCACTTGCCATGACCAGCCTCGTTGCGCCTCAGAAATCGAACGTGAGGGACCAGGCCGTCTCAACACCGGGATCAAGCGTTTTTTCGAAGTAGGGTTCGAACGAAAACGTGTTGCGATTGCCAAAGACCAGTATCCTCGATGGCGCGTAGTCCGTGGTCACCGCCAGCAGTCCGAGCTTGGGATGCTTCTGCAGGAACGTCACCGGACGATCCGGCACAAACTCCAACGGCTGACAGTAGCCTCCCCCCCACGGCAGCCCCTTCTGGCCGATGAAGCCGTTGGGCAGCAGTTCGAAGCCTGGGTTTTCAGGAATCGCTATGGGCACGTTGAGCTTGCACGTCTCGCCGCCGGGATACAACGGCAGGAAAGGGTGGGGATACCAGCGCACCGGAATTCGGCCCTGTCCCGTGTTCTTGACACGTGTCTCCGACCGCAATGTCCGGTGCACCAGCGTGATCGTGCGGGTGAGTTCCAACGCCCAACCCAGATGAGCCTGTTTCGTCGCGAACGTCAGCGTGGTGGCTGTCTCCCGGACATCCCAGACGCAGAACGCCTTGTTGGTAACGGGGCATGGATGGGTTTTGCACGGCGCAGGCTTCTCGAACAGGCCGATGCCAATGCCGAGCAGCAACCGGTCATCGGCGTCTTCAGGATTGCCGAGGGGGGTGTCGAATGCCTCCGGCAGGCCAGCACCGTCATACCAGTTGAAATCATAGGGATAAGTCGGCCCGGAGGTCAGATCGCCGAGCCGGTGGTCTGTTACCTGCCCGATGTACCCGCCGGTACAGTAACGCATGCCAAAGCGCGCCTGGTCGGCGATTGGGTCAAACACAGCGACGTTCAACTCGGAATTGTTAAGCCAGAGCATGCGCTGATGATAAACAGGGGGGCTAGACACAGTCAAGAGGTCGGCGTAGAAAGGGTTCCCATGGTCAGACCCGAATGGCGCTTAGTTAAGCCCCAATACTTTCTTGCTTAATGATTTACGACGAGGCGGTTCTGGGATAGTTCGAAAGAGAACCAAGCGCGATATTTGTTCCATGCGCTTGAGCGTGTCCTGAACTTGTCGCCAGTTTACGATCGCCTTCTTCATCCACAGATATTGCCCCTCGGATAAGGCCACGGACACGGTCTTCTTCCGTTCCTTGCGGCACCATTGAAAGCATGGGCCGCCCGCGCTGGGGCCACGATCTTGCATGCTAACCGGGGATGGGGTTACCCCCGTAGGGGTTACTTAGGCACTTCGATGGTCATGGTGCCGCTGCGTTTGCCACCGATCTCTTTGTACGTGCACTTGGCAATTCCGTCAGCGCCGTACTTTCCGGAGAACTCAAAGTTGCCATCAGTCCTTTCTGTTTAGCACCCACCATCCTGTTCACAAAAACAACCGT
>CAZWPN010000048.1:0-22420 GCA_964635275.1 uncultured Victivallales bacterium | reverse complement strand
CATCTTGGAGCGCCACCCGTCGGCGCAGGACTCGGACGGCCTGTTCTGAACTAGCAGCGTGTCGGCTAGGGCGGTTGGGGCAACTCGATCAGTAAGTCCGACACGCTGCTAGACAGCGTCACCGGTTCTCCGATGATGGTACCATCCGCGCGAATTTCTCCACCCTGCGCCAGAGCCATGCCAATGCCGCGGGCAGGAGAGCCACCGCCAGGAGCCATTTGATGAAGACAAGCGGCGCAATTTGGTGAACCTGCCGGTAGAGATGGAGAAAAACCAGACAGCCCGATACCCATACGGCTGTGAAATTAGGAACGGCGTCCACGGACCTCATCCACCGCCATCCCGGCGAACGGTGTGATCGGAACGGATACAGCCAGTTGCTGCCCATGTGCCCCATCTGGTCGGCCACCACATGTGCGGCCCACGCCAGGAAGACAATAAGGCCAGCAGTCATGTTCACCGCCAACGCTGCCGCCAACCCCGCAACGAAAGCAAGTGGGATGCTGTGCGTCCACTCACGGTGCCATGGGATGAAACGAGGCACAACGCACTTGGGGCCGGATGGCTGCATCTCGAACACAGGGCCGTCAAAGATGTCGATGAGTGTCTCTTCCTCGTAGTCCAGGCGCACATCACATAGGAGCGTGGAAACGGCTTCCGTGCTGCCGCCTGAAGGCACTGACCCGACAGCGTTTTGACCGGTGTCCACCACGGGACCGTAACGAACCGCTACTTTGCGCCGTGCGACATCGAGGCGGACGAAATACCGTTGCCAGGCGTCCGCCCCCAGTCGGATGGTATTCAGTTTGATACGCACCGGTTTCTTTGTCTCCCATGCCCTGTGGATAGCCATCGCGATGGCGTTGGCGATCATTTCCGCGTCGGGAGCGAGCGGGTCCGGAGTGACTTCTATATCGTGCCGGTAAATGAACTTGTAGAACTTGAAGTCCAGTGTGTCGGGAATGAGGCCTGCTATTCCACCAAGGAGGAAGTGTACGGGGTTGCCTTCGGCGGCCGCGCGGATGGCCTCCGGGAAGCAGGATGCCGCAGCCACGCCGATTGTGAAATGTGCAATACCCTTCACGCCATGCCATTTTGGCAAGCTTTCCCTGCCTGTAAAGCCGAAAAAGGCTGGGAAAAGGCTTGATTCAATGTGCGATCGGCACGACAATCGCCCCCATGCGCAGGCTGATGCTGACAACATTGAGCACTATTGCGGTGGCGATCCTGCTGACTGCCGGAGGTCTCTTCGGGGCTGAGCTGCCTGAGTCCGCCAAACGCCTGCAAGCCGCGATGGAGAGTGCCCTGAGCGACTGCCGCGACCAGATGCTGGTGGATAAGATGGCGGCGTTCGTGCAATACACCAATGGCTTGGTGAGCACCTCGTACAAGTGCAGACTCGCCGGGAACCTTGAAGGTGTTTTGGCCGCCGAGCAGGAACTGAAGCGCATCAACAAGGCGGTTGCAATTCCTCAAGAGGACGAACCTGGGACGCACTTGGTCATCTGTCAGGCACGCAATGCCTATCGCGCGGCCATGGCTAAGGCTAAGGAATCGTTCAAGCGGAAACAGAAGATTCTTATCGAGCGGCATGTCGTGGATCTGGAAGCGGTGAAGACACGGTTGACAGTGGATGGCAAAATCGAGGACGCTGTGGCGGTAAAGAAAGTCATCGAACTGTACAAGAACGTTTTGAATGAAATCAACACTCCCGCGGTAACTGTGCCGGATGAAGAAACGGTGACCTGTCCTGCATGTTCAGGGACTGGGAAGAAGCTTGGGCCGTGCCCAAAGTGCTCTGGAAGCGGCCTGTGCGCGATGTGTTCCGGGGAGGGGGTCCGGAAGGCCATGATGATGGGAGTGGCGGACCGGATGCCCTGCATCACCTGCAAGAGATCTGGCAAGTGCGCCCAGTGCGGAGGCGCGGGGAAGGTTTCCACTTTGCCCTGTGACGCTTGCCAAGGTGCGGGGAAAGTGACGTCAGGCAAGGCTGGCGACAGGACAAGTACACTAGTTCCCTGATTCCGAGTTCGCCTTTTGTTTCCTCTTCTTGCACCGCGCCGGGCGGACATGCCCGGCCAACAGAAGAGCAGATGCGTGTCCCCTCAGTGACGCCGGATATTGCGTCCGCCCACGGGCGGTTACCAGCGCCGCCCCACATGACTGACGGGTTCCGCAGATGCCGTCTTTCCGCTTCGCAACTCCTGGCCAAGTTGCTATAGTCCCGCCGTGAAACCTGCTCTAGTCGTTCTGGCAGCCGGCATCGGAAGCCGATACGGCGGTCTCAAGCAGATGGACCCAGTAGGGCCGTCGGGCGAATTTCTTCTGGACTACGCGGTATTTGACGCCGTGCGTGCCGGATTCGGGCGCGTGGTGTTTGTGATCCGCCGCGATATCGAAGTGCCGTTTAGGGCCGCGATCGGCCGTCGTGTCGAGCGGCAGGTTCCTGTTACATACGTTTTTCAGGAACTCGACGGATTGCCGGACGGCAGGACGGTTCCGCCGGGGCGAGTGAAACCATGGGGCACCGGGCATGCCGTCTTGCGTTGCGCCGACGTTATTGATGAGCCCTTTGGGGTCATCAACGCCGACGACTTCTACGGGCCCGAGTCGTACCGCCTGTTGGCCCGATTTCTCGGCGACACTGCGGGCGATCCTTCAGAATTCGCGCTCATTGCGTTTCGTCTTGCCCAGACGCTTTCCGAACATGGGAGCGTCTCGCGCGGCGTCGGTACCGAGGCATCGCCAGGCTGTCTGGCCAGGATAGTGGAGCACGTCGGCATTCGCCGCACCGGCGACCGCATTGTCTGGGATGGCGGGCAACTCACCGGCGATGAGCCGGTATCCATGAATATGTGGGGTTTCAAACCAGTGATGTTTTCCCACTTAAGAGACGGCTTCCTTCGTTTTCTTGACATACGCGGAGCGGATCTCAAGGCGGAGTACTATCTCCCGGAGGCCGTGGATCGGCTGATCGCCTCCCAAAGCGCCACGGTGACGCTGATCATGACGCCCGAGTCCTGGTTCGGCGTCACTCATCCCCAGGACAAGGCGGCGGTCGTTGCCCGCATAGGCGGTCTGGTCGAGGGAGGCGTCTACCCGCCAAGTCTATGGAAATGAAGCCGAGCGATTTTTCGGCCTCCCGTTCCCGTCGGAGGCGTCAGCCCCAGCCGGCAAGTCCGGACCCTGACGTTGTGGTGGGGGAAACCGAATCGCTTTCCGGCACCATAGCGTCCGTGCTTTTCCGCAACGAGGAGAACGGTTACACGGTCTGCCGGGTGGCGGTTCCGGGCCGAAGCGAACCGATTGTTGTTGTCGGCGCCTGCGCAGCGGCGTGGATCGGGGAGGCCATGAAGGCCGACGGCCGCTGGACGCGGCATCCGCAGTTCGGGCTCCAGTTCCAGGCCGATGTCATCACCTGCATTGCGCCAACCTCGGCCCGTGGCATTGAGCGATTCCTGGCGAGTGGCCTCATCCGTGGGGTTGGGAAGGTAGTGGCCGAACGTCTCGTTGCGCACTTCGGAAAAGAAACGCTCAATGTCATCGAGAAGGAGTCCGCCCGCTTGGAGGAAGTGGAGGGCATTGGTCCCGTGCGCCGCCGGATGATCAAGGACTCGTGGATCGAACAGAAGGCCGTGCGGGATATCATGATATTTCTGCAGGGACACGAAATCGGCGCGGCACAGGCAACTCGAATCCATCGGCAATACGGCAGTCAGGCCGTAGCGCTGATAACGGAGAATCCGTACCGCCTCTGCCGGGACATCTGGGGCATCGGCTTCAAAACGGCGGACAAGGTTGCCTCCAGTCTGGAGATTCCGCACGATTCTCCGCTGCGCGCCCAGGCGGGACTCGTTCACGTTCTCCAGACAATGACCGAGGAGGGGCACTGTTTCTCCAACGAGACGGAACTGCTGGGGCAAGCCAACGCACTCCTGGGGATTGACGAGGACCAACTGCGGCCCTCGCTGGATCGCATCATCGACCTGCGGTATCTGGTTCGCGACGGATCGCGCATCTACCTTACCGGCCTTTACGATGCCGAACGCGGGGTGGCAGACCGCCTGCGCCACATTCGCGACACGCCGGTACCATTCCGTATGATCCTTTCCGACAAGGCGCTTCCATGGGCGGAGGAACGGATGAAACTGCGCTTCGAGACCACTCAGGCCGATGCGCTGAGAATGGCCCTTACCGAGAAGGTATCAATCATCACCGGCGGACCTGGCGTCGGCAAGACCACGATCATTCGTGCGCTGGTGGATGTTTTTGAGGCGCGCAAACTCCGGGTTGCGCTCGCGGCGCCCACCGGGCGTGCCGCCAAGCGGATGGAGGAGGCGACCCACCGCGAGGCGAAGACCCTTCACCGCATGCTCAAGTACATGCCAACCACGGGGCGATTCGAGCAGGACCGGGATGTCCCTTTGGAAGCCGACGTCTTTATCGTTGACGAGGTTTCAATGGTGGATATTCCGCTCATGCATGCCTTTCTCAATGCGGTACCTGATGCGTCGTGCCTTGTTTTCGTCGGCGATACGGACCAGTTGCCCAGCGTTGGACCAGGGAACGTCTTGCATGACATGATCACGTCGGATGTGATCGCTTGCCGGAAACTGAAGACCATCTTCCGTCAGGAGACCGGGGGATGGATCGTCCGCAATGCTCACAACGTCAACCGCGGCGAACCGCTGGAACTGCCGGGGGCCGGCGATGTATCCGACTTCTACTTTATGGAGGCACAGGAGCCGGAGGACGTTATTCAGAAGCTGCTCACCCTGGTGACCGACCGCATCCCGAAGCGGTTTGGGTTTGATCCGATGAATGATGTGCAGGTCCTGACGCCCATGCGGCGGAACCAGTTGGGGGCGGACAACCTCAACGCCATTCTGCAAGGTGCGCTGAACCCGAGTGGAGCCGAGATTCACCGAATGGGACGGGTATATCGGGTCGGTGATCGCGTGATGCAGGTCCGCAACAACTACGACAAGGACGTTTTCAACGGCGATATCGGCCGCATCCGCAGCCTCGATAAGGAGCTGCACCAGGTCAAAGTTGATTTTGACGGCAGGCTGGTGGACTATGATCTGGCGGATCTGGATGAACTTGTGCACGCCTACGCATGCTCCATCCACAAGTCGCAGGGCAGTGAGTATCCCGCCGTGGTGATCCTGATGACAACGCAACATTTCAAGATGTTGCAGCGGAATCTCCTGTACACCGGGATCACGCGCGGGCGCCGGTTGGTATGTTTGGTAGGCTCGATGAAGGCTGTCTACATCGCCACCCGCAACAACGAAATTCGCATGAGGCGCACGGCCCTGGCAGAGCGCCTGGCTGCAGTTTCCTGAACGGAAACTTCAGCGAAATAGTTGCCGGCACCGACTTTACGGTCTATGGGCGGGCAGGGAATGGCGAGCACAGGAGCGCCTACCGGAAACTGTCGATTCAGGGTCCGCTGCGCCTTTCAGGGAGCGGAGGTGACCTTGGTTTGGGATGCCGGAGTTGTCGCACTGGGTGTCGGATGGCACCGATCCGGAACCCATGTCAGGGCAACGCGCTTCAGCCACACTGTGTAGGTGGCGCGCTGGGACACGCCGGCCTCGTCAGTGAAACTGTAGGCAACCCGCACACATGCCGCGTTTTTGCAGGGGAACACCGTCCTTTCGGTGTAGGGTTCTATCTTTCCGGTCTTTGGAAAGAGGGAGTCGGACTTGGCGGCGCCCGCGGCTATGTCGTAGAGAGCCTTGTTGCTGGGCATTGCGCAACCGCCCGCCACCAACAGTGAGGCGGCCAGTGCGGCAACGGATATCCATCGTGTGATCGCTTGCATGGGATAATATCCTTTCCGTGGGGACATGATAGAGGTTTCTGCGCATCAAGCAAGCGTGGTTTAGGGTTGCGCGCTGGCGGCGAGAGGCTACACTCCGTGGACGAAGTGGGAGGGTACAGCAATGGAAAGCATACCGGTTTTACATGTCTCAGGACGGTCGCTGGCGGAAGCCTACGAGAATGCGCTGGTCAGTCTGTACAAGAACGGGATTCGGTTCCGCACCCAGTACGACAAGGAGGGCGACCCGCTGAGCCTCGATTGCACAATGAACATCACCGTGCAGGACCCGTTGGCCGACCCGATGATCCACAAGGCGTTTCCCGGCGGAATTGCCGATCTGCGCGAATATGTCTACGAGCTGGAGGGGCGGAATGATTCGGGGATAAAGAACATGACCGACCCCGACGACACCCGCTGGGAGGACACCTACCACGGCCGGCTGGCGGCTTACGGGGTTTGGAAGGAGAACGGGATCGGTGCGGGCGAGGCACAGTCCCGGGTGACGGGCCCGTTTCGGGTTGATCAGATTGAGCGAATCATCGAGAAACTGGTCAAGCAACCCTTCACCCGTCAAGCCCAGATGATCACGTGGATGCCGAACCTTGATCTGGAATGCTTCGATCCGCCGTGTCTCCAGTCGCTCTGGTACCGTATCCTGGAGGATGACGAGGGCGTGCAGTGGCTCAACTGCAATGTCCGCTTCCGGAGCAACGACGCATGGGGCGCCAACTTCATGAACATGTTCGGCTTCACCCAGTTCAACCGTGACATCGTGGCTGCCGGCATATCGGAGCATTCAGGCCGCACGGTGCGCCTGGGCCGCCTGAACTGGCAGGCGGATTCTTATCACATCTACGGCAAGGACATTGCTCAGGCCCGCGCTCGCCTTTTTGACCGGCTGGAAAGCACGGCGTTCGAGGACAGGGTGTACAACTTCCACGACGAAGACATTCAGGAGATGTACCACGAAGAGGAATCCGCCCTCCTGAAGAAGATTGCCGACATGAACGTGCGGATGGCACAGGCGGACAACCCGGTTCCGCTCAGGAAATCAGGAGGCCAGGAAACTCAATGAGGCCGGCGGGCAAGAATTCTTTCCCGTCTTACCGAGTCCCTGATTGAGCAGGGCGCGCGGTCTACGGTGGTCGTCGTGGTGGGCAAGACGGTGAGAGAAGGTGTTTACTATCACTCTGGGATGGTCGGCCGCATCGCGGCCGCCGCATTCCTTGTTATGCTGATTCCGACGGGCTGCAAGGAAGGCGATGACAATCCGACTCCCGCTGTTGCCGGCATCACCTTCGCCGTTATCAGCGACGTGCACGTCCGCCTGCCCGGCAACCCAGACGACGCGGACCATGACAATGCGAGAAGCCTGGACCACTTGCGCCAGGCTGTGGCTGCAATCAACCGCGCCTCTCCGGCGCCACGTTTCGTGGTCGTTACTGGTGATCTGGTCGGCTGTCTGTTCTCCGACAATCCCGGCGACTATGCGGTTGGTGACGATACGCCGGCGGATCGGTTCAAGTCCCTGATGAGCGACCTGTCCTGTCCGTGGTACGCGGCGCTGGGCAACCACGACTACGAGGTCGGATACGACCTGGCTGCCGGCGTCGGCACGACGGCGGCAGATCCTGCAAAGGTGGAGGCTGTGTGGGAACGTGTGCTGGGCAGAGCTTCGACATTCGCGTTCAGCGAGGGCGGGTTACGGTTTGTCATCCTGAACAGCAATCGCGGACCGCTGGCTGGTCGCCCCTGCGGCGGAAGCGGGCCCGAGTTGGGCTGCACGGGCTCGTTTGACGAGGCGCAACTGGCATGGCTGGAGGGCGAACTAGATCGCGGCGAGCCCTGTGTGCTCTTCCTGCACCACCCCCTCATGACCGACCACAACGCCACGGTTAACTGGACTTACGGCCATGAGAGCTTCCAGATCCCGCTTACGGACGGCTTCTATGACCTGGCACGCGCGTATCGCGAGTCCATTGTGGCGGTGTTCGTGGGACACGGACATTGGCGAGCTAGTGACACCCTTTCCGGGACTATCCGCGTATACGAGACCGCCAACATCGGTGATCTGTATGGCAGTCCGGACAACATCCGCATGGTAACCATTGACCCCGCAACCCTGGCAATGGATCCAGGAGACTGATTGCGAATCATGGCCGCCGGAACGCATTATTCCAAGTTGCGATTCTTAAATGCGGTTGCTACTCTGCCGTGTGCAGTGTGTGCGTAATAATACGTGCGCCCATCATCAAGGGAAGGAATCTTACATGAAGACCGGCTGGATCTGGATCGCTCTCCTCGCGTCTGCAACATACCTTCACGGTGCGGCGTTCAAGGAAGGCAAGACCGTGATGGATTCGAAGTGCACGGTTGACATAACCAAGATGACGTGGGGAATCAAGAATGGGACCACCGACCGAGTCATTGGTACGGCGAGTCTGTATGTAGGTGTCGAAGATGTCTATGACGCGGTGACGCTCGTGTTCGATGTCTACGCAAGGAAATCCACGAACAGTGCTCCGGCTGTCGCCGGCGCTCCTTTCTCGAAGCCGGATAAGATTGACACGATCGAAGTCAAGTTCGACTTTCGCAGTTACGGCTACACGTCGAAACGCAACTACTTCGAGGGGGAGTTCTGCTCGGACTTCCCGAAGCGGGCGGAAGCCGGTCGCCTGGTGCTGGCAAACGTCAAGCTCAAGGACGAATCCGTTGTCTACAAGACCACCTTCAACATCAGCGCAAGCATGATCCGGTCACTGTTCAAGCTGGCAGAGCCCAAGTCCGAAGCCAAACCGAGGTAGTTGCTCGCTATCTCGCCGCGTATCGCACAGACCCGACAGGCAGCGGACAGCACCAATCAGATGGCTAGGCTGACCCGAGCAAACCCGCGCAGTTCCTTGACCGGCACCGCAACGCTGGCCACCTCGTCATGAATGTATAGCTGCACCACCTCGTCACCAGCAACGGACGACGTGTTCCGCACATTCAGCCGCACGGTGACTGGACTCGTTCCGTCCGAATGCTCGGGCGTGATGACAAGATTGCTGTATTCGAAGTCAGAGTAGCTCAGGCCGAAACCGAACGGGAAGAGCGGTTTCCCATCGTTGTCGTTGTAGTGGTACGGCCGTCCGGTGGGCTTGTGGCTGTAATACAAAGGCGACTGCCCCACGGTTTTCGGGAAAGTGATCGGCAGTCTCCCACCGGGATTGTATTCGCCGAAGAGCACTTCGGCGATGGCTGTGCCGCCCTGTTCCCCGCCATACCACGGCAACAGCACCGCGGCCGCATCGTCAATCCATTTCGACATAGTCACAGCGCTTCCGGCCAGGAGTACCACCACCAGTTTCGTCCCGGTGGCCGCGATTCTGCGAATCTCCGCCTCCTGATCGCCCGCGATGAAATCCTGGCGGCGTTTCTCCACGATGATGGCATGTGTGGCGTCGGCCGTGCCTTCGGCCTGCGCCTTGATGCGCGGCAGATCGAGGTTGGATCGGTCAGAGCCCTCTTCCTCGCGGATCGTGGCGAAATAGATCGCCACATCGCAGCCCCTGGCCACCTCCGCCACCTCCTCCCCTGGCCCGCAAACCCGGATTCCCGTCCGGGGCGAAACCACGGCCCGCATGCCGGCGAGCGGGCTGACGCCCTCGCCGCCCCATCCGCCATAGGGCCCGCTGTAGTCCCCCAGGTTGACTGTTTCTGCGGCCGGGCCAAAGACGCCGATGGTCCCGATATCCTTTCGCAGCGGCAGCGCGCCGTCTTTGTTCTTCAGCAGCACGATGGCACTGCGCGCCGCCTCCAGTGCGACGGCCCTGTGCTCCGGGCAGCGCACCACCGCGTCCGCCTCCGACGCGTCCACATACGGGTGATCGAAAAGCCCCAGCTCAAACTTCGCCTTCAGCACACGGGTCACGGCGGCATCGCCCCACTGCGCGCCGTGGAGTGCTTCTTCGTTTATCAACACCGGTATCCCCAGACGGTGCGCCTCGATGGACTTCTTCAGGTCGGCATTCTGGCTGCGCAACTGGCCGACCTTTTCATCAACCGTCATCCGCGCCAGCAAGTCGCGAACGCGGGGCGCGACCGGGAGCGAAGCCTCCTGATAGGTGCAACTCATGGGCTCTGTCATTCCTCTGGATGTTGCGGAACGTAACGAACACAGGGCTGGAGAATGCCGGAAACCGGCAGCCATGTCCAGATCGTCAGAAGGATCCCTGCAAGCGTGAAGGCGGAATGCAGAGAGAAGACGGCTGGACTGACAGTGACGTGCAGAAGTCGCGCCGATTCTATCGCCTCGTTCCGCAGTATTGACCGAAGATGACGATTGAGCTAAGGAGGGGCTTGCCTTGGAGAGGGCCCGACAAGGCGGTATTAACCATACGCCGCGAAGTGCGGCGAGGTTCACCGCCGACGGCCGGAAAACAGGAAGAAGAGGAGTAGAAGAGCGATGATCCCAAACATGAGCCGTGTTTCGTGGGCAATCGCCTTTTCACTGGTCCTCACAGGGTGGGCTAATGGGGGCGAACAGGGGGCGGCGAAAGTGGAGACACTGGCTCGACATGAGACTGTGGCGGAGTTTCAAGGGACGAACTATCACCGATGCATGGGGCTGACATCGCTCTGCCCTGACAAATGCGGCCAGTCGGGGACGCTCGCGACCTTCAGGGTCGTCAACTACTTGAAGTACGAAAAACTTGGGGAGTACGGCGACCCGAAATGCGACGAGTTCGCTTTCCTTGTCGAAGACAACATGAAGCATCCCACCGTGCCTGCCGCCATCCAAGCTGCGGTGAATTCTCTGAAGCAAGGGGACATGGTCTTGCTTTCGTGGAACCACGACTATGTCACGATCAACGGCGCCTCAGGACCGGAACGGCCGGTCGCGAGACTGGAGAAGATCGCAGATGTCGGAACCCAAGCATGGTTACGCCAGGTTGACCGCTACGTCCGCGTCCGCGATGCAGCCGGCCATGGGCCAACCATAGGCTCCGATGAATGGATACAGGCCGTGAGCGTCGAACTTGGGGTCTATGACAAGCTGGGGCACGGGCCGACCCCTGACTCCGCGGAATGGCGGAACGCGATACAGTGGAAAGCGTTCAGGATAAAGTCCGCCGCATTCAGCAAGTGACAGGAGGCAGCGGTTTGAAGCATCGGGAACCAGTCGAGGCAAAAGGCGATGTAGCCTCGTTCATACGGCCGGGGAGCAAGGTCCATATGGTGGGCATTTGCGGAATCGGCATGGCCGGCGTCGCATGGCTCCTCAAGGCGCGCGGGCTGAACGTGACCGGCTGCGATGAGTCGCCCAACGCCCTCGCCACGTGGCTGGAGGCGCGCGGGATTCCTGTCAAGAAAGGTCATAGCGCGGAGCACCTGGCGGAACGTCCGGACTGGGTCATTCGCACGGCGGCGGCGCCGCTCGAAAGCCCCGAGATTAGCGCCGCCATCGAAGCCGGCATACCGGTGTTCTGCCGCGGGGAAGTGCTGCCACGGCTTCTGGACGGGCGGCTGTCCGTAGCCGTGTGCGGGACCCATGGCAAGACAACCACGACATCCTTCACTACCGCTCTGCTGCGGGCGGCGGGTCGAGCCCCGTCATGGTGTATTGGCGGGGAGAACGATGAACTGGACGGCGTTTCCGGCGCCGGAGTGGACGAGATCGTGGTCGAGGCTGATGAGAGCGACGGAACGCTGGCCTTGTACCGGCCTTCGGTTCTAGTCGTCACGAATGTGGACTTCGATCACATGGAGCACTTCGACGGCATCGCCGCCTTCGAGGACTGTTTTCGTGCGGCGATGCGGCAGACGGACCGGCTTATCGTCTACTGCGCGGACGATCCGCGTGCGGCTGCATTGGCGGCGGAGTTCTCTCGCGGGCGGGCCTATGGCCTTTCGCCCTGGGCGGCGGTGCGCGGATGTGACGTTGTGCGCGAGGGGGACGCCATGCGTTTCCGTGTCGAGGCGGAGGGACGCGACCTGGGTGGGATGATCATTCCGGTGCCTGGTGTGCACAATGTCCGCAATGCGCTGGCCGCCGTTGCAGTCGGTCTTGAACTAGGCGTATCGCCAGATGTCATCCGTGAGGCACTGGGCCGGTTCCGGCTTCCTCGCCGACGGTTCGACCGGCGTGTGGACACGCCGGACCGGCTGGTCATCTCCGACTATTCCCACCATCCGGCCGAGATCCGCGCGTTGGTCGAAACGGCGATGGGACTGGGCCGGCCGCGGCTGGTCGGCGTCTTCCAGCCGCACCGCTATACGCGGACCCTTGCCTTGGGCGCGGATTTTCCGGCCGCGTTCGACGGGCTGGATGAGCTGATTCTGACACCCGTGTACGCAGCGTCGGAAAAACCGATTCGCGGCGGAACCACGTGGGACTTGTATGCGCACTTCCGCAACCGTGGGGAGGCGTCGGAGACTGGCGGCCTGAAGCGTCCGCGTGTGCGTGCAGCGGTGTCGCTCGAACAGGCATGGCAGTGTCTGCGTCGTGAACAAAAGCCCGGCGATGTGTTGCTGGTCATCGGCGCCGGCAGTGTCGAGCGCATTGCCCAGTGGGCGGCCGCGGAGGCGCCGACGGGCGTTGCGGACGCGGCGGAGGCTGCGGTTCGCGCGTCGAAGATCCGGAATGCGCGCGCCGGCGTATCGCTGGCCGGATTGACCACCTTTGGCGTAGGCGGCGCGGCGGACTGGCTGGCCGAGCCGGAGTCGGTGGATGAACTTCAGGCGCTTTGTCGGGCGGCATCCGGACGAGTGCCGGTGCAAATTCTGGGCGGGGGCAGCAACGTGGTTGTCAGCGACCTGGGCGTGCGCGGGTTGACGGTCCGCCTCTCCGCAGCGCCATTCCGGCGGATTGCGGTGGAGGGCGAAACGCTTGTGGCGGGCGCGGGCATTCCATTGGCCAGGCTGCTTGACTGGATGGAGGCCAACGGGTTGCGGGGGTTGGAGTATCTGGAGGGAATCCCCGGCACCTTGGGAGGGGCGCTGCGCATGAATGCGGGTGCTTGGGGGCAATCCGTGCTCGATCGTGTTTTGTGGATTCATTGTTTGAATCCGGACGGCGGTCTGTGTAGAGTCCGTCGCGAAAGCATACAAGCGGTTTATCGTTCCTGTCCGTCGCTGGAAGACCGTGTGGCGGTAGAGGCGGCGTTTGTGTTTGAGCGTGGCGACGTGCAGGAAAGCCGGCGTGAGCGAGAGGCGATTCGCGAGCGGCGCGGGTGGATGAAGGGTCTGCGCTGTGCGGGATCGGTGTTCAAGAATCCGGAAGGCGATTTTGCGGGACGTTTGGTGGAAGCGGCAGGGCTGAAGGGCCGGCGGGTAGGCGGCGCGTGCGTGTCGGAGCGCCACGCCAATGTCATTACGACCGGCGTCGGCGCGACGGGTTCTGATGTGAGGTCGCTCATCGAGATTGTGCGCGCGGAAGTGCGGGTCACGATGGGCGTGGAATTGGAAACGGAAGTGACTTTTCCGGGTGAGCGGGTCTAGCCAGTGAGCAGAGAGCGAAGATTCAGGAACGTGGCGGTGCTGATGGGAGGGCCGTCTTCGGAGCGCGGGGTGTCGCTGCTGTCCGGCGCGGCGGTGGCGAGGGGGCTGGCCCAGGCCGGGTACGCGGTGAGAACGGTGGAACTGGCCGGTGCGCGCGTGGATGTTCCGGTCGGCGTAGAGGCGGTGTTCATCGCGATGCACGGCGCCTACGGCGAGGATGGTGGCATCCAGGCCGATCTCAACCGGTTGGGTATTCCCTACACGGGATCGGGCAGCGAGGCCAGCCGGGCGGCGATGGACAAGGCTGTCAGCAAGCGCAGGTTCGTGGAAAACGGCGTGCCCACGGCGCCTTACGAAGTTCTCTGTAAAGGCCAGAGGCACACGCTGCCGCTGCCGGTAGTTGTGAAGCCTACAGTAGAGGGCTCCAGCATTGGCGTGCACAGGGTGACGGACGAATCGCAGTGGCAGGAGGCTCTTACGGATGCGTTGGCCCACGGGCCGGAAGTCCTTGTGGAGCGCTACATCGAGGGCCGGGAGCTGACGGTGGGGGTTGTTGGCCGGGAACTGCTTCCGGTGATCGAGATCGAGGCGCCCGGTGGCTGGTACGGATACGACGTGAAATACGTGAAAGGCGCGTGCCGATATCATGCGCCGGCGTCGCTGGACAAGGAGACGTCGGATCGCTGCCGGCAGATTGCGTGGAGAGTATTTGAGGTGCTGGGATGTCGCGGGATGGGTCGTGTGGATTTCCGGCTGGCTGCGGACGGCACGCCGTATGTACTCGAACTGAACTCTATTCCAGGCTTTACCGAAAACAGCCTCTTGCCGAAGGCGGCGGCGGCGGCGGGAATTACGTTCCCTGACTTGTGCGACCGGATCATGAACATGGCGCAAACGGATTGAGGTTACTACGATGGCGTGGAACAACGAACGGCGGGGAACGGGGCGTGGCGGGCGACCGGCTCTGAAGCGTCAGTCCACCCTGATGGTCAACGCGAAGCTGAACGCGCAGCGTGATCGCGATGGACGTCGCGCGATGCGCATCGGTTTGGTTCTCCTGGTTGCCTTGCTTGTCCTGGTGGTGGGGCTCTTTGTTGTTCAGTCGGTCGGCCGGTCACTTTTCTCGGAGAATCCGCTTTTCACCCTCCGCAGACTGGAGGTGAGATCCGGCCGGGTGGTTCCGGCTGACCTGGTTAAGGAATATACAAAGATCCAGGAGGGGATAAACCTGTTTACGCCCAACATCGGGAGCATCCGGCGGGAGTTTCTCGGAAAGGTTCATGGCGCACGCGGCATCGAGATCAGTCGAGATCTGCCGGATAGGATGGTGGTGACCGTGACGGAGCGGGTGCCACTGGCGGTGATCGGCATGAACGGGTTCCTGGTGGCTGACCGTGACGGCGTGGTGTTCGTGATGCGCTCGGGGACACGGGAGATGCCTGTAATCAAGGGGTTCAGCGGAACGGCGCTGAAGCCGGGGGCGCGGCTGCGCGGCATGGCGTCGGCAGCCCTGCAGGTTCTGGAGGCGTGCAGTAACCCGGACCTCGGGATTGACCTGAGCGCCGTGGATATCGAGAACAGGGACTTTCTGGTGCTGTTGCTTGGCGACGGCAAGTCGGCGCGTCTTTCGTGGGACAAGATGGAAGAAGCGACGCCGGAGTCGAGGCGCAACCTTATGAACAAGCTGCAGAACCTTTCGCGTGCGCTGCAGACCAGAGAGAGTCAGACGCTTTCTCGGCTGGATGCCACCTACGAAGACGACAGGATCTACGGACGCTGAACATGCCTTTGCCACCAATAGTAGCGCTGGAAATCGGGACGTCCAAGGTTGTCGCATTGGTCGGCGAGATGCGTGAAGACGGACATGTGATGATCACCGGAATCGGCGAACATCAATCGGCCGGAGTTCGCAAGGGCGAGATTGTTGACATAGAGCACGCGATGGTTTGCGTGCGCTCGGCGCTGGGCATGGCAGAGGAAAGCGGAAAGGTGGCCATTCGGCAGGTTCACCTCGCCGTGTCGGGCGGGCACATCCAGAGCGTTACCAACCGCGGGTCGGTTCCGGTGCGCAGCGCGGAAGGCGAGATTACCACGGCCGACGCCGACCAGGTGCTGGAGGTGGCTCGGGCGATCAACCTGCCGCCGGATCGTGACGTGCTGCACACGCTTTGCCAGTACTACTGCATTGACGACCAGGAGCGTGTGATCCGGCCCGAGGGCATGGAGGGGGCGAAGCTGGCGGTGGACGTGCTTGTGCTTCACGGCGTGCGGAGGCGGGTGAACAACACATTGAAGGTGGTCCGCAATCTCCTGTTGGATGTGCAGGATGTAGTGTTCAGCGGGCTGTGCGCCGCGCTCTCGACGCTGACCGAAGAGCAGAAGAAGATGGGCGTGCTGATCATGGATATCGGCGGCGGGACGGTGAGTTACGCGGCGTACTCGGGCGGTGTTGTGGCCGCGGCCGGCTGTCTCGGGCTGGGGGGCGACCACATTACCAACGACGTGGCGATCGGGCTGAGCATCCCTACGGCAAGGGCCGAGCAACTCAAGCGTGACGCCGGCGCCGCCAAGGCAGGTTCAGAGGATGGGTTCCAAAAAGTATCGGTTGCGGCGGAAGTCGGGTTTTCCGGGCGCGAAGTCAGCGTAAGGACGCTTAATACCATCATCGAGGCGCGGGTGGACGAGATACTGCGCCAGATTCGGCGCCGGGTCGAGCCGGGGATCAACCTCCATCAGATCGGCGCGGGCGTGGTGCTTACCGGTGGCGGGGCGCGGCTGCGGCGGATTGATGAGGCCGCTGAGGAGGTTTTTGGACTGCCGTGCACGATCGGGAAACCGCGCAACGTGACGGGTTTGGCGGCGGTGACTGAAGGCCCCGAGTACGCTGTGGCGAGCGGGCTAGTGCAGTACGGATTCAAGACAATGGGCGAGGATGGGCAGGAAATGCAGTTCAGCGGCTGGTTGCGGAAGCTGTTCGGACGATGAAAGCACAATCCATCAGAATTATCGGAGTTGGCGGCTGCGGGCTGCGCATGGTCGAACGTGTGGCGTCGGACATGGAAGATGCGCCTTCTGTGGTGGCCGTTGATACGGACGCGGACGCGCTGGACCTGACCTCGGCTGCCATCAAGATCCAGATAGGCAAGGAGGCCACAGGCGGATTCGGGACTGGCGGGAATTCCGCCATGGCCAGAAAAGCGGCCGAGGATGAAAACCACCTGATTCGCAACCTGATGTCTGGCGCCGAGCTTGTGATTGTTGCCGCCGGGCTGGGCGGCGGAACGGGCAGCGGGATGCTGCCGGCTATTTTACAGGCGGCGCGTCAGGATGGAATTGCGACGCTGGCGTTCGTGACGCTGCCGTTCGGATTTGAGGGGCAGGACCGCAAGATGGAGGCTGATCGGGCTTTCATGGCGGTCCGGGGGCTGGTGGACGGTTTGGTGGTGACGCCCAATGACCGGTTGTTCGATGCGACCGGACAGGTGGATGTGCGGGCGGCGTTCGACCGTGGAGCCGACATACTCTGCAGCGGAATCCACGCGGCATGGAAGATGTTGACGCAACGCGGTTGCCTCAGTCTCGGTATTGCTGAACTCCGTGGGCTGCTGAAGAGTTGCGGCGGGGTCTGCGCATTCGGGTTCGGGGAAGGCGCCGGTGAGGATCGCGCCGGGCGGGCCGCCGAACTCCTGGCCCAGACGCCCATGCTCAACCAGGGCAAACTGCTGGCGGCCGCACGCTTTGTGCTCGTAGGGATTGTTGGTGACGGCACACTTCAGGTGCGGGAGGTCCGGGAAATCATGGATCGCCTTGGCGCCGCCATGCCGTCAGGAGTCAAGGTGGGCATTGGTGTTGTGGTGGATGAGAGATGGGGTAACCGGGTTTCCGTCGCCGTATTCTCCTCGGATCAGTGGCTTCAGGAGAAGGTGGTGGCTGAGAGGCCGTCGGGCATGTCCGAGCTTAAGTTCGATCCTGAAGTGGAGCCGATGCGGCTGGCTCCGGCGACGGATCCGAACAAGCGCAAGACAGGACGTCCTGCGCAGGCCAGTTTGTCTTTTGACAACGTGGGTGCCAGGGGGCGGTTTGAAGACACGGAGCCGACCGTCATGGACGGCGAGGATCTGGACATTCCCACATTCATTCGCCGTGGAATCACAATCGAGCGATAGCCGGCGATGGAAATTTCAAGCGCGCCAGTCTGGTTGGAGCGGCTCCTCGGAGAGGACGCTGTCTTTCGGCTGATCCAGTTCATTAAGTATGCCATGGGCGGCGCGGCTGCGACGGCAACGCATATCGTTGTTTTCCACCTGCTGGGCTGGCGGGTGCTCCCCTGCCTGCAGAAGAACGACTGGGCGGTGCAACGGTTCCACCTTCCCGTCGCTGACGAAGATGACGCCACGCGGGCGCGCCGAGCCATGATAAACAACGGCGGCGCGTTCCTTGTCTCGAACCTGGTGGCGTACCTGATAAACATCTTCTGGGTATTTCAACGCGGGCGACACTCTTTCGCGGTCGAGATCCTTATGTTCTACGCCGTGTCGGGTTTCAGCCTGGCCATTGGCACGGCGATCATGGGATGGCAGATCCGGCGCCATGGCATCCGGACTACGTACGCCTTCCTCTCCAATCTCGTGACAGCGCTGCTGATCAACTACGCCATGCGCAAGTACGTCATCTTCCGGGGATGACGAACGGCACGGTGTGCATGGCTTCAGGCATGAGCCAGCCGGTCGGATGCGTCACGCCGGCTTTGCGAAGGTGAGCGAGGGATGCCGCCACGGCGGCCTCCGGCGTGGCGGCGGTTTCGATGCCCAAGTCCCGGACTTCGGCTTCCGGGAGTTCCGTGATCAGGATCGTCCTTTCGCCGCGCAGGCGCGTGGAGAGCGCGGTTTGCCCGTTCACTTCGACTGTTGATCGCAGTTCGCGGTAAAGGGCCGTGAGGTCGCGTATGCGAACGAAGTGGCGGAATCGTTCGTTACCGAGTCCTTCCGGACAGGGCGCTATCAAAACGATACGGCCGCCAGGTTTGACGGCGCGGCTGGCGTTGAATAGCGCCTTGTGACTCTGGATCCAGTTGGGCGCCAGGCCCGCCGAAGCGACCACCAGATCTGCAGTTTCGAAAATATCCGCGCGTGAAACCTTTTCCACCAACCGGCACGCGGCGCGGTGGGCGGCATCCAGTTCGCCGGTGAACAGGCCAACCAGACGGTCTGATGGCGTTAGAACGGTGTTTACGATGATGTCTGGATCACACAGGCGGGCGCCCTCGATCATGGATGCAGCCACGGGATTGCCGTCGAGTTGTCCGATCTCCACATCCGGGTGCAGGCGATCGGCGAAGGGGTCGAGCGTGCGGCTGTGGTTGTAGGCGATCGTGTCGCGCGAGGCAAGGCCCGGGACGATGGCTTTGCGGCCACCGCCAAACCCCGCATGGTAGTGGTAACTGGCGGTCCCGGTAAGCACGAGGCAATCCGCCTCGATGGCCCGCCGGTTCACGCGGATTAGCTGTCCGCCACTCATTCGGCCGACTTCGATAAGGCCAACTTCATCGTCTGGGTTGTGGGTGAAGATGCGGCCGTCGAACCGGCGCCGTACGTCTGTGCCCAGGATGGCTATGAGTTCTTTGTCGTCCGGGCCGCGGTGAATGCCCGTCGCGACCAGAAAAAAGATATCCTTCTCCATTACACCGCGGCGGGACCATTCGGCCAGCATGAAAGGCAGCACTTGCGACATGCCGGTATAGCGGGTCTGGTCGGATACCACGATGCATGTCGAGGCGCCAGGCCGCACGGCATCGAAGAGGGACGGCCCATCGCCGTCCGGCCAGATTGGACTGACCAGTGCGCGGCGGATATCTGCCTCAGTCATAGACGGAGGCTCGCCCGCCGGTTGCAGGGCACCCAACCAGCGGATGCTCGGGTCGCGGAGCGGGGCGAAACACAGGCGGTCCAAGGAAGAGTTCATGGCAAAGGATAGCCTCATGCCGCAGGCAAGGAACAGCAGAATAGTGGGCATATGGGAACACCTCGGTCAGCGCATGGGGGAAGTGGGGCGGGCCCGAGTGCGTCCTTTGTTTACGGCTCGCTCGGAGAGCTCGCCCCACCTGGGGGACAGACCAGGGTGGGCTACGCCCGCAACCGAGTGTGTGGGTGTGGGAGTCTGTGAGTGCAGGATTGGGCCCTCCTACCACATACTCACGCACTCACATTCTCACATACGACCTAGTTCTAGAAAGATGCGACGCCTTGCGTCACATGTGGCTGGGTGGGGCGGGGCCGCTGCCGCAAGGCTGTCCGCAGTGGTCCCGCCGGGATTGCAGATGCGCCCTTCGGTCAGCGCAACGCTCGGGCGAGGATTTGGGCTGGACAGGTGAGTCGATGACGGGAAGAATACGGGTTCATGAACAGGAAAATGCGGAGGGACGAATGAACGAAGGTGAAGTGTATCGGATACTGGAGAAGACCGGCGCGTTGCTGGAAGGACATTTTGAGCTGCGCTCCAAACTGCACAGCAATCGCTATTTCCAATGCGCCAACGTGTTGCGCCATCCGAGGGAAGCGGAAAAGCTCTGCGCGGCCCTGGCCGTCAAGGTGAGGGCGAAGGTTCCGAACCTCACGGCGCGCACGGTGATTGCGCCAGCGTTGGGTGGTATTGTCGTGGGGCATGAAGTCGCGCGGGCGCTGGACCTTCTTTCCATCTTCGTGGAGAAAGAGGAAGGCGCGCTGGTCATGAGAAGGTTCGACATCCAGGCGGGTGACCGGTTTGTGGTGGCCGAGGACGTGGTAACTCGCGGCGGTCGAACGCAGGAGACTGTGGACATCGTCGAAAAGGCGGGCGGCATCGTGGAGGCCATCGCTGTGTTGGTGGATCGCAGCGGCGGCAAGGCGAAATTCCGTTATCCGCTGGTGAGTTTGCTGGAAATGGAACCTGTTACGTGGGAGCCTGCCGTATGTCCGCTCTGCGCAAAGGGCGGGAAGGCCGTTCATCCCGGGTCGAAGTGAAGAAGTGACACGGCGTCTTGGGTAAGGGTTAGGCATATGACTGAACGACGGATACTCATATCGCTTTGGGTCGCTGCCGTTGCGGCAGCCGTTGGGCTTTTCATTGCGAACCTGTTTATGGGCGAGTTGAACCAGGACGAGGGCTGGTACCTCTATGCTGCCCGCCTGGTCGCTGACGGGCAGCAACCCTACCGGGATTTTGCCTTCACGCAGGGGCCGGTGATGGCATGGACGTACGGCGCAGGCTGGCCCGTTGTCGAGCGGTTCGGTGTTGGTGGCGGGCGGGCATTGACCGCCGTGCTTGGGCTGGGAGCGGCGCTGGCGGCGGCGCTGCTGGCGGGCCGTCTGGCGCCGTTTGGCGCCCGGCTTGCCGCTGGGCTGTGCGCGTTTCTGCTGGCCGGCGTGAATGTCTACCAGAGCTATTTCTGCACGGTTGTCAAGACGTACTCCCTCACAGCGCTGCTGCTGGGTCTGGCGTTCCTGTCGCTTAGCGGCATCCGGACTGACTCCAGACGGAAGTGGCGGCCGGGTGTCCTGGCGGCGCTGGCAGGCATAGGCTTTGCGCTGGCGGCGGCCACGCGCATTTCAGCGGGCGTCATGATTCCGCTGGTGGCGGGTTGGCTGTGGTTTCGCCGGCGGGAGCGGGGCTTTGCAGTCTGGGGCGCGTTTCTGTTGGGTGCGTGTGTAACGTTGGCCAGCGTGTTTCTGCCGCTTGCGATGCAATCTTGGGAAGGACTTCGGTTCGGTTTGCTCGAATATCACACGGCGCGGCGGCCCGGCACGTTCGGGATGGTGGTTGCGCTCAAGGTGGGATCGGTCTGTCGTCTTGCCCAGGCGTATCCCGTGGCATTGGCGGTTGCGGTGACCTTGGCGGCAGCGCGAGCGGTCAGGCGGGAGTGGTTCCAGGAGGAGAAGCGGGAGACCGTGATGCCCCTGGCTGGCATGATTCTGGTTTGCGTCGTTGCGGTGGGCTTGGTGCATTGGGCTGCCCCATTTCCGTATGACGATTATCAGGTTACCCTTGCGCCGCTGCTCGCGGCGGCACTGGCGGTTGGGATGATGCGGGTAGCTGCGCGGCTGCAGGTCGTGGCTCCTGTGGCGGTTGTGCTCGGGTTGGTGTCGGTTATCGGAGTATGCGGCTCGCCCATGATCCAGAACTGGTTTGTGCGGGGACAGGACCGGATATGGTGGCGGATGAAGACCCAAACGCCCCTCCAAACGCTTCAGGCCGCCGCCCGGCAGGTGAAGGGCATGGCGGGTTCCGACAGGCGGATACTGACGCAGGACCTGTATCTGGCCGTGGAGTCCGGACTTAAGGTGCCGGATGGCATGGCCCTGGGGCCCTTCTGCTACTACCCGGCATGGGATACGCTGCGGGCAGGGCGCCTGCACGTGCTGAACCGGGAGCGATTCGAGGCAATGCTCAAGGAAGAGCCGCCGGCGGTGGCCGCGTTCAGCGGGTACGGCCTGGCCATACGGGCGCCGGAGGTATCCGAACTGACGCGCGAGGAGCAGGATTGCCTCTGGCGCTTGGTGCACAGCCGGTATATACTGGCGTCGGAGTTGCCTGAGTTTGGGCAGGCGGTGACGACGCTGAAGATTTATCGGCGGCGCGGGGCGGATGAGGACGTCGAAGAGCACGTCACAGAGTGACGTGGCTACAAATGGAAGAACGCCCCTGATGGGCGTGTCACCAGGGACGTTACGGTGGCTGGCTGTGGAGTGGGTCGCCGCTGACAATCGGTGTGGTGTGTGGGGGGGCGGGGATGGCGGCAGGCGGAGAGCGTTGGATTCTGTGGGCGGCGGGCGGGGTTCTCCTGCTGGCCGGGGCGTTGGTTCCCGCATCAGCCCAGACGCTGCGCTACTCCAACCATCGCGAAGTGGAGATACCCAAGTATGCCCTGGTGCGGATCGGCCCCTTCTATTCCACTTTCGAGCTATCGCAGTCTGCCGGCGTGCGCTGGTCAAGAAGCAGGGGCTCGGGTGTTGTCTATCTGACAGACAACCGGCTTGGCGAAATCCGGGAAGACGGCATTGAGTACCCGCTGATCACGACGCTGCTCTTCAGGAACTATCTGCTCCTTACCCGTCGCGCCGACATTGACCTTTC
>CAZWPN010000047.1:0-23036 GCA_964635275.1 uncultured Victivallales bacterium | reverse complement strand
CCCGTTTTCTGGTGCGCGGTTTTTATGAGAATCGCCACCGGACGCGGGATTTTGGCTCGTCCAATGAGTTTATCGAGCACCGCGATTACCAGAAAGGCGATGAGATACGTCGGATCGACTGGCGCGTGTTCGCCCGCACCAACCGGTTGTACGTCAAGCGCTTCGAGATGGAAGCCAACATGCGGGTGCATTTCATCCTCGACACATCAGACTCCATGCGGGTTCCGGCTGATGGCGGCCGTCCAACCAAGCTGGATCTGGCGGCCACCATCACTGGTGCGGTGGCTATGATGGCGGTGTCGCAGCAGGATTCGGCGGGGCTGTTCTGCATCGGGGACAAGATTGAAGAGGCTATTCCGGCGCGTCAGGGCATGCGGCATCTGGCATTGCTCTACCAGCATCTGGGCGCGCCGCGCGGGCAGGGCGGCGGGAATTTCGGCGGGATCGCGTGGGAGGTCATGCAGCGGGTTGGCCGACGAGGTGTGACCTTTGTGGTGACCGACGCGCTGGATCCGCTGGAACCCCTTTTCGAGACCCTCAAGGGGCTCATGGTGCGGGAGCAGGATGTTTCCCTGATCCAAGTGCTCGACGAGGCCGAGTTGACGTTCCCCTTCGATAAGATGACCGAGTTCCGGCACCCCGAATCCAAGAGTCGCATCATGGGGGACCCGCTGGCGCTTCGAGACCGGTATCTTGAGCGCCTTGGGGCGCATCAGGCTCGGATCAGTGAGTTCTGCCGGCAACATGGAGTGGACTATCTGCGGATCCATAACGGGGACGATCTGATCAATATGCTGTCTTCCCATTTTGTGCAACGCCTTCTGGTCGGGAGCGCACGATGTTGAACCCGCTCATGCTGCTGGGGCTGTTGGGATTGGGTGTGCCCATCCTGATCCACCTCATCAACCGCCGTCGCATGAAGCCGCGGGCCTTGGCGACCCTGCAATTCCTCGATCAGCAGGATGTGGCGAACGCGTTTGCGCCGGTTCCCCGGGATGTGCTGCAACTCCTGCTGCGGCTGCTCCTGCTGATCCTGTTCATCCTCCTGATGGCGCGCATGACAGGCCCCAGCCGGACGGTCGGGCCGCGGGCGGTGGCAATTGTCCTGGACAACTCCATGAGCATGAAGCGGCTGGTTCCCGACGGCCAGACTACCCTGTTCGAGTCCCAGCGGGCGCGCATTCTCGAACTGGTCCGCTCCATAAGGCCTGGGGACTATATGTCGTTTACGCTGGCGGGTGACAAGGTCTTCGAGAGCACCGGCTTCACCGGCGACAGGGCCTTGCTGGAACGAG
Source organism: uncultured Victivallales bacterium (assembly GCA_964635275.1). Classification (GTDB taxonomy): domain Bacteria; phylum Verrucomicrobiota; class Kiritimatiellia; order UBA8416; family CAZWPN01; genus CAZWPN01. Next base: position 21,741 of record CAZWPN010000047.1, on the reverse strand, counting down.
CCGTTACCAACGCCTGGGTCAGCGACGGCGGCGGCCGGGCACTGCTGGGAACGATGGAAGACGCTTTGCGTGAACTGCGCTCCAAGCGGGCGCCTAACACGGCCCTGATCGTGTTCTCCGACCAGCAGGTCGCGAACTACCGGTCGAACCTGGAGGGCTCCACGCTTGCGCCCTTGCTGCGGGGGAGCCGGATCAAGCCGGTATTCGTGATGGATCCGGTGACGAACGGGTCGAACGTCGAGCTGCAGGGCGCGGAGTTCCATCCCGAGCGGACCTATCTGGGGGCTAGCGGCAAGGTGACCGCGCGCCTGCATAACGCCTCGGAGACCCAACAGGTTGCCACTGTGGCGCTGAAGAGTGGGCCGGTGACGGTCGAGACCCGTCCGTGCAACCTGTCCAGCGGAGAGACCGCCTATGTGGAGATCCGGCAGATGTTCGACTCGCCCAACGATACCGCCTGGGGGGTGAGCCTGTCCGAGGACGGATTCCTGGCCGACAACGACGCCTACACCACGATGCGCATGCTGAAGCGGCGGCAGGTGCTGCTCGTGACGTCCGCCTACTATCCCAAGTCTGAGGGCGTGACGCTTGGAACCAGCGGGGCGGATTTATTCTCCTGCGCGTTGAATCCGGCCGAGGCCACCGGTGAGGCCCTGGGAGATACCTACATCTCGGTCAAGCGGATTACGCAGGCGGAACTCGATCGCAAGGCGCTTTCGATGTACTCGGTGATCGTGTTGTACGGGGTGCAGGAACTGGATCCGGAAGTGGTTCAGGATCTGGCGGGCTACGCGCGCCAGGGCGGCGGTCTCTACATCATTCCGGACACCAACATCACTTCCGTGGCAACCTTCAACGATCGCCTGGCTCCGCTGCTGTCGGGCTTCCAACTGGGAGACCCGCGGGAACCGAAAGTGGCCGCTGCGATCGACAGCAATGAGAAGAACGTGGCTGACCCCCTGCTGATGGGGCTGATGCGCGGGGAATGGGGAACCATCAACGATATCCGTTTCGCGCGCTATTTTTCCGTTGAGAAGCAGGGCGATGCGAAGGCGGCGCTGAAGACGCAGGACGGCGATGCTCTCATGGCCGTGGCGGATCTCGGGAAGGGACGGGTCTGCATCCAGACGCACAGTTGGAATGTGGAGGACACCTCCCTGCCGCGCAGCCTGGCCTTCGTCGGCGTTGCGCATGCCGTCGTGGATCGCCTGTCGAGCCAGGACGCGGACACCGAAGGGGCCGGCCGCCTCGACCATATCCGGGCCGGCACCTTCCATCGTCTGGCGCTGCCGGCGTTCCGGGGGTTGGGCGGGGATGTCGCGCTGGAGGGGCCCCGGACACACTTCTTCAAGATGTCGCCGGAGGATGCCTATGTGACCGTCAAGGACATCTATGTTGCCGGCGCGTACCGTGCGACTCATTCCGGGAAGCCGGCCGCCCGGGACCGATGGCTGGCGGTCAACCCGTCGCCTGAGGAATCCGGGGCCGTGGCCATGACGGCGGACCAGTTGGCAGGGCTGTGCGGTGGCGCCCAGGTGACGGCGACGTCCGACCGGCTGGACGGGCTTTTCCGGCCACGCCGCGAGTTATTTACCCTGCTGCTGGCGCTGGTCTTCGTGGCTCTGGCGGCCGAAACCGCGAGCGGAGTGTTTTTCAGCCAGAAGCGGCACATGAAGAGTGAAAAGTGAGAATTGATGTGAAAACCGGTGAAGCAGATCGAGTCCGTCCGGCCGAACGCGGCACGGGATTGCTCAATCTTCAATTTTCAATTTTCAGTTTTCCATTCCTCCACTGGTTCGGGCTGGACTCGTTCACCCAGGTTGACCGGATCAACGGCATGCGGTTTGTGACCGAGCCGGGGATTCCGGCGGCGGTGTTGTGGGGTGTGGTGGCGCTCGGTCTGGCGATGGCCGCGGTCAACTTCCTGCCCGCGATAAAGATGCGGATGCAGGTCCGTGTGCTGACGTTCCTGTTACGCATCGGGATGCTCGGGCTCTTCCTGCTGGCGTTGCTGAGGGTTCACCTTGCACTCGACATTCGGCAGGCGCGCGATCAGGCGTGGCTGGCGTTGGTGGACGACTCCGGTTCCATGCGCACCATGGACGTGAAGGGCGGCGCGCGGTTCGACGCGGCCGTCAAGGATCTGGAAGGCGTGCGCCTGGCCGCCGGCCGCCATGGTACGGTTGAAACGGCCGCCCTCAGCGGGGCGCCGCTTGGGCGGGCGGCCGCCGAGAAGACACCGACGCGCATTCAGGCCGGCATTCTCCGGGAACTGGACGCGCGCCCGCGCCTGCAGCGCCTGCTCCTTTTGACCGACGGGCGGGATGTGGAGCGGCAGGATTTCACCCTGGCCGGCGAAGCCCTGAAGTCGCGCGGCGTGGCGCTCGACATCGTGCTCTACGGCACGGACAAACCGACCCAGGACGCGCGGATTACCGCCCGGCCCGAGCGTAGCGTCATCCGGCTCGGCGAGTCGCTGTTTATCCGCGGCGCCCTCGCGGATCCCTCCGGCAAGTCAGGCTGCGCGTTGACGCTGGTGGAGAACGGCAAGAAGGTGCGCGAGGTGACGGTGCCCCGTGAGTCGTACGGCTTCTTCGATGTCTCGTACAAGCCGGAGAAGGCGGGGCTGAACAAGTACGTCCTGTCCATGCCGGCGGACGATTCGAATCCGGGCAACAACTCGGTGTCGTTCTATGCCGACGTGCGCGAGGAGAAGATCAACGTCCTGATGATCGAGGGTATGCCCCGCTTCGAGTTCAAGCTCATGAAGGTGGCGCTCGAGACGGATCCGCTCGTTAACCTGGTCGCGATCTCCCACATGCCCGGTGGGGGCGTGTATGTGCAGGGCGGTGCGCTGCACGCCAACCCGGCCAACGGCATCATCCAGAGCGAGCCGGACTTGTTCAAGTACGACATTGTGATCCTGCGCGATCTGCCGCGCCCCCTTTTCCAGGCGGGTGGGGACCGGTCCGAGACTTCCATGCGGCTGCTCATCTCCTTCCTTCAAAAACGCGGCGGCGGCCTGGTGGTGACCGGAGGCAAGGACGTGTATCGCGCTGGAGGCTATCAGGACAGCCCGCTGGCGGCGATCCTGCCGTTTGACCTTAGCGACCGGTATTCCAAGGATCCACAGTTCCCCGGCCGGTTCAACGTGAACGTCGTAAATGAGCAGTACAACCACCCGTTGCTGCGTCTCAAGTCCGATGCGGCGGAGAACAAGGATCTCTGGGCCCAGCGGATGCCTCAGCTCGACGGCTGCAACAACGTGGGCGCGTTCAAGCCCATGGCCCGGCCGCTCCTGACGCGGACGGCGCGTATCCGGACCGCCACCGGCGCCACAAACATTGTCGACGTGCCGGTTCTGGCCTATCAGGACCTGGGCAGCGGCAAGATCCTGGCGGCCTCAGTGGACACGTTCTGGTACTGGCAGTTGCAGCCTGACATCGATCCCCCACCGCTCGAGGGGTTGATGGCCAACGTGGTCCGGTACATGGCGCCCGAGCCGGGGTTGCGCGCGGGCGGCGTGAACATCGCGGCGGCCGACCCGACGCCGGCGCTCGGCGACACCGTGGTGCTGTCCACGCTGCTGCGCGACAAGAGCTATGAACCTCTGCGCGGGGCGGATCTCAAGGTGCTGGTCAGGAAGCCCGACGGGCAGTCGCTCACGATCTATCCCTGCGATCTTCCGGAACAGCCCGGCTGGTACGAATACCGGTTCCCGGCGGATCAGCCGGGTGACTGGACCGCGACCGCCTGGCTCGGGAAAGATAAGAAGGAGACCAGGTTCGTGGTTCGTGGGCAGGATGACGAGTTCGCGAACCTGTCCGTGGATCGTGAGGGAATGAAGACGCTTGCCGCGGCGGCCGGTGGCGCCGTGGTGGACGATCTCGCCATCTGGGCGAAGCAGGTGGACCGGAGGCCTGTGACGGAGCCTGCTATCCGGGATCTTGAAGTGTGGAACAGCCCGGCGATTCTGGTGCTGTTCATTCTGCTCGTGAGCGCGGATTGCTATGTCAGGAAACGGCAGGGGTTGGCATAAATGAGGTGTCAGGTGTCAGGTGTCAGGTGTCATGGAATGGGTGAGTGCCGATTCCTGCGTCCTGCGTCCTGGGTCCTGTGTCCTAACACAGACAACCAATGAACGAAGCAAAACAACTCTTCGAGAAACGTCTGGCGCGCTTCGGCCGTGTGCGGCGCGGTGTGGCGAACGCCACGCTGGCCTATTGGGTGGGCGTCGGTGCGCTGGGCGTTGGGAGTGCGGCGCTGATCCTGCTGTGCGGCTGGACGTCCAATCCAATCGTGAACGGTGTCTTTGTCCTGGCAGCGGCGGCGGCGCTGGTTTGGTTGCTGGTGCGCCTGCTCAGAGGCTGGGAGAAGCGGCGCAGTGTCCTGTCCGAGTCCTTCCGTGCGGAAGCGCTGGCCGGGGATCTGAACAGCCGCATCATCAGTGCCGTGGATTTCCTGGAGCGGTCGAACCTCACGCCCTTGACGGAGGTGGTGATCCGGCAAGCGCAACAGGATCTCAAACGGCCATTCGAGAAACTTCTGGACCGGGCCGTCCGCAACCGCCTGCGCCTGCGATTCGCGCTTTTGCTGGTGGCGTTTCTGTTGCTGGGGGCAACCCCGTGGTTCAGTTTCGCCCGGCTGGGCAACACGGTGGCGCGTTGCGCGACAGAAATGCGGGAAGCCCTCTTCCCGACGCGATACGAGCTGTTCCCGGGGGCGAAGATCTGCCGGCTCGGCACAGAGGTTGAGGCGGGGCTGCGCTTTACCCGGTTCCGCTACCCGGAGGTGACGATGCTGGCCGAGACGCCGGCCCGGGAGGGCGTCGAGCGGACGGTGCTGAGGGTGGACGCGGCGGGCCGGGCTGCCGTGAAGCTGAATCCGACGGTCGAGAAGGAATACCGGATCCGGTTCGCATTCGGGAAGCGTACGACCGACGCCATGAAGCTGGTGTTCACCACGTCGCCAATGATCGAGAACATGCAGGTCGAACTGGTGTATCCGGTTTACACCCGCCTGGTGCCGAAGGAAACGGAAGGCATTGTGGACCGCATAACGGCGCTGGCCGGGACGCGTGTGAACCTGGGGTTCGTGTTCAGCAAGCCGCTGAAGTCGGCCGTGCTCACGTTCGACGACAAGACCCGGATTCCGCTGGACGTGGTGGGTCGTTTTGCCTCGGTGTCCTTCGTGCATTCCATCGAGCGCGGAGCCACGCTGCAGGTGGAGGACATCCACGAGTTCGTCCTCGAGAAGCCCCACGCCATGGAATTCGGTCTCACGGTGGACAAGCCGCCCAAGCTCTTCGTTCCCTCCTTCCTGAAGCCCGACATGCCGTACACGCTGGATGAATTGGCGGGGTTCACGTTCGGCGCGCGCGTGGAGGATGATTTCGGCGCGGCCAAGTGCGTGGTGAAATGGAGCAAGTCCACCACGGAAAAACCCGATGAGGTGAAGGTCAAGGGCGAGCCGATCGAAAGGGTCTTCCTGCCGCCACGTCCAACTGCCGTGGCCGCATTCGAGAACCTCTTCCGCGAGCAGGCGCAGTCGGCGGAGGGGGGCGACAAGTTCACGTTCCAGGTCGAGGCGTTCGACAACCGCGATCCCAAGCCGCAGTCGGCGATGTCCTCCATGTTTTCGATCTTCATCCGGGGGCAGGGAGGCGAGGGTGGGGTGGCCGGCGGCGTAACGGATATCTTCGGGGGCGTCGGACCCACGGGAGGGCGGCCGCCGCGCCCGCCGCCACCAAAGCCGCCCGGATCGCAGTCTATCACTATGCCGTCCAAGATCGACACGACGGAAAGCTACAAGTCCACGTTTACGACCGACCGGTCTGATGCGGCCCGCCCCGAGGCGCTTGGTGGAGCGATCAAAGGGATAAGCGGCCACTATGGAAGCGCCGTTGGAGGCGCTGGCTCAGGAGCCAAATGATGAAGAAGGGTGTCAGGTGTTGGGTGTTGTTTGCCCTCGCGTGGCTCGGCTTGTGCCTCGATGCTCGGGCGGAGGCGTCTTTCCGCGCGCACATGGTCTGGACTGGCAGTGAGCCCAGGATGCAGGTCACGATCGATCCGGGCACGGCCACGACGCAGACCGTATGGGTCTCTGCGCAGCCGTTCAGCCAGCGCGGCGAAAGCCCGGACGGTTTCTCAAGCGGCCTGGCCGTGAAGCTGTCGGGCGACGGCAAGCCGGTCACGACGAACTTCCCGGTGCTGGCCCAGGGTACTCCCTTGAACCGTCTATGGTCGAGTCTCGGGCCGTCGGGCAAGGAAATGATCTCGATTCCGATCGACTACATCCGGGTCAAGGCGCGGGACGACGCGCTCGGGCTGGCCGGTGAAGCATTGGTCTATCCGTTCAAGCCGGACTCGCCGCTGCACTCCTGCTCCGTGCTTTTGACGGGTGGCTTCGAGAACCGGAAAGCGACCTTCGCCCTGCATTTCGGTCCGCACGGGCGAAACGTCGAGCAGAAGGCGGTGATCGAATACCAGCTTCTGGATGCCGATGGGAACCAACTGTCGCGCAGCGATGTCGAGATCGCCCTGTCCGACACCCAGCCGACGGACTACGAGAAGGACGTGACGCCCAAGCGCGACACGGCCGGCCCCTACACCATCACGTTCTCTGCGAACAACGAGGCGCTCAACCTCGCGGCGGCCAGCGAAGCCCGGTTTCCGTTTGCCACCCATCTGGTTCCGGTCTCGAGCATGGAGAGCGACACGCTGGCCGACTGGCATGTCCCCGGCAAGGCGCTAAGCGACGGCGACTCGAAGCGGACGCCCAACATCCTGTTCAGCGCCTATCTGCCGTTCGTGCGCCCGGTGTTCGATTCTGAGGTGAAGCATCAGGGCGCCCGCAGTCTCCGCATCGACTACGCGCCCACCGCGATAACCGTCATCGGGAGCAACTTGCGCCTGCCGGGCTTGCCGATGGCGGCGCGCCTCTGGGTCAAGGGGAACAACACCCGCGACCGGTTGGCGATCGAGTGGCGCGATCCGTGCAACTTCTCCGCCGCCGGCTATCAGCGCCACATGAACAGCCTGAGCATGGACATCTGCCGTCTGGATTTCTCGGACTGGAAGTGCTTCACCGTCCCGGTGCTGGGCGACGGCCTGCTCGGGCGCGACAACCGGACGTATCTTAGGGGGCACTCGGGCATCGAAGTCATGCATCCGGTCCAGGCGCCGATCCATTGCGCCGCCCTGCGGGTGATCCCGGAGCCGCCCGGCAAGGACGCGGCCTCCAACGCCGCGCCGCGGAGCGTTTGGATTGACGATTTTCTCGTGGAAACACAGGCGCCGCGGAGCGAGCGGATGACCCTGGAACTGCGCGGCGACACGCCGGAGCGGATCCTGCGGGCGGACGCGAAGCTGCATGTGGCGGTTGGGAACGGGTCGTCATTCGAGATCCGCAACGGGCGCGTTGCCGTGACGTTCCTGGACGGCGACGGCGAGCCCGTCAAGGACGTTGACCTGGCGGAAGGGATCGACGTGCCCGTCGGCGGCGTGACGGTCAAGGCGTTGCCACTTGCGGCGATCGAGGCGCGCAAGCCGCGCGGGCCGGTGACGGCCGTCGTGACGGTCACGGGCCCGGTGGCGGGACAGCGCGTGCAGGGCCGCGTGGTGTTCAACCGTCCCACGGGTACTGGGCTGTTCTGGGATTTCGAGCGCCAGGAACACTTCAATCCGATGGCGCCGGAGTGGTACTACCAGGCCACCTATCACAAGCATGCGATGGCGATGGCCGGCGGCAAATTGTACGTCAGCCTCCATGACGGAAACATGAACAAGCAGCCGGGTGGGAATCCGGCCTTGTGGGCGCCGGTCAGCTTCCCTGTTGGCGCGGATCCGGTAGCTGGCGGCGCCGAGGGAACGGCGCGCGCGTTGCCGTTGACGATGACGACGAACGTGCCGGCGTCTGTAATCCTCCATCCGGCGTTGCCCGGCATCGTCGAGAGCGTCGAGATGCAGGTGTTTGGCGACGGCATTCCCGTGATGCTGCAGGCGTTGTTCACGGACCGCCGGTCGGCGGAGTTCGATATGCCGTTCCAGCAGCATGCGGGTCAGCCGGTGCGTGTGGATTGGAAGGGGTGGAAATCGTGCCGCTTCCCAGCGCCGCCTATTCCGCCGGGCTTCGGTTCGAAGGACGGCAAGGGTAACCCGTTCTACACGCCGCAGTATCCGCTGAACCTGGTCCTGCTGGCCTGGAGCGAGGGCGGTGGACCGGCCGCGATCCGGGTGGACCAGGTCAAGGTCAGCACGCATCTGCCGAAGAAGCAGGAGCTGGGTGTCGAACTGGACTATCCGGACGAGACCCTGCTCCACGTTCCAGGGCAGCCGCTGAAACTGACGTTGTCGAGCTTCTCTGCGGCGCCGGTGCCGGTGGACGCGCGCTATCAGGTGCTCACGCCCGTGGGGGTTGTGGCGCAGTCCGGCGCGATCAAGCAGACGCTGGCGCCCGCAAGCCGGACGGTAGTCGCGCTCATCGAGAATCTCCGGGAGGGATTCTATCACGTGCGCGTCGAGGGACTGCCGGACGGACAGGTTTTCGAGGCGGATGTTCAGGCGCCGGACCGCAAGCGGTATTTTGGCGAGGACATCATGGCCCGGCTGACCAGTATCCGGAGTCTGGATGGCGATCTCGGGCTGACGGAGAAGCGGATTTACCTGGACTGGGATACCGCCGAACCCGTGCCGAACCTGTATCACCATAACTGGTTCCGCCGGTATGCGCAGTCCGTTTCCGAGGATAAGGCGTACCAGGTTGTGCCGCTCGTCGGGTATTGCGCGGACTGGGCCGGGCCGGAGAAGCAGTTGGTTGTGACGGACGGATTCTACACGCGGGACGTCGGCTCCTACATGCAGGCGCCGATCCGCCTGGCGGATTGGAACGCGTTCATGCGGAATGTCGGACAGGAACATGCCCGGGAGTTTTCCAAATGGGTCTTCTGGTCGAATCCGGATATGCCCGACCCGAATCCGGTCTATCTGCCGCAGGACAAGTACCGGAGCATGCTCGATATCTTCTGCCGGTGGATCCGGCAGTACAATACGAATGCCTGTATCGTTGCGGGCGGATTCAGTTATGACCGTGTCCTCGACTACCTGGACAACATGGCCGAGCCCGAGACCCTGCCGTTCGACCAGTTCGAGGTGCGCGTGAACCCAGGTAACGTGTCTGCCGAAGAGATTCAGATGGAGTCTTTCCTGGAGGAACTCGATGCCCTGCTGAAGCTCACGGCCAACCGCGATACGGCCAGCAAGACGGTGCTGGTTTCAGACCTGGACTGGGTGACGGACGACCGTTTCGCCTTGCTGGACCATGCCGCCTACCACGCACGGGCCGCCATCCTGCTGCATGTGGCGGGTGCGCTTCCGCACCAGTTTGCCAGCGTGAACAAACTGGGCGAACGCGACGGATTCGGGGTGCTGTTCCATCCCGTCTATGGAAACAGTTCCATCCAGAACCGGCGGTCGTTCTTCGTGCCCAAGCCGGCGTACTTCGGGCTCATCGAGACCCGCCGTATGCTGGCCGATCTCGAGTATCTGCAGCGGGCGGCCCTGGCGGACCGCGATTCGCAGGCCAGCCGCGCCTGTCTTTTCAAGCAAAAGGACGGGAACCTCTGCGCGGTTGTGTGGCGCGTGCGGGGCTCGAAGTCCTATCGGCTGCCGGCGGAGTGGGCCTCGATCAAGGCGACGGACGCTTTCGGCACGCCGGTGACGCTGGACAAGACCCTGCCGGTGGGGGCGATGCCACTGTTCGTGCGATTCGGCGCTGTTCCTGTTGATCGCGTGGCGCACGAACTCCGCAATCTCAGGCCGCAGGAGCCAGATAAGGTCTATGACCTGATGCTCGACATGCTTTCAGCTGAACCTTTTGCGCGGCAGGCGGCGGAATACAAGACTGTCGGAGGGGACGTTGTGGAACGCCGTTCCGGCCGGTTGGCTGCCGGCGAACGCGTCAACGCGGGCTTCCTTAAGAACGTTACGGAGGAGCGTTTCGCGTTCCGTCTCGACGCGGCCGGCGACGTGCTGCTGAGCCGCCTGTGGTTTCTGGAGGCGGGGAGCGGCACGAATCGGACAGTGACGGTTGCGCTCAACGGCGGCATCAATCAGACATGGAACCTGTCCCCGATGGAAGGCCTGGCGACCAGCAATACGATGGATAGGGTCTATGGCGCGGGGCCAAAGCGTTCCGCGTATGTGCTGCGAGGTTGCGTGGCGGGACAGAACGAAGTGATGTTGCGGTATGCAGCGCCGACGATGGCGGGCGGTTTCAGGGTGACCCGCATCCGGGATGGCAAAGTGGACTTGACGGCATTGGGCCCGCTCGGCCTGGCCGGCCGGGATTCGACGGTCCCAGTTCAGGCATTCCGGAACGCCGGGGGCGGGATCCTGACGCTCGGCAAGCAGACCTACGAATCGGGAATCGGGTCCATGGGATTCACCATTCTGGAATACCCGCTCAATCGACAGTTCTCGCGGTTTGACGTGACGGTCGGCGTGGATGCGTCGGTCAAGGGCAAGGGGTCGGTCGGGTTCCGGATACTGGTGGATGGCAAGGAAAAAGGAAAGAATGGCAAGTCCGGGTTGATGACCGGCATGACCCTGCCCAAGACACTGTCTGTGGAAGGGTTGGAAGAAGCCGAACGCCTGCAGCTCTGGGTGGACGACGGTGGCGACGGACCGGAGAACGACCTGGCCGACTGGGTGGATGCCGTGCTGACGGTGAAGGAAGGGCAGAAGTAGGCGAATGATTGGGAAACACGCAACATTCAACACACAACACGCAACATTCAAGTCCGGGAGCGTCTGAATCTCCGGCCTTGCCTATTGCATGTTGTCTGTTGCGTGTTGGATGTTTGTAAGGGAGACGAGGTTATGAAAACCGGAACTTGGATCTTTGTGCGAATGGGCCTTCCTGCGGCCTTGTTTGCGGCGATCCTGTTTGCTGCGCCGTCTGCCATGGCGGCGGCCGATGGCGGCTGGCTGCAGAAGGGGACACGCAAGGAGGTCAAGGAGTTCACCAGCAGTTCCAAGAAGGCCAAGCGGGACGACGAGATCGACCGGCGCGGCAAGGTGACCATCCGCCGGCTCATTCCGAAGTGCCATTCCGACTGGGGTAACGACCCCACGGCGCTGCCGTACCTGTTCTACCAGCTCGGGTTGCGCACGGATAACGAGTTTCCCAGCTACGTTGACAATGCGGGGCTGGAGATCACGAGCGAGGAGATCTTCAACTATCCCGTCATCTACTTCACGAGCCACTTCCCGTTCAGCTTCACGGACGAGGAGGTTCAGAACCTGAAGAAGTACCTGGAGCGCGGCGGAACGTTGTGGCTCGACGACTGCACGGGGTGCGGCTCCTTTATGGATTCTGTGCCTCAGAATGTTCAGCGGGTCGCACCCGGCTCGGAGATGAAGCTCATGCTGCGGGAGACGCCGGAATTCTTCGATTTGTACAATATGGTCTACCCTTTTGACGGCGTGCCCCAAGTCGGCAAGGAGCAGTTCTGCCGGCCGCTCCAGGCGGCGTATGTGAGGGGGCGCCCGGCGATCATCTTCTGCCCGAACGATTACGGATGCTTCTGGGAAATCTCCACGCCGCCGACGCTCCTGAACCCGATGGGAGAAGGCGCGCATGGCTATACGGGTGAAGGCGGATTCGAGGTCCGGGACAAGGTATACCGGTTCTCGATCAATTGGTTGTTGTACACGCTGACGCACTAGGAGGTTTCAGGTTTAAGGTGTCAGGGGTCCCGTCCGGCCATAGGTTGACATGTCCATAGGTTGGGAGGCGTAACGGCCGCTCCGGCCTTCCTGGGTTGGACATTCCTTGTTGGATATTGGGCATTCATCCGGTCAAATGTGTCAAAAGGAAGTCAGGACGAAACAGGAACGACTATGACGAAGCGAATGCTGGTGTTTGCGACTGTGGCAATAGTGCTGCCGCTGTTCACCGGGGCGGCTGCCGCGCAGGACGCATCGCGGTCCAACATTGTCGTAAGGATGGTTGCGGCGGATATGCCAGACCGCCTGATCAGCGACCTCGAGTCGCTGTCCGCGGTGGAGGACCCCGCCCGTAATACAGGTGCCCCCTCCTCTCATCAGACCCCGCCGATGGGCGAGGACGCGACGCTGTGGGTGGCGAACGCGCGTGTGGACGGGACGAACACCTTCGAGCGGTACTACAGGGGTGTCTTCACGCGGCGGACGGCACAACTGGAGTTCGAGCCCGGCAAACTGGCCCCGGGCGATCATGTGATTGATCCAGGCCGGCACGTGTTCCGGATCGAGAAGGACGGCACGCTCTCGTCATCGGACCCCGATATCAGTATCGAGGGCCGGACGGTCACGCTCAAGACCTACAGGATCGAGATCGCGAGCGTGGACGGCGACAAGTCGGGGCCGCCGGAGACCCGCCTGCTGGGTCGCGAGTTGAACGTGTACGAGGTGCTGCAGGACTTCAAGCCGGACCCCAAGTCCAAGGACAAGGATGCGGGCCTGAAGAACATGCTTTGGTACTTCCGCAAGTTCTGTCCGCTGCGCGTGTACCTGCCCGCCAATACCAATGCGCAGGCGTATGTCCTGCAGCCTGGCGGGCAAACGTTCCGCGTGCAGCCGGGCGGCCAGGTGGAGTTTCATGGGCCGCCGGTCCCGGCCGCCAAGTCCGATGGCTCTCGGATCCTGCTCTCGTATCTGTCGTACTACGCCTGGGCACGCACCCGGACCGGGCTGGGAGCTGGGTTCGGAGGCATTCAGGTTCCGAGGACGGAGGCCACCCCCGCACGTATCCGGGTTGGGCCCGCACAGGGCGATCCGGTATTCCGCGCGACCGCGGGCGGGCTTTCCACGAACATGTCGTTGACATTGTCCGGTGACCTTGAGCGGTACCCGAACAAGTTCATGGTGGCGGAGAACATGCGGGATCCAATGTCTGTGCGGATGATGGCGCTGGAATCCGGGATCTGCACGTTCGAGCGCGGTATGCCCGCCGTGGTGCGGTTGCAGTTCAAGGAAAACGGCGCGGCGCTGAAGCTGGAAGCCGTCCGGAACGCCGTACCGCTGGTCGAGGCCCTGCGGGCGGCCACGACGAACGCCCCGGTGGCGAAAGGCGATCCGGTGGCGGCGCAGGTCCGGCGTGTCAGCAAGTATCTGCTCCCGACAGAGCCTCGCGTCGAAGTCGAAGCCGTGAACCGGTGGCTGGCATCGCCGCGGGCCGCGAACGCGGCCATGGTGGCCCAGAACGCGACGCCCATTCTTATGCGTTTGAACGAGATCCTGAACGATCCGACGTTCTTCAACGCCGCGGCGCTGGCCGATCTCCAGGCGGATGAGGCGCTTCGCGCCGAGGCGGCGCGCATGGCGACGCTTAGTGACGATGCGCTTCAGCGGGTCAATCGTCGTATTCTTGAATTGGTCTTCCCTGGCGTGTTCGCACCGCCGGCGCCCGGAGAGGGGCCGCGCCCGCGAGTGGCGATGGAGTACTCGCCTTACGATCCGGCCCGCCCGACGATCCGGACCTGGAAGGCGCTCGAGGCGCAGTCGTGGGAAGGCGACAAGTTGACGTTCAAGACGCCGGACACGTCCTACGGGTTCTACATGTTCCGGGTCATGCTGTTCGGCCCCGAAGAGCGGGATACCGTATCGCCTCTTGCGGCTGAGTTCGCCTGCTGCGTGATCGAACCGAAACAGGACGGGACCGCGTGTTTCATCAGCAACAAGGGGCGCGACGCGTTCGTGCCGGGCGAGACGATCCGCCTGCAGGCCGCGCTGCGGTCCAGGAGCGCGCGGCAGGCGGGGACCAGGACGGTGGTTCTCAAGCACCCCGACGGACGGGAGGATCGCCTGATGATGGATGATCCGGGCGGCAAGTGGCACATCCGCGCGCTGAACATCCCCGAGAGCATGACGCGACGCCTCGCGCCGGGCCGCTACGAGCTGGCGATGACGGATCTGCCGCCGGGCGTGGCCTGCTATCCCTTCCGGTTCGACATGGCGCCGCCGCGCGAGAGCCTGTTCCGCATGATCAAGAGTTCGAAATACACGCATGAAACCTATGCGATTCTGGGGTCGCAACGCAGGGAGAACCCGGTTGACATCGATCGGGCGATCGCGTCTCTGGCGGAAATGGGATACAACCGATTCGACTACCATACCTATGGCGACGATCACCATGATCGGCAGAGCGATATTCGGGCGGTGATCGCGAACAACGACGAGCGGCTGATGCCGTCGGACGCCATCTACCTGCCGTCGGGGCGGGACCAGATCCTGAACGCCTGCGTGCGGTACGGTCTGGAGTATGGCGATGTCCTGCATGGGGCGGGGGACAACGAGATTCCGCGCTATATCGACCCGTATATCAATGCCGGTGAGCGCTGGATCCGGCGCGAAGTGACATCCATGCGCCACTCGCCGGCGTACGATGGCCAGTACATGTACGAGGAAGCCTACGAGCGCGGGCTGGTCGGCGTGCCGAAGAAGCACGACAACTTCTTCCCGTCGTGGCGGCTGATGAGGGCCCGGCAGGTCTTCACGAACATCACACCCAACGCGATCCGCGCGGATATCGGCGCGAGCATGACCCGGTCCAAGAGGGATTCAGTCCCGCTGGATTCCACGGCCATGACGCGATTCCTGGAACTCCGGAAATGGGAGATGAACGGCTGGGGCGACTTTAACACTCGTCTGGCCGCGGCCGGCCGCGAACTGCTCCCGCGGGCGCGGATGGGCACCTACCATTGCAGTTTCATGTTCGTGCAGAATGGCTACGGCGCCATTTGCTCGGCGGCCGATTTCGACAACGGGTATCACCCCGACGTCTTCGCGAACCTCGATATCGCCACCAGCCAGCACTACCACGATGGCCCCACGATCGGCCATTGGACGCATGCTCCGATCATGATTCAACTCCTGCGCGAATCGCCCGTCGGCGGCAAACGGCTTGTCTGGGCGAACATCTCGATGAACACGGACGCGCGATCGCTGTCCGACGGCCAGTTGCAGCGCCAGATGGCGTTCGCCATGCTGTCACAGGGCGCGGACGGCATATCCACGTTCCACATGCACGAGACCTTTGCGGATGCGCCGAACCCGAACACGATCAAGACAAAGGAGACGCTGCGGTTGCTCTACAAGGAGGTCATGGCTCCGTTCGGGGAAGTGTACTCGCGCGCCACCAAGCCGGGCTATCTCAAGGTCGGCATTGTCAATACGCTGGCCCAGCTTTCCATGAGCGAGTTCAAGCCGATCCGGACCGCCAACCAGCTTGAGGAGTTGTGGGTCTCCTGCTGGCGCCTGGGTTATCCGGCGGTGTTCCTGCGCGAAGGCGACCTGGAAAGGCCGCTGGACGGATACCAGGTGGTCTTCGTGCCCGGCATCCGGTTCCCCGGCGAACTGACCGACGGCGCGCTGGAGCAACTGCGCGCCGCGATCAAGCGAGGTTGCAAGGTTGTCGTGGAGCGGGACAGCACGCTCGACGCTCGGATTCCGGAAGTAACGAAGATGCAGGACTTCGACCTGATGAATTTCTTCCTCGGCCCCGGTTTCAACGTGGCGGGCTATGACGCGGAGCTGGATAAGGTCTTTACCCTCTCCCAGGCCTGCACCGATTACCTGCGGCCGAAGATGAAGGAGTGGGGTGTCGAGCCCGCGGCGCTCGGCCCGTTCGCAATGGGTCCCAACTGGCGCGACGGTGGCGATATCCAGTATCTCCTGATGTCCAACTACGACGATCCCGACTATGGTCAGACGTGTAGGGATATGATGTCCAAGCCGGTGCGCATGCCGCTGACGGTTCCGGCCCGGCGAGGGGAAGTCGCCTACGATCTGCTGGCGCAGGCCGAGCTGCCGGTCGGGAAGACGACGAACGCCCAGGAGCGGACTGTGGTGTTGGACATGACCCGCGTGCAGGGCGCTATGGCGGCGTTCCTGCCCGAGAAGATCGGGGCCGTGCGGGTGGCGGCCAGACGCGACAGCACGAGCACTTCGCTACGGCTGGGCGGGACGCTGGTCGGCGAATCCGGGAAGGCTCTCGCCGGGGTTTTCCCTGCGCGCATCCGGCTTCTCGACGGCAAGGGGAATGCGCTGTATTCCATTTACCGCGCGCTGAACTCCAGCGGCGAGATCGAACTGGACATCCCGCTGACATCCGGCCGGGATGGCGGGTTGTCACTGGAAGTGGTGGAGAACATCTCTGGCAAGTCCTGCCGCATACCGGTCGGGGCTTCCGCCGGCCAGGAGCCGTCGCTCCGCCTGGAGGAAGCCGCGGCACCGTATGTGCCTTATCCCGCGGAAATCGCGCGCTTCCTTAAGTCGAACACTCAGGTGTTGCTGGTGGTAGGGCGCGGCATGGAAGGATTGAAAGCCGAGGTGGACCGGCTGGTTTCGGGGCTGGGCGCCAAGGGAATCAAGGTCACGCAGATGCCCGAGAACCGGGTGTGGCGAGTGGCTTCCGGTGATCCCAAGATGACCGCGGATCCTTATGCCGATGGATTCCACCACTGGCATGGCGGATACGGTGGGTCGGACGGAGGAGTCATCGAGCCGCGCGCGGTCGTGGACAGCCCGTTGATCATCCTGAGCGCGGCCTACGGTTCGACCCTGCTGAACATGCTGATCGACAAGGGGTTCGTGACCGAGCGTCCCGTGGGCGCCGCGGGTTTGGCGGCGCCGCCGACACTGCAAGTGGCATCCCGCGGCCTGCACTGGAACTTCGATACGCTGCTGGTGGTGGCGAACGACGGCGAGGGGACAAAGCGCGCCGTCAGCCGGCTCCTGGAAGACCCCGCGCTGACCGGAAAGCCCACGGCAGCGGAGGCGGCCCCGAAGCCTTCTTACAGCCAGCCGGAAGCAAAGGAAGGGCGGGAGTCTGTGGCCCGGACGCCGGCCGTCAATTTCATGGGCAACAACGAGTACGTTCTCGACATGAAGTTTGATGCCTCGAACAATGTCTACGTCATCACATGGGGACATGGCGACAACCTCTACTCGCTGGACCCCAAGGGTGCTCTGCGGTTTTCCCGG
Organism: uncultured Victivallales bacterium; assembly: GCA_964635275.1. Lineage (GTDB taxonomy): Bacteria > Verrucomicrobiota > Kiritimatiellia > UBA8416 > CAZWPN01 > CAZWPN01. The sequence continues at coordinate 4,717 of CAZWPN010000047.1, read as the reverse complement.
CGCCTGCCGGAAATGGGCCCCTGCCGGTTGGACGTGGACGCGGATCGCGTCGTGGTGTTTACCGGCTACGGCAGCCGGCTCTATCAGGTTGGCTTGGACGGCAGGCTGATCTCCCAGGGGCGGCTTACCATGGATCCTGGCATATCGGTCAAGGGGCCGCTCTACCGGGAACGTCACACCGCGGATCTGTTGAAGCACGGATTGGGCACGGGGGGGTGCGGAACCTTGTATGCGGAGCTCTTCCGCTATGCCTACGTGCCCGGCAAGCGGATGGTCGTGTACTACGAGCCGACGCTGAAGACCATGCGCGCGCTGGACGAGAACGGCAACCTCGTGGTCGAGTGGCAGGGCGAAGCCCGGTCCGACGAGGATGGCAACGTGACTCACCGGGGGCTGGGTGAGTTCGTTTGCAGTCCCGACGGCACACGTGTGGCGCAATTCGAGGATGAAACGCTGGTGCTCCGTGACCTGACCGACACCAGGAGCGTACGGAAGCTGGCTGAATACTATTCCGGCGTGCGTCCGTTGTCGTGGCCAAAGGGCGCGCCCGGTCCGACGGTTGGCGGCACGCATCTGGACGGCAATCTCGATGTGGTGAGCGAAGATCCGCCCGCCCCGGCGGGCACGGCGATCAGTCTGGGCGTGGCGGGCGGCTTGGTACCCGACGGCAAGGACTTTCGCCTCGTGCGCGTGACGAAAGAGGGCGAAACGGAAGTCTCAAGGATGGGCCCGTTCCCGTGCATTCCCACCTTTGTGCAGGTCAGTCCTGACCGATCGCACGTGGTCCTGCTCGACGAGTACTGGAACGCCTTCGTTCACGAAATGGCGACGGGCAAGCGCACGGGCCAGATCCGGCTGCCAGAGATGGGGTTCTCGGTGGAGTTCACCCCCGATTCCAAGGCACTCATGGTTGGCGGGCTCCGCGGTGCGGTCATGAGCTATGATTTGAGCGGCAAGTTGTTGTGGTCCGCGACGCTGGGGCAGCACAACCAGAGCCTTCAGAATACGCAGTTCCCGAACGTTGATACGTCTATCCCGGACTACACGGCGAACCTGTTCAAGCCGGTGGTGGATGAGCCCGGCGAACTCGACAAGCTGGTGACCCTCGACCGCAGCCGGCTGGTGAACGGCGATTTCGAAGGAGACGGCGGTTGGCAGAGTGACACGAATGCTGAGACAAAGGCGGCAGGTGTCTCGTATGTGGACGGCGGCTACCAGAGTAAGCGCTGCCTCAAGGTCGGTGGTGCGTTGGTGCAGCAGTCGTTCGAGGGTCTGATCGGGGATCACTTTACCTGGGTGCTGGAGTTTTTCCACCGGCGTGCGCTGCCGGACAAACCGGTGAGGGTGATGGCCGGTGTGGCGGCGGAGAACCGGCATCCGGACAGCGTGGTGCGCGTGCTGGAGTGCGGCAAGGACTGGACCTTCGCGCGGATTGCCTTCAAGAGCGGCGGCGATCCCAGGGCGTTGCGGGTGGGGTTCCAGGGGCAGGGCGGCGAGGCGCTGGTGGATGGCGTAACGCTGCGCCGCATCCGGTTCCCAAGCGTCAATCACATGCTGTATTCGCCGTTGTACGATGTCGAGCCGATCGTCCTGAAGAATCCGTTGTTCCTGAAGGAGTACAATCCGCTGGGCGTGTTGCGCGAGCAGATTCCGAACATCATCCTGTCGCAGCGGCCGGAGCAGATCGCCGATGCCCTGATCGTGGACGCCTTCCTGCAAAACGGCCGGCTCAACGACATCAGCAGCGTGTGGCACTGGTCTTATCTGGGCGGCGGCGACACGCAGATCTCGATGGGGATCCGGAATCCCCGCTGGGTCTCGATGGTGGCGGTCTATTTCAATGCCTACGACGAGGCGAATGTTGCGCCGAACTTCGATGTCCAGGTGTCGGACGTGGCGCAGAAGAAGGTGGTGCAGGTGGCCGCCGTGCGCAACAACCGGAGCCTGTTCCGCCTGATCAAGTTCCCAGCGCGGCGCGCGGACGAGGTGCGGCTGACCCTGATCAACGGGCTGCCGAACCAGCGGACGGTCACGGAGATCGAGGTGTACGGGCCGCTGTCCGGCGGGGAGCAGGAAGGGGTGTCGGACCTGGCGGGGCAGAGCACATACATGGGCGGGTTCAGCCGGGTGGACAGGCGGCGGATGGCGCTGGCGCCGGAATACGCGGTGAAGACGGTCGGCGGATCGGATAAGAACCTTCCGCCTGGCATCCCGCCGCGCTGGGCGACGCCGGTGTCGCAGGTCATGATTTCAGAAAGGAATCTGTACCTGTCGCGCGCCTTGGGATTCAACCAGCGGTATTCCCTGGACGCGGCTTCGATGGATTCGACGGAGGAATCTTTCCGCACGGGCGGCATGGGCTTCGGTCCGGTCGTGACGCTGTATGGCGGCGCGTTGCTCAAACCCGGCACCGACGGCAAGTTGTACGGCATCGATCCGGCTTCCGGCCGGGCGTTCTGGTCCACCGTGCTTGGGGATCGGCTCACGGGAAGTCCTGTTGCGATCGGGCTCGACGTGTTTACCGCGACGGACGCCGGCAAGCTCTATACGCTGGACATAGCCAGCGGTGCCATCCTCGGCGAGACGAAGCTGTCGGGGCCAGTGCATGGGTCGGTCGCATCGGACGGGACGAACGTTTACGCGATCACGACCGCTGGCCGGCTGCATGCGGTCCGGGCTGTCAGCGGGCTGGAACTCTGGAGCACAAACGTGGCGCCGAACACGGAATCCACGCCGGCGGTAGACGGCGGCGTGGTGTATCTGGCCGATCAGAAGGGAATCGCACGGGCGGTCCGGAGCGCGGACGGCAAGGATCTGTGGTCCAGGGAACTGGGCAGTGAGTTCTGCCGGTGCCCGGTGGTGCTTCCCGATCTGGTCGTGTTCGGCTGCGGCGACGGCCGTCTGACGGCGCTCAACCGCGGCACTGGCGAGCCGGTCTGGCAGACCCAGCTTGACACCCGATTCCTGCGGTACGATCCGGTGCCCGCGCTGATGCCTCCTCCGCCGCAGCCGCCGGATTCGACCAACCGCGTGGTCCAGCCATCGGTCGGTGTGCCGGCCGTTCCGGTATTGCTGTGCCTGTCCGGCGGGAAGCCGCTGCTGATCGAGGCGGCGAGCGGCAAGCCGGCCGAACGGCAGATCCTGACCGGCTCGGTCCAGAACGACGGCAAATTCAAGCCGGATGCCAAGATGCCCGGCATAGGTGAACTGACCGCTCCGATCAGCTTCTACAACGGGTATCTCGCGTTTGTGCCTATACACGGCGATGTTGCTGCTGAACCCATGTACAACGACAGCCGCTACCACAACATGAACAACGGATCCGTGCTCCTTCTGCAACCCGCGAGTGACCGGGCCGCCAGGCCGGCGAGCACGGCGCGGCTGATCGCACGCGTCGATGCCCCGATTCAGGTGGGGCGGGCGGATGGCCATGGCGTGACGACGAACGAGTGGGGCGCGCCGGTGTTCTCGCTCGACGGGCCGGACAGCCTCTTCCCCGATACACGCCGCGCCAAGGGCGAGATCAACAGGAGCGACACTCATTGGACCGACTTCGATGACCTTGGCGCCAAGGTGTTCGTGCGTTGCGACAGCAACGCGCTCTACCTTGCCGCTGTCGTGAAGGATGACGCTCACGTCAACAACGCGGATAACGCCGAGGCGATATTCAGCGGCGATGTCATGCAAGTGGGGATCTTCGCGAAGAACGTCCACTGGAACCTGGGCCTGGCGCGAACCCCGGAGGGAGTTGTTCTCCAGAAGGCTGAAGGCGGCACGAATAACCTGGCCAGGACTGCCCGATATTCCGTGTTGCGTGTGGACAGCGACAAGAAGACGACCTACAAACTGTCCCTGCCGCTGTCCGCTCTCGGTTTTGAGCCGGGCGCGGAATTCGGAATGAACGTTGTTTTCATGGATGATGACGATGGCAAGGGCGTCCGCTACTGGCTCCAGTTGGCCCCGGGTCTTGCGGGCTGGGACGGACGAACGGATCGGAACAGGCTGTATCCGCGATTCGTTCTGGAGAAGTGACGGAGGTTGCTTCAATCCGTCTGAGGGGATATGCGGAACAGTTCGCAGCAGGCGCTGGACTATCTCCTGGACGGTTGCGAACGGACTTGGGACAAGAAGTCCGACTGCAGTTGGGTAACGGCCGCCTGTGTGACCGTGTTCCCGGGCGACTCGGCGGTGGAGTGTCATTGCGCCGCATGCCGGGAAACGTTCGCCAGAGGCGGCGGCACGTCGTTGATCATGGGGCTGTTCGTCAAGCGCATGTGTGAGGCTGTCAAGCAGCGATGGCTGGACACTGGGCGAGTGGACGACTACGTCCCCCACGCTGTATGTGTGGATGAAAACGCTGTGGAACCCCGATCTGGACGTTGACTTTCGACGCCTTCATCAAGGACATCGGGGAAATCTACCGGTAGGGATGCCTCGGTGGCGTCTTCTTTTCTTTCTTTGGTTCCTTCTGTTCATCCGGCCCGCCGCGGCTACTCGGTCCTCTCTATCGGCGTTCCTATCGGCGTAAGAATCCGGAAGAAGAGAGAATCCTTTCACGCCGATGGAGAGGATCGGACCGCCGATGGAGAGGATAGGGGGGGGCGGTCTGCCTGACTTCTGGCCGTACGCGTACACGCACTTGTACACGCGAATCACTTCGTGCTTAACCTGACTTCCTCCTGTTTTGTCACAAAAGGCCGATAGAACGGGCTTATCG
>CAZWPN010000046.1:0-23804 GCA_964635275.1 uncultured Victivallales bacterium | reverse complement strand
ACCAGGCCCGCGTTAACATATACAGACTGTATGTCTCGCTGGGTAGGGCGAGCTCTCCGAGCGAGCCGCTGCCGCAATGCCGTCCGCAATGGGGGTCCCGCCCATGGCGCATCGCTTAAGCGAGGATTTTTGGGGCTTGCCTAGGGCCACGGTAGGGTTACACCCCATGTCTGATACCCCATCCTTCCTTTACTCTGTCTGCGGTTTAGCTCCATACCATCAGAGAAAGGTGGCGAGCAACATGACAACGAGAGCAACAACGCTCACGCCCGAGCTATTCCGCAAGATGAACGCCTACTGGCGCGCGGCGAATTATCTGTCGGTCGGTCAACTCTATCTGCGCGACAACCCGCTGCTGCGCGAGCCGCTGAAGCCAACCCATGTAAAAGCGATGCTGCTCGGCCATTGGGGCACCACGCCTGGTCAGAATTTCATCTATGTGCACTTGAACCGGGTCATCAAGGAATACGATCTGGATGTGATCTACATTTCCGGCCCCGGCCACGGCGGTCCCGCGCTGGTGGGCAACACGTACTTGGAGGGCACGTACAGTGAGATCTACCCCGACATCAGCCAGGATGAAGCTGGACTCCGGAAGCTGTTCAAGCAGTTCTCCTTCCCCGGCGGCATTCCCAGCCATGTTTCGCCGGAGTGTCCGGGCTCGATTCACGAGGGCGGCGAACTCGGCTATTCGCTGAGCCATGCCTTCGGCGCCGCGTTCGATAATCCGGAACTGATCGTCGCCTGCGTCGTCGGGGACGGCGAAGCCGAGACCGGCCCCCTGGCCACGGCATGGCACTCCAACAAGTTCCTCAACCCGATCACTGATGGCGCCGTGCTGCCGATCCTGCATCTCAACGGCTACAAGATCGCCAATCCGGCCGTGCTGGCGCGCATCGAACCGGAAGAGCTGGATCAACTGTTCCGAGGCTATGGCTGGACACCCTACTTTGTGGAAGGTGACGATCCGGAAACCATGCACCAACGTATGGCTGAAGTCCTGGACAAAGCCGTTATGGAAATCCGCCAGATTCAAAGCTATGCACGGGAACACGGGGCCGCCGACCGCCCGCGTTGGCCAATGATCGTTCTCCGATCCCCCAAGGGATGGACGGGACCGAAGGAAGTCGATGGCGTGAAGAACGAAGGCACCTTCCGGGCGCACCAGATTCCCGTCGTGGTGGATGCGGAGCACCCCGGTCATCTCAAGCTTCTGGAAGACTGGATGCAGAGCTACCGGCCGGAAGAACTCTTCGACAGGAGCGGGCGTCTCATCCCGGAACTGGCCGATCTCGCGCCAAAGGGCGACCGCCGGATGGGGGCGAATCCGCACGCGAACGGCGGTCTGCTGTTGCACGACCTGATCATGCCCGACTTCCGCGACTATGCGGTGGATGTCCCATCGCCGGGCGCCGTTCAGGCGGCCGACACTCACGAACTGGGCGAGTTTCTTCGCGAGGTTGTGAGCCTCAACAGCAGGCAACGCAACTTCCGCATATTCGGCCCAGACGAAACGCTATCCAACCGGTTGAGTGCCGTGTTCGAGGTCACCGACCGGCAGTGGGAAGCCCGCACAAAAGACCATGATGAGTTTCTGGCAACCGACGGCCGCGTGATGGAAATGCTGAGCGAGCATCAGTGTGAAGGCTGGCTCGAAGGCTATCTGCTCACCGGGCGGCATGGCCTTTTCAACTGCTACGAGGCGTTCATCCACATCATCGATTCGATGTTCAACCAGCATGCCAAGTGGCTGAAGGTCAGTGCGGAGCTTCCATGGCGTCGCAAGATCGCCTCGCTGAACTACCTGCTCGCTTCGCATGTCTGGCAGCAGGCCCATAACGGCTTCACCCATCAGGACCCCGGCTTCATTGACCATGTGGTCAACAAGAAGGCGTCCATCGTGCGCGTGTACCTGCCGCCCGACGCCAACTGCCTGCTGTCGGTGTGGGACCATTGCCTCAGGAGCCGCCACTACGTCAACGTGGTGATCGCCGGCAAATACCAGGCGCCGCAATGGTTATCCATGACGGCGGCCGTAGAACACTGCACAAAAGGGATAGGCATCTGGGAATGGGCTGGTTGCGACCAAGCAACCGAACCGGACATCGTGATGGCCTGTTGCGGTGACGTACCCACGCTGGAAACGCTAGCCGCCGTTTCCATACTTCGGAACCACTTGCCCGAGCTGAAGATTCGCGTGATCAACATTGTGGACCTGATGAAACTGCAGCCGGAAATCGAACACCCGCACGGGCTGAGCGATCCGGACTTCGATGCCCTGTTCACCAGGGACAAGCCGATCCTCTTCGCGTTTCACGGCTACCCGTGGCTGATTCACCGGTTGACCTATCGCCGCACGAACCACGGACAGCTCCATGTGCGCGGCTACAAGGAAGAAGGCACAATCACCACCTACTTCGACATGACCGTGCTGAATGACCTGGACCGCTTCCACCTGGTGCAGGACGTGATTTATCGGGTTGGCTCGCTTGGACATCGAGGCGCAATGCTGAATGAGCTGATGACAGAAAAGCTCAGCGAGCATAAGCGATACATCAACAAGCACGGTGTGGACATGCCGGAAATCCGAAACTGGAGGTGGGGTACGACGAAGGAAAGCAAACCGGCGTAGACCGGTTCGAGCCCAAATCCTCGGGCGCTTGCCACCGGCGGGACCCATTGCAGACGGCCTTGCGGCAGCGGCTCGCTCGGAGAGCTCGCCCTACCAAGCGAGACATACAGTCTGTATATGTTCCCCAGGTAGGGCGAGCTCTCCGAGCGAGCCGTAAACACAGGACGCACACGGGGCCGCCAAAGGATTCCTGCCTTCCCTAGCCGAGGATCAAGGTCGAGCAGTGCGACTTGACATCCACCACCGCCTTTTGCATTATATCCATGCAATAGAATAACCACGGTTTCCTATATGCATGGTTATATCAAACGCAAAGCGGAGTCCGATGTTGAGCGCGCATTAAGCCGGTCCCCGGTTGTGGCCATTCTTGGTCCGCGGCAATGCGGCAAATCCACGCTGACCAGGACATTCCTGGCTGCCCGGGCGATTGACCGGGTCTATCTTGATCTTCAGGACCGGGCGGATCGCAACAAGCTCAACGAGCCGGAGATCTTTCTGGAGCATCACCGGAAACACTTGATCTGCCTGGATGAGATCCAGTTGGTTCCAGATCTGTTCCCAGCCATCCGTGTTGAGATTGACCGCGACCGGCGCCCCGGTCGAATGCTTATTCTCGGCTCGGCATCGCGCGACCTGCTGCGGCAGTCCACCGAGACGCTTGCAGGACGTATCGCCTTTGTCGAATTGACCCCGTTACGCCATGATGAAGTGATGACGATCCATCCCTGGCAGGATATCTGGAATCGGGGCGGGTTCCCCGACAGCCTGCTTGCCAAGAACGATGAAGACAGCTTCGCATGGCGCGAGGATTTTATCCGAACCTTTCTGGAGCGGGATATCCCGGCACTGGGCTTTGCCATTCCCACCGCCGTGATGGAACGGCTCTGGCGGATACTGGCCCACTATCATGGGCAGTCCATGAACCACAGCAAGGCGGCGGCGGCGGCGGATATCTCCGTCCCCACATTGCGCAAATATCTCTCGATCCTTGAACAGACCTACATGATCCGTCTCCTTCCGCCCATGGAATCCAACATGAAGAAACGTCTCATCAAATCACCCAAACTCTACATTCGTGACACCGGTCTGCTGCATGCCTTGCGGGATATCGAAACGGTTGACGATATCATGGCGAACCCCGTGAACGGGGCATCCTGGGAGGGCTTCGTCCTGGAGAACCTGATTGCGGCAAACCCTCGATGGAAAGCTTCATACCTGCGGACATCCAATGATGCGGAAGTCGATCTGGTACTGGAACGAGGCGCGAGAACGGTGTTGATTGAATGCAAGTTGACAAAGGCTCCGCACATGTCGCGCGGATTCCATCAGTTGATTTCCGACATCAAGCCCGATGCAGCCTGGATCGCGGCACCAGTCGATTCCCCCTACGAAATTGCGTCCAATGTCAGCGTGGGGAACATCCATCACATCCAACTAGGTGGAAACGATTCAGAAGGGCCATCGGTCACCTCCTGATGCCTGCCGAGCCTTGCGAACATTGATACCGATGGCCGGCTTTGGTTCATGAGGAGGACTTCAGGTCGATCCGGTCGATCTCCCGCAACGGCAGGGCGGTGATGTGTTCGGTCACCCGCATGGTCATGCCAGCGTAATCCACGAACAGCCGCTCGCCAGCCGGATAGACCTGCCGTAGGCAGACGTCGATCATCTTGGCCCAACGCCGGTACAGCTCACAGTACTGGCTATATCATCCCGGATTCACTGTCCGGTTAGGTCCCGGATTCGATGTCCGCTTTCATCCCGGATTCAGTGTCCGGAATGATCCCTGATTGGGTGTCCGGTTCAGAGCGGATTACGCAAGATTTCCCGGCGAACAAACAAAGTCTGGCCTGACAACGGAGTATCATCGTCTGATTCCAAGCGCTCAACCAGCCAGTTATCATTGCCCATATCAGGCACATAACGCATAAGCAATTGATCGCCCTGTTTTGTGAAATCGATCATGGTCTATCCCTTGGTGAATGCTGGCGCGCACGCACTCTACTAAAACTCACAAATGCGGAGATATCACCCAGCGTGATGTGCAAAGCGCTGCCGACGAGTTCCGGCCCCTCTACGACAGGACAGACGGTAAAGACGGCTACGTCAGCCTGGAGGTCAATCCTCACCTGGCGCATGACACCAACGGCACGCTGCAGGAAGCCCGCCGGTTGTGGGGCGCCCTGAACCGGCCCAACGTCTTCATCAAAGTCCCGGCCACGGTCGAAGGGTTGCCCGCCATCCGGCAACTAATTGGCGAAGGCATCAACGTCAACGTGACATTGCTCTTTGGGTTGCCTCGTTACCGGCAGGTGGCGGAAGCCTACATCGCCGGCATCGAAGCGCGGTCGAGTCAAGGGAAGGCTGTAAAGCATGTGGCATCGGTGGCCAGTTTCTTTGTGAGCCGCATGGATGCGCTGGTGGACCCGCTGCTGCAACCCATCGTCGCTCAAGGCGGCAGAACGGCAGACGTCGCGAAAGAGGCGCTTGGGCAAGTAGCGCTCGCCAGCGCGAAGATGGCCTACCAGATCTACAAGGAGATCTTCGGCAGCGACCGGTTCAAGAGTCTGGCCGCGCAGGGCGCTCGCGTCCAGCGGTTGCTCTGGGCCAGCACCGGCGCCAAGAACCCGGATCACAGCGACGTCAAATACGTCGAGGCCCTCATCGGACCGGACACGGTCAACACGGCTCCGGTCGAAACCCTCGACGCCTACCGCGACCACGGGGACCCGCAAGCCCGCCTCGAAAACAATATCGCCGATGCGGCGCGGATACTGAAGCGATTGCCGGAACTGGGGATCAACATCGACAAGGTGACTCAGCAACTGGAAGACGAAGGCGTTGCGAAATTCAACAAGCCATTCGACAAGTTGATGGAGACGTTAGCGCAAATGTCGCCACTCATCTTGCCTGGCAAGAGGCAGACGCCGCCGACACGGCGGCTACTACAGAAGAAACGGATTCCTCCCTGCTGTATACGTTCTTCAGGTGGGGCGAGCTCTCCGAGCGAGCCGCAAACAAAGAACGCACACGGGCCGCCAAAGGAGTCCTACCTTCCCTGGCCGAGGATCAAAAGGCGTTTCCCGTCTGGACAGCAAATCCCTTTTTGTGCAACATTTCTGCCCCCCACCGCACCGCGGTGCCGGTAGGAAAGAGAAGCTTACCATATGCAAACCATAGAACTGAACGGCAGCTGGAACCTGTTGGAAACCCCTCTATCCGCAGACGGGGCTTGCCCCACCGCATCGGCCTGGAGCGCGGCCATCGAGGCCATGGTACCAGGCGAGGTGCATCTGGACCTGTTGCGCCATGGTCGCATCGAGGAGCCGTTGTACGACCGCAACGCTTCCGCTTGCGCCTGGGTTGAAGAGCGATTCTGGTGGTTCCGGCGGCGCTTCGCGTATAACGGCGCCTTCGGCGCGCGATCCGAGCTGGTCTGTGAGGGGCTTGATCTGAACGCTGTGTTGTGGCTCAACGGCATAGAGATAGGTCGATCGGCCAACGCCTTTGTTGCTCACCGGTTTGATGTAACCCGTGCGTTGCGTCGGGGTGACAACGAACTGGTCATACGCCTCGACACCGGCGTGGCGGACGCCAAACGGAAGCCGCTCGCCAAGTACGGCATCGGCGACGGCGCACCCGAGAGCAAGTGGCTGCGCAAACCGGCGTTTACTTTCGGCTGGGACTGGGCTCCAAGGCTGGTCAACTGCGGCATCTGGCGTCCGATCCGACTGGAAATCCTGGATCCCGTGGTGCTGCGCGACGTGTGGGTACGCACCCGGCTTGCCGGCAAGGGTAAGGCAGTCGTTACCGTGGCGGCAGAGGTGGAGAATGTGTCGGGCACGCCAGCAGACGCTACGTGGACGTGTACGATTCCCGGCGTTGGCGCACAGACACTGGCACTGGCTGCCGTTGCGCCCGGACGGAAATGCGTCGAGACAGCGTTTGAGGTTGCCCGACCGCGACTGTGGTGGCCGCGGCCTCTGGGCAAACCACATCTCTACACGCTGGAGACGCTTCTTTCCTGCGGCGACGCTTGCAGCGTTTCAAGAACCACGCGCTTTGGCATCCGGGAGATTTCGCTCACGCAGGATCCGCTTAAGGACGTCCCAGGGGGGAAGACTTTCACGTTTTTGGTCAATGGCGAGAAGTGCTTCATCAACGGCGCCAACTGGGCGCCGTCCGATTGCATCCTGCCGCGCATTACTCCGGAGCGGCGAGAGCAACTGCTGACGTTGATCCGGGACGCAAATATCAACATGCTGCGCGTCTGGGGTGGCGGCATCTTTGAAGAAGACGATTTCTACGACTTCTGCGATGCTAACGGCATCCTGCTGTGGCATGACTTCATGATGGCCTGCTTCATCTACCCCGGCGATGACGACGGCTTCCGGCAGCAGATTGCCGACGAAATCAAGGTGGCGGTGCCGCGGCTGCGCAATCATCCTTCGATCGCACTATGGTGCGGCAGCAATGAATCCGACTGGGCTTTCGACAGCAATTGGTATCCCGGATGCGAAGCCAATACCAGCGCTGTTCTTGAGCATGAGCTGATTCCCGGACTGATGAAAACCCTGGATCCGGACCGGCCGTATAGACCGACGAGCCCATTCGGCGGTGTGGACGTCAACGACGAGGACCAGGGCGATCAACATTGGTGGGCAATCAGCATTGCCACCGGCGGTAACGACACGATTGACTACCGCAATTACCGGCGCGCACATTGCACTTTCAACTCGGAGTTCGGGTATTTCGGAATGCCGGCGCTGGAGACCATCCATGACTACCTGCCAGAAAACCAGCGCACAATTGACTCCGAAGGCTTCCGCTTCCACACCAATCGCCACGGTTTCATGGAGAAAGGACAGAAAGGCAGGATCAAGGTCCTGGCGGCCATAGACCTGCTGGCTGGCGATGCGGCAGCCATGTCACTGCAGCAACTCGTGGATGCCTCGCAGCTTTTGCAGGCCGAAGCACTCAAGACTGCGACGGAACAGGCGCGGCGACGCAAGTTCAACTGCGGCGGAAGCATGTTCTGGATGTTCCCGGATGCCTGGGGCGAGATCGGTTGGTCCGTGGTGGACTACTATATGCGCAAGAAGGCGGCCTACTACTACGTAAGACGGGCGTCCGCACCGGTTCTAGTGTCCATCAAGGAAGAGGAATGCGGAGTGTCTACGTGGATTGTCAACGACACCCGAGCGCCCGTGCGCGGGGTCCTGGAGATGCAACTGATCTCGTTCGAAGGCAAGGTCCGCACAAGCAGTTCACAGCCCGTGAAGATTCCGGCTAACACATCCGTGCGTTGCGCCATGGAACGAATGACCCTGATGCGCAGCGGCGACTTCTACGTCGCCCGGCTGAAAGTAGACGGCACCGTGCTTAGCCAGAACACGTTCTTCTTCATGAACTTAAAGTCTGTAAAAATGTCACCTGCAAAGGTAACCCTGCGCGTGGCGGGCAGGGAGTCCAACCAGGCCATGCTGGAATTGAGCACGGACGCGTTCGCGCATTTCGTGAATCTGTTGCTGCCTCAGGGCTTGGATCCGGACGACAACTTCTTCGATCTGCTGCCCGGCGAAACACGGAAGCTGCTGGTGCGGGGTGACACGGCGCGCCTCGGAGATGTCACGGTGCGGTGGCGCAACTCGGAGTAGAGCCGGGCCTTGTCGGTGGCAGGAAGAGAAGAGTTTGCGCCGATGGAGAGGAATTGCTGGGCTACCCCATCCCCAAACCGGTGGACACGAATACGGAAGGACCGGCCAGGACATCGCAGGGCTGCGGATGGAACATGCGGATGTTGCGGCGGCGCATCTGGAAACCGCTTTCGATCAGCCTCTCTTTGAGGCCTGTGTTGTCCGGAATTGCCAGCCCGACGGCCTTCTCTCCATCCAGGCGTCGTCGGTCGGCCATTAGAGCCGCTACGATCCGACACGCGCAACTGGCATCACGCGCAACAACCGGACCGATGGCGCCGGTCAGCCGCCCAGGACGGGAAAACCCGAACCCACACAATTTTCCATTCTCGACAATTGCGCGCGTCGAAGCGCCCAACTCACCGGCAAGCACTCGGAGTTGCCGCTCGCGGGACAGTTGAACGCAAGCCTGATCAAGAGCCAGCACACTGTCCCAATCCGCGCTCTGCATGGCCCGTGCATCCGGCTCTGCATAGACGCAACCGGCGACGGGGCCTGTCCAGAGCTCGACGCCCATGGCGCTCATCTGAAACCCATGCTTGCGATAGATGGGTCTGCCGGCATCCGAGGAATCCAGGCCTAGGCATTCGATCCCCTGCCGGCGGGCTACTTCCAATACTGCATCGAATATCACCTTCCCGTATCCCTTGCCTCGCAAGGCCTGATCCACCAGAAAAGTACCCACCCAACCGACCGTCCCGAATGGCGTCAGCGTGCAGGTTGCTTTCAACTCCCCACCTTCGAACCCGCCGAGGCACGCTTCCGGATTCAGGGTCAGGCATCGCTCCCAGTCCGCCGCCACATGGTTCCAGTTGACCTGTCCGCAAAGCCCCAGCGCCGCCTGAATATCGCTTCGCTTGAATGTTCGGATCTCCAACATAGATTACCTCCTGGATCAGGGTCCCCTGCATCACATCCGGGAATCAGACGCCACTGCTTGGATCTGCCGCATCAGCCGCGGCCATGTCACGCTTAGCACTCTCTCTCATCACCGCACACACTGTCAAGTCACCTGCAGCAAGCCAAATCCTCGCCTAAGCGCTGTGCCACCGGCGGGACCCATTGCGGACGGCCTTAAGACAGCGGCTCGCTCGGAGAGCTCGCCCTACCCAGCGAGACACGTGACGCAAGGCATCGCATCTTTCTAGAGCGAGGTCGCATGTGAGTATGTGAGTGCGTGAGTATGTGGAAGCGAATATCAGGACCGACACTCACAGACTCCCACACCCACACACTCCGGTTACGGGCGTGGCCCGCCTTGGTATGTTCCCCAGGTGGGGCGAGCTCTCCGAGCGAGCCGTAAACACAGGACGCACATGGCCATAGTGCGAGTGGCTGGTGCCGACTTGATGCTGCCGCCGCGCCTCTGGTACTCTCCGCGTACGCCGTGGGTGATATCTCTGGCCCCTGCCGCGCAGGGCGGAGGGCCACGCCATGGAGAGTGCAATCAAGGGGTGTGAAATGACGAAGAAGTACGAGCATGCTATTGAGGCTATCCGTCCTCTGGACCGCGCCTTGGAACCTAAGGTGTGCGCGCACCTGGATGACTTGACCAAGCCGCAAGGCAGCCTTGGGCGGCTGGAGGAACTGGCACTGCAGTACTGTCTGATTCAAGGCACTCACCAGCCGAAGCTTGGGGCCAAGCGCATCTGTTGTCTCGCCGGTGACCACGGAGTGTCGGACGAGGGGGTGTCCGCCTATCCCAAGGAAGTGACGCCGCAGATGGTGTTCAACATGCTTGCTGGCGGAGCTGCGATCAACGTGCTGACTCGCCATGTGAACGCCGAATTGGTCGTAGTCGACATGGGGGTCGCGTCCACACTGGAGAACGCCCCCGGTTTGTGTCGCCTCAGTATTCGGGGCGGCACAGACAATATCGCGGTTGGGCCCGCCATGACCCTCGCGGAAGTCGAGACGGCGTTGGCCTCGGGTATCGAGCTGGCCGAAACAGCGGCCGTGGATGGCGTCACTATGCTCGGCACGGGAGACATGGGCATCGCCAACACGACTCCGGCGACAGCGCTCCTGGCCGCCTATCTGAGCTGTCCCGTCGAGGACATTACGGGCCGCGGCACAGGCATTGACGATCAGAGGCTTGCTAACAAAATCCAGGTCATCAAGCGTGCGCTGGCCGTAAATCGCGCCCGGCTTGGCAACCCCGTCGAGACTCTGGCTGCACTCGGCGGATTCGAGATTGCCGGTATTGCGGGCTTGGTGTTGGGCGGCGCCGCCAATCGTATGCCCGTGGTGGTGGATGGGTTCATCTCAACTGCAGGCGCTGTGGCCGCGTGCGCCATGTGCCCCAATGCCCGTGACTATATCGTCTTCAGTCATCTTTCCCAGGAACGCGGGCATCGCGTGATCCTGCAGGCCCTTAAAGCGCGACCGGTGCTGGACCTCGACATGCGCCTGGGTGAAGGCACCGGCGCGGCTCTCGCAATGTCCATCGTCGAAGCATCGGTGAAGATCTACAACCAGATGGCAACCTTCAGCGGAGCGGGGGTAAGCCAGAAGGGGTAAAGCCATCTGTCGGTGCGACGGGGAGGATTCATACATGTCATGGCTGAGTTCGAAGCAGGATATCCAAGGCGTTGAACGCACCCACGGCCTGCGTCTCTCGATTATTGACGGCACGTGTTCACAGATCATGGCGGTTCTGTTTGGCGGGGCCTTTCTCGTACAGTACGCGCTCCTTATGGGCGCCTCCAACTTCGTCATCGGCGCCCTCGCCGCCATCGGTCCGGTCTGCCAGTTGTTGCAGATCCCCGCCATCTACATCATCGAGCGAACAAGGTCTCGCAAGGCCACGACGGTGGTGACGGCCGGAGCCGGCCGGATGTTTCTGATCCTGGCCGCAGCAGCGCCGTGGCTGGCTTCCGGACGCACAGCCATGGGGATCTTCCTGTTCGGACTGATCATGTACAACGCTCTGGGGGCCATAGCGGGTTGCGCATGGACCTCATGGATGCGCGACTTTGTCCCGCAGCGTGTCATGGGGTCCTATTTCGCGCGCCGCATGGCCGTGGCAACGGCGGCGGGCGCGGCCCTCAGTCTTCTGGCCGCCTTCGGCCTTGACCACTACACAGACCGCTTGGCCGACCCGAAGATCGCCTACGCGGCCATTCTTGGCGTCGGCGTCCTATGCGGTATCGTCGGTGCAGCCGTCCTCACGCGGATACCCGAACCCGCCATGGACACGAGCAGGTCCAGGGGGCTCCTCGCCCTGCTGGCGGAGCCGTTACGGGACGCCAACTTCCGCCGGCTGATAGTGTTCCTTGGCTCGTGGAACTTCGCCATCAACCTCGCCGCACCTTTCTTCACCGTCTATCTCCTCAAGCGGCTGGAGATGAGCATGGCCTGGGTCATAGGGCTCACCGTTCTAAGCCAGGCCGCCAATGTGATCTTCCTGCGCGTATGGGGACGACTCGCCGACAAGTACACCAACAAGCCGGTGTTGGGCGTGTCGGGGTTCTTATTCCTGATCTCGATCGTGTTGTGGCCATTTACGCTCCTGCCGGAACGGCACTTCCTGACCATTCCGCTGGTCGTCATGATCCACGTTCTCGCGGGCATGGCCACGGCCGGTGTTGCCATCAGCGCCGGCAACATAGCACTGAAACTCGCCCCATACGGTCGAGCGACTTCCTACCTTGCCCTCAACGGCGTCGTCAGCGGCGTGGCCGCCACCATCGCCCCGCTTCTGGCCGGCGCCGTGGCCGATTGGTTCGCCGACAAGCAGATGCAACTGACCATCTCCTGGACCAGCGCGACACACCATGTGAGCCTCCCTGCCGTCCACCTTCAGGGCTTCGACTTCCTCTTCGTCGCCGCCTTCCTTCTTGGACTTGGCTCCCTGCAATGGCTTGTCGCCGTCCGTGAACAGGGCGAAGTCGAAGAAGACATCGTCATTTCGGAACTGCTCGCCGACATGCGCCAGAAGATCAAACACGTCTCTACGGTTGGCGGCCTGCGCTATCTGACCTACTTCCCCTACCAGCGCCTCAGAGACATGCTCTCGCACTTCACCTCGCCACGAGCACAAGGACCAGCCGCCTCTTCTCAATGAGATTTGCTCGCAAAGCCATACCCTCCGGGGGACCATTGTCGTCCTTCATCGGCGTCCTCGATGCTCTTCTTCCGGATGTTTTGAACACCAATCGACAAAGCTCACAACAAAGCTCACAACAAAGCTTAAGAAAACGAAGGGAAGAAGACCGGACCCGGCACAGAGTGCCGGCACTACAGTGGCTTTGCTCCTCTTTGTAGCCACGGCAGTCCTCTGCCGTGCTCTGGACCGCCAAGAAGCCGACGCCGCCGACACGGCGGCTACTGCAAAAGAGCGCCTTCCACACTAGTAGCCGGCGTGTCGCCGGCAGCTTCTTCGACCCGGTGACGCGGTGGTGACACCCAGCGCACGACACCGGAACTGTTACCAGTTATGCACCCACCCTATGTACTCCTGCATCACTTGGGGGACATGCGAAAATGTCTTTTCGCAGAGCGGGCTTTGGAGTACCCTCCTCAGCAATACAAGGGAGGTGCGCAATGTATCGTCGTCTTCTGGCTACCGCAACTGTTGGTCTCGTTCTGGGTCAGTCTATCGGATTCTGCGCGGACAGTGACATTCCGAAGCCCAAGGGTAACCTGCGGTATTCCGTATCGGTCGCCGAGTTTAAGAACGAAGCAAACTGGAGTCATTCGTGGGACATCGGGGACGGCTTCAAGACCATCTTTACGGACTCCCTGCAGCAATCGGGATGGTTCATCGTGCTTGCCGACGGCGAGATGCGCAAGGAAGCAATGGCCGAACAGGACCTCGGGGCCTCCGGACGGACGGCTGGCGGAAAGAAGACCGCCAAGGTCGGGCGCCTGACTCCTGCGCAACTTCTCGTCCGCGGTTCGATCACCCACGTCGCCAACGATACAGGCGGAGGGGGTGGCCGGCTGAACTTCAAGGGGATCAGCCTTGGCGGTTCCGGCGGCAAAGCGGAAATCAACATCACCATATACCTGATGGACACGAGCACCGGGCAGGTCAAGGCATCCACGAAGGTGGTCGGGCAGTCCGGTCGCAAAGGCTTGTCATTCGGCTACAGTGGGTCGAAACTCGGCGGGCTTACGGGCGACGTCGATGCTTACAAGAAGGACAATGTCGGCAAAGCGTGCGAGGACGCCTGCGGTCAGGCGCTTCAGTTCCTTATCAAGCAACTGGACAAACTCCCTTGGGAAGCCTCGATCTTGTCGGTTTCCGGCGAGAAGATCATCATAAATCGGGGCAGCCGCGAGGGCATTGAAGTCGGAAGCAAGTTCGATGTCGGCACCACCGAGGAACTGGTAGACGATGATACCGGCGAGGTGTTGGATGTCGAGATGAAGAAGGCGGGCCAGATAGAGGTCACAGAAGTGAAGGAGAAGATCGCCTACTGCAAGCCGCTCAGCGGCGGCAGCAAGCTGACCAAGGAAATGTCCGCCTTCCCAGTAAAAGAGTGAGTCTGTTTCGCCAGGGGATGAACATTATCCGCGTCGCGAAAAGGGAGTATACTCCCCTTTGATCGGCGGAAACCAGCCGGGCGGGGGACACCATGGGCGAAATCGGGTTCGATAACGAGAAATACCTCGAAGAACAGGCCAACTGCATCCTCGAACGATGCAAGCAGTTGGGAAACAAGTTGTACCTTGAGTTCGGCGGCAAACTCCTGTTCGACTACCACGCCGCGCGGATTCTTCCCGGCTTCGATCCGAATGTGAAGATGCGGCTCTTGTCGCGCATGAAGGAGCAGGTCGAGATCCTGATCTGCATATTCGCCGGCGACATCGAGCGCAAGAAGATGCGCGCCGACTTCGGTATCACCTACGACGCCGACGCGCTGAAGCTGATCGATGATCTTCGCGACTGGGGCCTGAGTGTCGGCGGCGTCATCATAACGCGCTACGCGGACCAGCCGGTTGTAAAACAGTTCGCCAAACGGCTTGAACGCAACGGGCACGCCGTACATTTCCACCGCCCCACTCCCGGGTACCCAAACGACGCTGAAACGATCGTGAGCGATAACGGTTATGGCGCCAATCCCTTCATTGAGACCGACAAGCCGATCGTGGTCATAACAGGACCGGGCCCCGGAAGCGGCAAGATGGCCACATGCCTCTCGCAGGTATACCACCAGTTCAAGCGCGGCCGTCCCGCCGGCTATGCCAAGTTCGAGACGTTCCCAATCTGGAACCTGCCGCTGAATCACCCTGTCAACGTGGCCTACGAGGCCGCCACCGCAGATCTGGGCGACATCAACCAGGTGGATCCATTCCACCTCGAGGCCTACAACCAGGTGGCCATCAACTATAACAGGGACATCGAGATATTCCCTGTCGTGCGCCGGATTCTGCAGCGCATCATGGGAACCGAGGCCTGCTACCGTTCGCCAACCGACATGGGCGTAAACCGCGCAGGGTATGCCATCGCCAACGACGCAGTCTGCCGCCGAGCGGCAACGCAGGAGGTCATCCGACGCTACTTCCGCTACAGTTGCGAGTACACCATGGGGTTGTCAGAAAAAGAAGCCGTCCACCGCTGCGAGCGCCTGATGGATCAACTGGGCGTCAAGCCGGAGGACCGCCCGCTGGTCCAGCCGGCGAGGCAGGCGGCTGCGGAGGCTCAATCAACGGGCAAGGGCAACCGAGGTCTGTATTGTGGCGCTGCCATCCTTCTGCCGGACAACACGACGATGGTCGGCAAGAATTCTGAACTGATGCACGCCGCCTCCAGCGCCGTGCTCAACGCCGTGAAACATCTGGCGGGGCTGCCGGATCGCCTCCACCTTCTGGCTCCGACCGTGGTGGCTTCCATAACCAGCCTCAAGAGCGAAGTACTGGCGGCCAAGCATATCAGTCTCAACCTCGAGGAGACGCTGATCGCATTGAGCGTGAGCGCTGCCTCGAACCCGGCCGCTCAACTTGCCATGGAGAAGCTCCGCTTGTTGCGCGGCTGTGAGATGCACCTGACCCATATCCCGACTCCGGGTGACGAATCCGGATTGCGCCGGCTCGGAGTGAATGTGACCAGCGAACCTCAGTACGCCGGCAAAGGCCTTTTCTGGAGTTGAACGCCGGGCTCAGTAATCGTATCGCAATTCCCCGACAGGATCTTCGATGGGTAGGAACGGCTGTCCCAGCCGTCCGCGCGGACGCCACGAAGCGGCGTCCCTACCGCAATTATGCATAGACAGTCATGAGACGTTCAGTAATAACGAACGGGCGCCGGTCTCCGGACCCAAGCCACTGGCTGCGAGTCGGGAATGCCACGAGAGGATGTGTGTGAAGCCGCGGCGTATCCTGGTCGTCAACCTGAAATTCATGGGCGATCTGCTCATCGCCACGGCGCTGCTGCGCTCGCTGAGGGCGGCGCATCCGGACGCCCATGTAACGTTTCTGGCTCGCCGCGGGTATGAAGACGTACTGGCCGGCAATCCCGATATTGATGAAGTCATCGTCTTTGACCGATCTCGGGCGCGCAACCTGCGGGGCTTGGCCAGGTACCGGTTTGAGCGGGATTTCGTCACGCGGCTGCGGGCGGGCAGGTTTGACACCTGCCTCTGCATGCATCCGGGAGACCGGCTGTGCGTATGGGCCTGGCTGTCTGGCGCCCGATGGAGAATCGGACCTTCGCGCCTGCCGGCGGGCCTCCTTCTGAACCGGTCCGTCGCTGCGCCCGCGCCGCATCTGAAGGGCACGGACTACCTGGACTACTACTATGCACTGGCGCACCCGCTGGGACTGGCCACGGATCGCCGGACCCGGTACACCATTTCCGACGAGTCACGAAACGCGGCCCGGGCCCTATGCCCGACCCTGTTCGAGCCGCACCGCGGTCCCATCCTCGGCATCCACCCCGGCGCCAGCGCACCCGCAAGACAGTGGCCGCTGGAACGATTCGCGGAATTGGCCGGGCGGCTGACCGCCGCCGCGGGCCTCGAGCCGGTAGTCTTCTCCGGACCCAAAGATGCGGCACAAGGGCAAACGCTGTTCGATGGTATCCGGACGGGAAACAAACATCTGCTGCAATTGCCGACGCTGGGGACATTCGCGGCTTGCCTGGAATGCTGCGACCTGTTCGTCGGTAACGACAGCGGCCCCCGGCACCTTGCGGTGGCCGTCGGCGTGCCAACGATTACGATCATGGGACAGAAGGACCCCGCCGTCTGGGCCATCTACCCGGAGGCGCAGCGGCACTGGGTCGCCCGGACACCGGTTTCCTGCCAGCCGTGCGAACGAATCCGTTGCGAGAAGATGACTTGCATGAAGGCCATCACGGTGGATCAGGTCTTCGCGCTGGCACAAACCGTTCTTGCCTGTGGTAGAGGTGATCAGAGTCTCCATTTCGCCAACTCCTGAGCCAGACCATGTCGGACGACCTCCACGCTGTGGGACGCACCCAGCAGCAACGTTCCGGAGATGTTCTGTCGTTCCGTGTTCACGAGATATCCAGTTTCCGAAGCAAGTCCTGCACCCGTTCATAGGCGTCCCGCTGAGTGACTGCCCGCTCTTCAGCATCGGTGAGTTCGTCGAAATCCGCGACCGCTTTCGGCCCGACGTGTTCAGGCGATGCGAACTTATCGGCAATGTGCCTGAGTCCTTCTTTGACCAACCCGTGTCCGACGTGCGGCGCGAACTCGGCCGCCAAAGCGTCCGCTCCACCGGGATAGTTCTTCACGCAGTAGTACACGTCCCACGGGTCCTTCTCCTTGAGCCGGGTCGACATGGCCATGCCCTTCATCGCAAGAAAGGGAATGATGGCGGCGACCCGAATGTAGGCCGTGTCCCTGGCGCCGTCCGGCAACAAGCCCTGGACGTGAATCTCCCGTACAGATTCAAAAGCTAGGTCGCAGCCGCGCGCCTTCCGGGCTCGGACGTCCTGAAATACCTGGGTGCGGTGCTTTCTGGTTGTTCCTTCGTACTCGCCCGCCAGTAGGTCAATCTCGATTTCCAGCGAGCGTCCGCCGACCGTGACCGTCCGCCAGAAAATGAACGGCTGGTCCTCGTCCTGTCGGTATCCTCGGCCCAGAAGCAGGTTGCGAATGGTCTTGTAGCCCGGATCGCGCAGAGTCTTGTGGTTCAGCGCCAGATCAACGTCCATACTGCCGATGTGCCGCGCCTTGTCCTGAGGGATCAGCAACATCGGCACCCAGCCGCCGACCACGACAATGTCGTCGTGGTATTCGCCGAGAAGGTGGACCAACTCCAGCATCACCGAGTGGGCCGCCTCGACCTGAATGGCGTCGTAGTCTCGCTTGGTCACCATAGCTTCGCCAACTCCTGTTTCCAGACAGCATCGGCGGCCTCTTCGCCGCGTCCTTTGTACCCCTTGAGGTCAAGATAGAGTTGGACGGGACAGACGACCCTCAACCCTTCGACATCTCTGGCCCCGTAGAAGACCCCATCATCATATGGGATCATCAGACTCACGTTGGCGCCGCTGGGCACTTCCTTCAACCCGACCCGTCCCGGCAGTCCTTCCGGGATGTTGCCGATGTAGGCCATGGTCCGTTGCCCGCGAACGGCGGGGGCGATCCGGCGGGCAGCCGAGAAACCGGTGAAGGCATACGGGATGTTGAGCTCCCCGCATGCCCTAGCGAGAGCCTCCTCAAGTTCGTCCGTCTCTTTGATCGAGTAGAAGTCCCGCACGGTATTCTTGCGGTAGGTGTAGTTCTCGGCCCAGTCCGACAGGAGGCTCTGGGGATTCGTCAGTCTGAACCCTGCATTTCCTTCTGCAATCCACTCACGGTCCCGCAACCGTTTCTTCACATTGGCCACCTGCCCGAGACTGACGCCTGCCTCGTCGGCCAAGGATTGCGTCTTCCATTCTGACTTGCGCAGCAGCAACACCCGCAGGACTCGTGTGGATTTCGGCGCATACAGCGACCGCAAGTCCCGTTTCTGAGGGAACGGGTTGCGGATTCCCTCCCTGCTGATGAAAACCTGCCCGAACGAAAGGCGACAGTTCCCGGCGAGATCGAGGTATCCGACCCCATCGTTCGCACAGATCGCGGCAGCCTCTGGCGAGATATAGGGCGCCATGAACACCCCATACGCCTCTGGGAATGCGCTGCGGCAGCGCAGAAGCTGGTTGACCGCATCCCTTGCCAGCCTGGGTTGACCGTTCGCCTTAACTTCCACAACGATCTGCCGGGACGCCCCGTCTTGGGCCTGCAGATCGACCAGGATGTCCGCCTCGGCATTCCCCTGCCGCTGGTTCTCCCTCACCCGTTTCACCTGAATGAACGGTACTTCCCCCAGACAAGCCCGGATGGCGATGACCGCTTGCTCTTGTATGTCTTTCTCTTTCATTGGCAACACCGCTTTCAACGAATGTTAAAAAGGCTACAGCAGGAGAAATGCAGTGTCAAGCGGCTTTCAGCGCCAAGAATGGTTTCAGCACATGCTGAAAATGGTTATTCGCATGAACACGACCTTGTACCGATTCCCCATGAACCTGTAGCAGCTCCTCGTAGAGTGCCTTTCCTTGCGCCTCGGCCGCCGCCCACACGGCACCATATTCAGCATCATATCAATCACCTCCACTGTGCTCGGCGACACGGCCCAGCGGACTCAATCGGCCAGTTTCATAATCTGATCGCATCCTGCCGGGCGACGATCCATTCCTGGAGACGTTGCCACTGCCCTGCGAGTGGTTTCGTCAAGTACGCCCCGCGATTCTGAAGCCGCAATGCGCCGTCACCATCGAACTATATGCCCAGATTGGCGCCATCGATCTTTTCTTCGATGTTGTCGAGGATGACAGGGTCTCCGACTGTCGCATCCACGATTCTCCCCAGGGCCGTACCGGCTCGAAGCGCCCACTGTTTCTCGGTCATGTCCAGCATCCGGCGGGACACTTCCATGTTGTTGACGTTGATGCACGGCACACCGGCCTTGCGCCGGCAAGCTGCAGTAGGATGGCGGTCTTCCCGGCACCGGCGGGCGCAACCAACAGGACAAGCCTGACACCCAATCTAACCAGCCCCTGAGAGGCGAAGTCCCGCCAGGATGCGCAGGAAGAACCGGCCTACTTTACCCATCTTCCGAATGCGGCAACTCATGACGTCCACGTGAATTGTCGTGGGAACCACCGGAAACTTCCCCGTGCCCAGCAGCAAATCCACCACGGCTGCCGTGGTGAGCGAGGCCGAGAGAAGGCAGGCGGCGCCGACTGATGGCACCTTCCCCTCATTGACACGCTTCATGTAGGTGGGCCAATCGAGACTGGGAAGGAAGTTGAAGAAGCTGAGGCCGATGGTCCTGACATACGCACGGCGAGCAGCGGGGTCGTTCAGGTCGGGAATCGGACCGAAGTAGTCGTCGAACGCCGGACTGTGCACCGGGTCGAAGATGGCCAGCGCCGTCCCGAAGCCGACAATCGGAGAACTGATCACGGTGATTCCCTGACGTCGGCTCTCATCGTAGACGAGTTTCTTCTCTGGCAGCGAGCCGAGGTCAATTCCGTCCAGCACCACGGCAGCCCGCGCGACGAAGGCGAAGGCGTTCTCCCGGGTAATCCCCTCGGGATGAACTTCCACCTGCACCTCGGGGTTGATGGCCCGCAATTCCTCGCCGATAACTTCCGCCTTGTTGCGGTCCAGCGTGCGAGCGCCGCATCCCGCCTGGCGGTTGGCGTTGCTCGGCTCGAAAGCGCCGTTGTCGGCCAGGCGAAAACGGCAGCATCCGAGCCGCGCCAGCGCAATGGCAGCGTTCCCGCCAACGCCACCCGTTCCGGCAACACAGATGAGCGAATCGGCCAGCGTCTGCTGCTGAGCCTGCGTCAGGATCCCCTGATGCCGGTCGGTCAACGATGTGTAATAGGGCGACGAAGGTATCATGGTTTTCCTGTCTCCTTATCCAGAAGACCTGGCGTCACGGTCTTCTTTTGCCGCATCCGGGCAGCATCATCGGGGTGTGGTTAGCATAGGTGTCATAGTCGCTTCCGAACTCCCGCCGGAGAACAGCTTCCTCCAAACGAGCCCGGTGTGTCTGAAGCGGGATGAAGACCACCAAGGCAAAGAGCAGCGTGAACGGCGCCTGGCAGGCCAGAGGCAGCACAATGGCCTCAACACAGGCGGCTAAGTATATGGGATGTCGAACAATCCTGAAAGGTCCGGCCGTGAGGAGGCCCGATTCGCGAGAATGCGTGGCTTCCGCGCGGCGCAGCTTGCTGACCGCGTGATATCGTAGCGCGATGGCCGCCAGAGCGACGGCCAGGCCGGCCAATGTCAATCCGGTTGGGGTGCGGTCTCGGAATTGGAACTCCGCCAGGGCTCCGTAAAGAACGGCCGTGTAGGCATAGCCGGTAGCGGCCATGGACCAGTCCGTGCCGAGTTTGGGCGCAAAACGCCGCCGGATGACGAAAAACATGGCGATGAGCTTCTCGAGAGAAAAGAGCGCCAGGATGATGAGCCAGACTCGACGGGGGGCTGTCTGGTCCGGCAGCAGCGCCAGATGGGCGGCAAGGATCGGGTACGCAAGCCCGCAAAGAAAGAGCAGGCCCAAAAAGCTGGAGAGCAGACGACCCATGGCACACGACCCCCCTGCGGGAAGACGGCTGTTAGACTGGCGTGACTGTATATGGTTGCCTCGGCCACCGCGAGTGTATTCGGGCCGACCGCAGTAGTCTGTGGGTAACCGGACGCGGAGCGCCCGAACACCTCTATGTTTAGGGCCGGTGCAGCGGGAGGCGGATTGTGACATCAACGCCGGTGGCCGGCTTGGGACGATTGGCTATGGCTATGGTGCCCGAGTGTCCCTCAAGGACACGGCGTGTAACGAAGAGACCAAGTCCCATACCACCAGAGACGGCCTTGGTCGTGTAGCCCACACGAAAGAGCTGTGACAATTGCTCCTGCGAAATGCCCGATCCATTGTCCTGAATGTGCAGGACTACGGTGTCTCCTTCCACTGCCCACCGCAGCTCGACCTGTCCGCCACCAGTTGGCGGGAGCGCCTGTACGGCATTTCCTACCACGTTCTGAAGTACACGAAGGAGTTGAATCGGGTCTCCGAGAACCTCGCAATCAAGAGGGCCGTGTACAATATTGAACACGCCTAACAATGGGCTTAGGAGAGGCTGAACGCCTTCCTCCACCTCCGATACCAGATCAGCTATGCGACAGGGTTTCATGCGCAACGGATCAGGTTTCACGGCAGAGCGCCATGTAGCAGACATCTCTTTGCACCGCAGTGCATTACGAGATATGATCTCCAGATAGTGGTGAACCTCCTTAGACTGTGCAGGCGTAAGGGCCGAATTCTGGAGTTGTGAATTGAGCAACTCAACGTAGCCGCATATTACCGTCAATGGATTCTTCAGGTCGTGAATGAACGCGGAAGAGGCCTGCCCAAGGCTGGCCATGTCATCCTTCGTGTCGATCTCATGACGAAGCTTGTCATTCAAATCCCGCAGCGTTTCCTCCGTCTGACGTCGGCTTCGAGCCAAACGGGTTTGTGCGACGTACCGTTCAACAACATTGCGCATCTCCTGGATATCAAACGGCTTCTTCATGTAGTCGTTTGCCCCAAGGCGCAAAGCCTCCTGAGCGGTTTCAAGGGTTCCGTACCCGGTTAGCATTACGACCGAAACGCTGGTATCCATGGTCCGGATTTCCCGAAGTCCATCAATACCACTTCCTGTCGGCATCCGGATGTCCATGATGACGAGTTCCGGGTGAAAAGTCTTTAGCAACTCTATTCCCTTGGCGGTGGATTCCGCGCAATACACATCGTGCGTGTTCTTGAAAAGGAACCTCAGGCTCTCGCGTGGACCGATTTCGTCGTCAATGACCAATATTCGCGGTCGCGGTGTCCGCTCACCAGTTCCCGCGCAAGTCGCCAGACCCGAAGGGTCCGACAAATCGGGCCGCATTGCGTCCAGTCGAGTGACGGGAACGCTCGTGGCGTTACATCCTTCCCACCGGGGCGGGCGACTGCCTGCGGCAGAGGAGAACGGCGGCGCTTTGATGCTATCAGAAAGTGTAACCATACGACAGACTCGCCAAGTGGGTTTGGAAGCCGTACTGGCCGCTGAGTTTCTGAATGTCGTTGTCATTCACCTTCCGTGTATCGGTGATTCCATACAGATAGGCAACATCTATGCAGTGGGAACCGCGCTTCCATCCGAGCCCCAGCGAAGCTACCCCCTGATCGTTTTCCGAGGCGACCGGTATGAGCGTGCTCGTGGGCGTGGGTGTCTCGAGGTAGATGAACCCGGCCCGGGCCGTCCAGTCGGGCTGGAACTTCCATCCCACGCCGATCCCAAAGGTCCAGTTGTCCTCCCAATCCTGCCTCATGACCAATGGGTCGGTCACCACCTGCGGCAACTGGCTGGCGTTAAGGATCACGTTGTTGTTCCCGATGTCGTTGGCGATCTCTTTGTTTCGCGAGGACTGGACCCATTCGACGTCCACTTCCACGTCGAGTGTGTCGGTAAGCCGAATGCCGTACCCCAACGCGACGACCGTCGGATATTTCATTTCCGTCTTGAAATCGCTGCTTGCCGTAATCCCCAGAGCCGCTGCCATGCCTGGAACATTGCTAACATCGAAATCGCCCTCGTACTCGATGTCAAACGGCGATCGGTACGTCACGGCGATCGTTTGTTTGTCCGTGACACGCCAACTCAGGGCCGCATTGGCGCCGAACGCGGTGCCGTCGCCCGATGCTTTTCCGATCCCGTTAGGAAGTCCTGGAGTCAAAGTACTCCACGGAACCAGCATTTCCGTCTCCAACTTCGACTGATAGACAGAGAAGCCGGCTGCCACGGAGACGCGTTTGCCTAGCCGCGCCGCCACGACGGGGTTCACACTAACCAACTGCAGGGATGAGTAGTAGGGAGTAGCACCTGCAAAGGCATCTTCGTCCCAGCGTGTGAAACGCCCAAACGGGAAGGTAACGGCCACACCGGCTGCGAACTTCCCGTCGTTGAACGGGCAAGATGCAAAGGCGGAGGGTAGAAACGACCACGGGTCTTCCGTCTTTTCGGTAAACCCAAGCGGCGACTTGAATTCACGTGTTCCATGGCCAACGCTGAGCGTTGTCGAAACCGCAGGGCCCTTGACTTCCGTCAGGTTTGCCGGATTGATGGCCGCGGCCGAAACATCGTCAACCTGCGCGATCTTGCCGCCAGCCCGCCCCAAAGCCGAAGCACTCTCAGGTGGATTCCTGAACCCGTCTGCCAGCGCAAGCGACGTACAAAGAAAGAGCAGCAGTCCCAAACCCCGGTAATTTGATTTCCCGCTCATAACGCCACCTCCCTTTCCCTTGCATCCAAGTTGGCCGCTACCGTCCAGCACCAGCAAGGACATTTCGGCCCGAGCTTGTAGAAGCAGCATACGTGCCACTTCGTAACAGGCACATCTTGTGCGTTAGCGGTTGACAACAACGAATGGTTCTGTTGATCGAGGTTCGCAGGAGAGGCCACTGAAATGCAGCGAAACCGG
>CAZWPN010000045.1:0-24496 GCA_964635275.1 uncultured Victivallales bacterium | reverse complement strand
GTGAGCATGGCCGCAATCCGGCGGAGCAGTTCGCGGCCCGCTTCCACTCGCGCCACGGAAGACCGCGAAGCGCATGCCCTTCTGGTAGACGATCAGCTTCTCATGTCCAAAAGGCTCTGTCATCGCCACAACATCCTTCTCTCGCCCTTAACCGACCCGCTTACACGCCCCCTTAACCGATCCACTTACTCGGCTACCCTTAACCGACCCGCTTACACGATTTGGCCTTCTCAAACCACAAGATAATGGGGGTACCCACACTGAACCCGGAAGCGCCAAAAAAGGAAGGGCCGGGGAATTCTTCCCCGGCCCTTCACCATCGAATCGCTGAGAAACGGCTTACGCAAGCCCCTGGTCAATCATCGCATCGGCCACCTTCACAAAGCCCGCGATGTTGGCCCCGAGTACATAGTTGCCCGGATCGCCATACTCGACCGAAGCCGCGTATGAATTGGCGTGAATGTCCCGCATGATCACGCGCAGGCGGTTATCCACTTCCTGACGCGTCCATCCAATGCGCATCGAGTTCTGTGACATCTCCAGGCCCGAAGTCGCCACGCCGCCGGCGTTGGCTGCCTTGCCAGGAGCGTACAGGACCTTGTTCTTCAGGAACACCTCGACGCCGTCGGGGTCCGTCGGCATGTTCGCGCCTTCGGCGACAACGAAACAGCCGTTCTTAACCAGCGCCTTGGCATCGGCACCGGAAATCTCGTTCTGGGTCGCGGACGGAAACGCGCAGTCGCACTTGATGCTCCAAGGACGCTCGCCCTCGATGAACTGGCATCCGTACTTGTCCGCGTATTCCTTGATGCGGCCGCGACGGACGTTCTTGAGATCCATGACGTAGGCCAGTTTCTCAGCCGTGATGCCCGCCGGATCGTGGATCGTTCCGTTGGAATCGGAAAGGCTGACGCACTTGCCGCCGAGTTGGTTCACCTTTTCCACCGTGTACTGAGCCACATTACCAGAGCCGGACACGGTGCAGATCTTGCCCTTGATTGAGTCGCCGCGCTTCGCCAGCATTTCCTCGGCGAAATACGTCGCTCCGTAGCCGGTGGCCTCAGGCCGAATCAGCGAACCGCCCCAATTCAACCCCTTGCCCGTCAGCACGCCCGTGAACTCGTTGATGATCCGCTTGTACTGACCGAACATGAAGCCGACTTCCCGTCCGCCCACGCCAATGTCGCCCGCCGGCACGTCCGTGTCAGCGCCGATGTGGCGGCAGAGTTCCGTCATGAACGACTGGCAGAACCGCATCACTTCGCCGTCCGACTTGCCCTTGGGGTCGAAGTCCGATCCGCCCTTGCCGCCGCCCATGGGAAGCGTGGTGAGCGAGTTCTTGAAGATCTGCTCGAAGCCAAGGAACTTGATGATGCTCAGATTCACCGACGGATGAAGGCGCAGTCCGCCCTTGTATGGGCCGATTGCACTATTGAACTGCACGCGCATTCCGCGGTTAACCTGAAAGCGGCCCTTGTCATCCTGCCAGGGGACCCGGAAGATGATCACGCGATCCGGCTCCACAATCCGCTCGAGAACAGCAGCATCCTGGTACTTCTTGTGCCGGTCAATCACCGGAGATATGGACTCGAACACTTCGGTCACGGCCTGAAGAAACTCAACTTGCTCCGCATTCTTCCGCTTGGTTAACTCCAATACCGACGCAACATACTTGTTCATGAAACCTCCTGTTATTAGCCAGACGCAAACGGCATCTGTATGCCGGCATGCTATGATCGGCGGCTTCTCTTTATCAAATGATTAAGACCAAGTATTAACGTTTTTCGCTTTCCGTATACGGCAATATTGCCGTATATATGCACTCAAAGAGTCATTCTTATTCGCATCTTGATCAGAACCAACCGTCGGAATAGGGTATCTATTGCGGGGGAAATGAAACGCCGGAGCGTATTCTGCGAATACGGCAAGATTGAAGGAAGAGCGGCATGACACGAAAAGATGTTCTGCGAGTCGGCATTCTCAAGGTTATGGCCTCGGCATCGTCGCCGATGGGCGCCAGTCGAATCCGTGCCGCCTTGGAGGAGCAGGGTTTGGATGCGCAGGAAAGAACCATCCGCTTTCATCTTCTGCAGATGGACAGGGCAGGGCTAACGGAAATTGCCAGTCGCCGGGCGGGACGCATTCTGTTGCCAAGGGGGCGGGAGGAACTCTCGCGAGCCAGGATCTTTGACAAGATCGGCGTCGTCTCGTCCAAAGTTGACACGCTTGCCTACCAGATGACATTTCGACCAACTCCGGCCACGGGATCAGTAGTCATGAACGTGTCGCTGATTTACCCCGAGCACGTATCGCGGGCGCTGAACGAGATGAAGTTGGTTTTTCGTCAGAACCTCGCCATCGGATCCAGAATCGCCGTTGCGTCGTGCGGCGAGGAGATGGCTCGGACAGCCGTACCGGAGAACTACGTCGGCATCGGCACAGTCTGCAGTGTAACGGTCAGCGGTGCGCTGTTGCACGAGGGCATTCCCGTGCGATCCCGATTCGGCGGCCTGCTCGAGATCCGCAATCATCAGCCGACACGATTCGTCGAATTGATCGAATATCAGGGTTCGACTCTGGATCCCCTGGAGGTCTTCATCCAAGCCAACATGACACGGGTCAGAGACGTCCTCCAAACCGGATCCGGTATCATTTGCGCCGGCTTTAGAGAGATTCCTTCCGTGGCCCTGGAAGACGTGCGGCGTATCGAGAAGCGCATGCGATCACTTGGCCTCGGTGGAATTGCGGAACTCGGCCGGCCTAATCAGAGCCTGCTGGGGATACCTGTATCAGAGGGACACGCGGGGATGATCGTCTACGGCGGGCTCAACCCCATAGCGCTTCTTCACGAAACCGGCCTTCCTGTCGTCATTCGCTCGCTGGCGGGCCTCGAAGACTTCAAGTCGCTGAAGACTGTGGATGAGTGGCAGCGCCGGATGCGCTAACCGGAGACACCACATTCGGCGCCCTGCTACCGCATCTCCCACGGTGCCTGGATGCCCGGCCGCATCCCTATGGGCGGCCCCAGGATCTGCGCCAGCAAGATGGCCTTCGGGATGGACATTCGATCGCGTCCCCTGAGATCCTCTAGCAACTTTCTCCTGAACGCACCTTGGGCAGCAAGACGGTCCAACTCTTTCTGGTGGCTGTCCGGCTCATCGCCGATCTCCATGCCCAGAGAGCCAAACCCGACGGACCCGCTCACGTCGTGGTGCATTGGCGAAGCCACCACCACCCCACTCGCGACGGATGCGGGAATGGTCGGCGGCGGTTTGGAGAGGATCGGCCGAGGGCTCGAACGGACCGCCGTGCCATCGCGCGCTACGGGAGGACGCGCCCTTGCCGGTGCACGTGGCGCGTGCGGACGCGGCGCACGCACAGGGGCAGGAGGAGGTGTTGGCGGTGCCGGTTGATGAGAAACCGGCTTCGGCGTCTGATCTGCGCCGCCGCCTAGACTCTCCAGAAACTTGCGCAACTCCTCCCCTGGATCCCCGTCTCCACTGGAAGTTCCCTGCGGTTTAGGCGCCTGGCCTCCGCGACTCTTGGCTATCTGGGCGATGATGGCGACCACGGCCACAACAACCCAGAACAGTCCCTCAAACCCAGACGCCGCTATGTGTACCACATTCAACATGCCACTGGCCCGATGTCTGCCCTGCCGGCTCTAGTCGTTCTTTCGATTCTCGTCGCCTTCATCACCGGCCACTGTGCGCCGCATCGATGTGTCTGCCTCAATATTCTGCAGCCGATAGTAATCCATGACGCCCATGCGGCCTTCCCGCAGCGCCTGAGCCATGGCGCGAGGAACTTCTGCCTTGGCCTCCACAACCTTGGCGTTCATCTCCTGCACCCTGGCCTTCATCTCCTGCTCATAGGCCACGGCCATCGCGCGCCGCCCTTCGGCTTCCGCCTGACGCAACTTCTTGTCGGCCTCCGCACGCTCGGTTTCGAGCAACGCGCCCACGTTGGCCACTTCCCGCACGCCGCTGACACCCGCAACGCTCACGTCGGCAATATCGATGGAGACAATCTCAAATGCGGTCTGCGCATCCAGCCCGCTGTCCAGCACCCGACGGCTGATGCTGTCCGGGTTTTCCAGCACGTCCTTGTAACTGGTGGACGATCCGATGGCGCTCACGATCCCCTGCCCAACGCGCGCAATGATCGTGTCTTCCGTGGCTCCACCAACGAGTCTGTCAAGATTGGCGCGCACTGTCACACGGGCTTTCACAAGCAAACGGATGCCGTCTTTGGCCACCGCATCCAGCATGGTGGTTCCCTTGGACGGATCCGGGCAATCAATAACCTTGGGATTGACGCTGGTCCTGACCGCCTCCAGAACATCACGCCCTGCCAGGTCAATGGCCGCAGCGCGCTGGAAACTCAATTCGATATTTGCTTTGTCGGCCGCGATGAGCGCGTTCCCGACGTTGATGATGTCGCCGCCGGCCAGGAAATGCGCCTCGAGCGCATCGGTGGATAGCTCAATCCCCGCCTTGACCAGTCGGATGCGGGCGTCCACGATCAACGCAGGAGGAATCCGCCGCAACTTCATTCCGATCAACGATCCCAGCGTTACTTTCGCGCCCGACATCAGTGCCCGTATCCACACCCCGAGGAAGTTGAGGAATATGATCACAAATGTAAAAATAACGATACCGACCAACGCCAGCAGAACCAACCCGACTGTACTCATTGCACCCCTCCCATTACGCCTTACCACCCAACGGCTTCACAACCACGCGAAAGCCTTCGACCCTGACGACCTTCACCCGAGAGTCTTTCGAAATCATCATCCCGTCAGCAACAACGTCAACGCGCCTCAACCCGAACATAACATAGCCCGCGGGTCGCAGATCACATGCGGCTACACCCTCCTGCCCCAGGAGATCCGCGAGAGAAGCCGGCGACGACTTGAACGTCGATTCATCGCTCGTCACCATCATCCTCCGCCCCACCCCCGTCCTGGGGAAGATCTTGATCCAAAGCATAATGGAAATGCCTACAAGGATAACCGTGGCCGCCGTGATGTACAGCGCCGTGACCATCGAGAACACCTGGAAGCTGATTGCAATGGCCCCCAGAAGAAAAATGCCGCCGATTCCGCCGATGATGCCGCCAGGAATGAAAACCTCAGCTCCCATCATCAGAAGACCGGCCACCAGCAAAACCAGATAGAATTCAATCGCCATGGCAAACAACACCTATCACGACTTCGATGCAGATTCTGAACTCGATCCGCTGCCGTCGGGTTCGACCACCACGCGGGCGCCCCGTACTTCGGCAACCAGTATGCTCGCGCCTTTATCCACAAAAATCCCTCTCGTGACAACATCCATACGACGATCGCCAATCATCGCGATACCGCCGGGCCGCAGGTCGGTCAAAGCGACGCCGCTCTTTCCCAGGAGCGGGTCAGCGCCGACGGAAACCGCAAATCCTGACGCCTTCGTCTCCTCCGTTGCCAGGACCAGATGGTTCCAAACCGCTGTCTTGGGCAGGTACCGCGCCAGGATAAAACCGGCCACCGCCGCACCGCCCAGCGCCACGCCCAACACCTGAACGGCGCGCCCTATATCCTTCAAGGGCGGCATCAGAGAGCCGCCCGGATAGTGCTGAACCATGGCCATGATGAGCGAAACAACAACCATCACAACACCGGCGGCGCCGATAATCCCGAACCCGGGAAACCAGAAGACCTCGACAACCACAAACACAACTCCCAGCAAGAACAGAAGAACCTCCCCCATGCCGGCAAGTCCAGCCACATGGTGCCCCCAGAACCACACAGCCAGGAGCGTAATGCCCAGAATGCCCGGCAACCCGAAGCCCGGCGTCTTGAATTCGATGTACAGCCCAAGCACGCCACCGATCAACAGAAGGAAGGAAAGCATCTCTATGTACCGTGCCACGGTCTCCGCAGATGAAACGGTCAGTTCCTTGCGCTTGCACCCGGAGAGCCCGATCTTAGCAATCAGATCGTCCAACCCCTCCACCGTGCCGGCGGATAGAAGGCTCTCCTCCTTCCCGTCTCGCACCACTTTTTGCTCGGCTTCCTTGTTTGTCAACGTAAGCAGTTGCTTGGCCGGCTTGATGACCACTTCGCCGATCGTGTAGGCCTCATCGCGCCTCACCATAGACTCCGCCAGCTTCGGGTCGTGCTTCTTCCGCTCGGCGGCGGACCGCATCAGCCCGGCAACGTACGACACCTGCTTTTCCTCCACGGATTCGGGCAGCTTTTCGACTCCGCCGAACATGGAAACCATAATGGGCATAGCGTCCCCAATCCTGCTCCCAGGAGTCATATAGATGTGATCCGTCGCCATGGCAATGATGGCTCCGGCCGAGATCGCATTGGGGTTCACCAGCGTGTAGGTAGGGATTTTAAGGTCGCCGATAAGGTTAATGATCTCTTCCGCCGAATCCACCCGTCCGCCGGGCGTATCCATGTCAAACACCACGGCAACAGCGCCATCCTCAACGGCCTGCGTGATGCCTCTTCGAATCACATAGACCAAGGCGCGTTCAATCACTCCCTTGATCGGGATGACGTAAACCGTCCCATGGGGCGTCACCGCGTCGGCAGGATTGGCCGGCGCCGCCGGCAGGCCGCCGCACAGGAGAACTCCAAGCGCCAACAGCATAGGAATGAGTTGTTTCACAGCGGCCATTATGCATAATTGAAAGCCAATTGCTAGCCCGGTGATAGAATTTAATGGATTTGCGCAACAAGGTGGTATTGGTGACCGGCGGCGCCGTTCGCATCGGCCGCGCAATCAGCGTGGCATTGGCACGGCGGGGGTGCCACATCGTTGTTCACTGCCATCGCTCCGGGAGCCAGGCGCGCGAGCTGGTCACGGAACTGAGCTCCATCGGCGTGAACGCATGGGTCGTTGCCGCAGACCTCCGCAAGCCGTCCGAGGCAGACCGCCTCATACATCTGGCGCAGCAAGCAAGCGGCGGTCTGCATTGTCTCGTCAATAACGCGGCGGTATTTCACAAGACCCCGATCCTGTCCACGACTCGCCTGCAGTGGGAATC
This sequence comes from uncultured Victivallales bacterium, assembly GCA_964635275.1. Lineage (GTDB taxonomy): Bacteria > Verrucomicrobiota > Kiritimatiellia > UBA8416 > CAZWPN01 > CAZWPN01. The sequence goes on along the minus strand of CAZWPN010000045.1, from coordinate 17,455 downwards.
GGAGTGGCAGATCAACGCCCTCGCCCCCGCCCTCTTGACACGTGCCTTCGCAAAGGCGCTCGCCACCTCACCCGCCAAGGGAAAAGGGAGCATCGCCGGCAAGATCGTCAACATTCTGGATCAGCGCGTCGCTCATGCTGAGAGCGGCTGCGCATCGTATCTCCTGACGAAAAAATGGCTGGGCGCCTTCACAGAAATCGCCGCCATGGAGCTGGCGCCGCGGTTCACCGTCAATGCCGTTGCGCCGGGGGCCGTGCTCCCGCCCTCACGTCGTCGAGGACACTCCTCCGAACCGGCTGGCGCCCGCCTTCTTTTCACCCGCCCCACACCCGATGACGTTGCCGGTGCCGTGGCATTCCTGCTTGAGTCGGACTCAATCACAGGGCAGACGGTCTTTGTGGATTCCGGGCAGCGTCTGGCAAGTCATTCCGACTCCGGAACTCACCGCTAATGGACAAAATCACCATACACAACCTGAATGCGCGCGCCATCATCGGTACGCTGCCGCGGGAGCGCGTCCGCAAGCAGCCCGTTGTCGCCGACATCATTCTTTACGCCGACCTTAGAAAGGCGTCGGAATCAGACCGGCTTGACGGCACTCCGGACTACGCGAAAGTGACGGATCAGGTTCTTCGTCACATCGCATCCAGTCGCTACAGGCTGATTGAGCGACTGGCCGACAGCATCGCCTGTCTATGCCTCAGACAACCAGCGGTCCGCAGCGTCGAGGTAACGATAACCAAGCCCTGCGCGCTGGGACGGAAGGCGCTCGTGTCGGTCACTTTGAAGCGTTCGTCCCGTTCGGGAAAAGGTTGAGCTGTACGGTTAGTCTGAAGAGCCCCTCGCTGAGCGGCTGGCTGCGCAGGACAAACTCGACGCCGTACTCCCGGCGGCTCCGACAATCACGGGCGATGAACCGCCCCGGGACATCTGCCTCATTCCATTCCGATTCCCGGATACCGCCCCATTCCAGAAGCCACACCAGGAGATAAGGAAACGTCTCGGCGTCCAGGCTGTCCGTGGGCAGTTCCTGATCATGAGCCACCGTGCCGTTCCGCAAAACCCGCAGACGCACGCCGGACGGCGGGCCGGTCATTTCAAGTTCAGCAAGAACATCTTCCAACCGGGAGTTGGGATCGGCAAGGAGCCTGTCCATGTCCTGCTGCATGTGGATGTCAGGAAACAGGTAGTTCCTATCCAGCCGACAGGCTCCCGTGGAACTCAATTCGAGCGTGGCAGCGGCGGGAAACGACCTATTGACTTCATCCATGAGACTCGGCCAGAACTTGGCGGCCGCATTCTTGAATGAAACCGTCCCGACGATCCACCCGTCGCTGGAGAAATCCTCGCCGTCACTCGACCCATCTATGCCCAGCAGTCCAGCCATGAAACTCTCGCAGAGCGGTGCCGCCCCCTTCCAGGGAAACCGGCATGGACGTCCTCATTTTCCCGGGGCGGGAACCGGAGTTGATGCCGGAGCCGCAATTCCAGCGGTGGGAACCGGATGCGGCTTCCGTTCCGCCAAGGGAACCGAAAGCGTTCCGTCAAAGAACTCGATGATGTGCCCCTTCTCAACAAGCCACGTCAACGGCTGAAGCACCTCTGCAGCCTCGGGTGTATCCGGAGTCTTGCCTGGGCGAAGCGCCTCAAGAAGCTCCTTGCGCCGACAGCCCGGATGAGCATGCAGGTAGATCAGCACATCCTTGATTGGCTGAACCGCGCGGTTAGGATCGAGTGCAGAGGGGTGGATGGCGGTGACAAAGTCCTTGCCATGCCCGACCTTGAACATCAGCAATTTGCGCCCCCGCAAAGCACCGCGCAACGCGAACAGGATCTCACCCGGGAACCGGCATTCCCTCTGCCACGCATCCTTGATGGCAAAAAGCAGCGGCGAGGCATCCATCCGGCGGACAAGCGCAACCGACATCACGGCCCGCCGCGTTGCCTGCGCCAGTTCAGGCGCTACATTGCGACTTAACCAGGACTCAGCATCAACGTAGCTCATTGCAGACTTAGGCTCGTCGCCGGAAGCCGACTTGAGTTTGTAGACCGTCCGATGCCTGCTCTCTTCCTTCCACTGCTCGATCAGCTGCGGATCCTTAAGAATCTTTATCTGCCCGGAATAGGTGTCGAGCGTCATGCTAGGGAAGCGTGTAGCAATGATTTCCTGCACCTTGGCGGCGTGGCTGTGGTGATTCGGCGGACCGAGCAAAACGCCAGAAAGACCGCATCGTGCCACGCAGGAGAATTGGCCCGTCGGCGGATCGACGACGACATCCTCCTTGTCGAAATAGTCGGCGAAGTGATCCTTGAGTATGTGCGACAGCGCGCCGGCCTTGTCAACGGTGACGAGTCCGCACTTCTTGCACTGGTACAGACTGAATGCGCCTGCGCCGGGCGCCACCTCGATGCGTACGCAGCAAGTCTCGGGCTTGGCCGTGAAGATGGACGCCAGATCCATCAGGGGAAACGCCCTTTTCAGTTGCTGAATCTGGCGCGCCAGTTCGGATATTGCCTTCTGGTCTGGATAAAAACGGATGTCAACCGGCGGCGGGGGTGCGGGTTCCACCCGGTATCTCGGTTTGGACGACGCATCAGCGGACTTGCGAAAATCCCCGCGCGGTGGTCCGGACGGGCGACCTCGCCCTCCCCCCGGCCTGCCTGACGGCATGGCGTTGTGTCTCGACTCCCGCGGCTCCCGCGGCGCACGCTCCGCCGTGTCGGAATCAGGATGCAGGTTTGCCGGCGGCCGCTGGGCCCACTTAGGTACAAAACTCAGTTCAAGGATCAGGTCCTTGCTGGCCGACTCCCCGGTATCCACCGTGGCGTCCTGTTGTGACGACTCGGACATGCTCACCTTCCTTCAACCGTAGACGAGCAACTACTATACGCCTGCCGTTCACAGTAAATCAAGCATGGGAATCAGGGGCCAAATACGCCCCTCCTGGTTTCCTGATTTCCGGATTCATCCCGCTCTCGCCGCGTCAAGTTAAAGGTAAGAGCGCGGCGAGGTTGCCGCGGCTCCAGAAGAAGAGAGCATGCACCTGGAGCCAGCCCAACCTCGGGCCGCTCTGCCGCCCCCGGTGTAGCCCGGCTCACGACACCGGAACTGTTGCCTGTTCCGCTCCGAAAATGACAGGATCGTCTCACGCGCAACGCACTTGTAGTAATTCCGTTGCTTGGCTTCTTCCAATCATCATGCTATCATATGCGTTTTCAGACAGGAGCAACTGAGTCATGTTTGGGTCGTCAATCCAGATTGCCAAGATCCGCGGCATCCCGATCCGACTGGATAGTTCACTGCTCATTCTCCTTGCCTTCTACCTGTTCCTCTCCATACGGGCCAATGCGACCATCGCCCAAATTTCAGTCGGATTTCTCATTGTCGCTCTGGTCTTCGCCAGCATAGCGCTGCACGAGCTTGGCCATTCCTTCGTGGCAATCTGGAAAGGCTGCTACGTTCGCCGGATCACGCTGACCATTATCGGCGGCATGGCCGAAATGGCTACGATCCCACGCAAAGCCATGGATGAATTCCTCATGGCCATTGCCGGACCAGCCGTCAGCCTGGCATTGGGAATCGGGTGCATCATGGGCGGACTATCACTTAGAGAAGCGATGTGGAATACGACCGGCGCGGTGCTTGGCGAAGTCGGGCACATCAACATGAATTTGGCCATATTCAACCTGTTACCGGCATTCCCGATGGATGGCGGCCGCGTGTTCCGAGCTATGCTTACGCCAAAACTCGGCCGTCTGCGCGCCACGCGCGTGGCGTCGACCGTCGGCCGGGCGCTGGCCATCCTTCTCGGCTACTTCGCTTTCTTCGGTCTGGGCACTTGGATCGAAGAACGTTCATGGATGCTTATTGCCATCGCCTTCTTCATCTACTCTGCAGCAGGCGCCGAGTGCCGCATGGTGGAGCAGGATGAGATTCTGCGCCGCCAGAAACAGGGCATCTGGCCTTTCTTCGGGGCGCCGACCGACCGTCCGACCTCATCACCCGAGGATGAGGTAATCATCAGCCCGCCCCCCTACGAGCGGGGGCCAGACCGTCGGGCGGAGATCCAGCCGCACGACGACAACCCGTTTGAGCGGCGATTCTGACTCCGGAATGCCGTCCCGTCATGCCTTGCGCCGAGCGCGATAGCGACGGATCAGCGTACTGGTTGATGCGTCGTGAGACAGGTCCGGCTCCACCGGCGCCTGCAGTTCCTTAAGGATGCGCCCGGCAAGAACCTTGCCGAGTTCCACTCCCCATTGATCGAAGGAATACACGTTCCAAACCACGCCCTGCACAAAGACTTTGTGCTCGTAGAGCGCCGTGAGGGCACCCAGCGCAAAGGGAGTCAATTCCTGACCAAGGATGGTGTTTGTCGGCCGATTGCCGTCAAAAGTCTTGTGCGGAACGAGCGCCGGCGCGGTGCCTTCCGCGGCGACTTCCTCCGCCGTCTTGCCAAAGGCCATCGCCTCAGTCTGCGCAAAGAAATTGGCCATGAGCTTGTCGTGGTGATCGCCGATCGGGTTGCGCGAGCGGCAGAACCCGATGAAGTCCGCCGGGATCAGGCGCGTCCCCTGGTGAATCAACTGATAGAAGGCGTGCTGCCCGTTGGTTCCTGGCTCGCCCCACACAATCGGCCCCGTCTCATACCGCACCCGGTTTCCGTTGCGGTCCACGCCCTTGCCGTTGCTTTCCATGTCCATCTGCTGAAGGTGGGCAGCAAACCGGTGCAGGTATTGGTCATATGGCAGAACCGCATGCGTCTGGGAGCCGAAGAAATTGCCATACCAGACACCCAGCATACCAAGGATGACAGGCATATTACGGTCAAACGGCGTTTCCCTGAAATGCCGGTCCATTGCATGGAACCCGTCCAGCATCGCCGTGAAGTTTTCCGGGCCGATGGCGACCATCAGCGGAAGCCCGATCGCCGAACAAAGGGAGTACCGGCCACCCACCCAGTCCCAGAAGCCGAACATGTTGGCCGTGTCGATGCCGAACCGTTTGACCTCCACCGCATTCGTGGAGACCGCTACAAAGTGCCTGGCCACGCAGGCAGGGTCCTTGAGCGCCGCCAGAGTCCACGCGCGGGCCGACTGGGCATTGGTCATGGTCTCCTGCGTGGTAAAGGTCTTTGACGCCACGATGAAGAGCGTCTCGGACGGGTTGAGATCCCGCGTCTGCTCAGCGAAATGCGTGCCGTCCACGTTGGAGACAAATCGCACAGTGAGTTTCCGCTCACTGAAGGACTTGAGTGCCTCGCAAGCCATGGCTGGCCCCAGGTCGGAACCGCCTATGCCCAGGTTGACCACGGTACGGATAGGCTGTCCCGTAAAGCCCTTCCACTCGCCGGACCGTACCCGTCTGGAAAAGACGGCCATGCGATCCAGCACATCATTCACATCAGGCATGACATCCTGACCGTTCACCAGGATCGGCGTATTGGAGCGGTTGCGCAGTGCCACGTGGAGAACCGGCCGGCGCTCAGTCTCGTTGATGGCCTTGCCGCAGAACATCTCCTCGATGGCCTGCCGGAGCCCCCGTGCCTCTGCCAGCGCCATGAGGTTATCCATGGTGGTCCGGCCGATCCTGTTCTTGGAATAGTCCAGCAGCAAGCCGCAGGCTTCCAACGTGAAGCGCTCGACACGCCTGGGGTCCGCGCGGAACAGTTCTCGCAGGTGCTGTCTCGCCACCCTTGAGAAGTGGACTTTCAGCGCCCTCCATTCAGGAAGCTCCGTGGGCATCAACAACTGGTCTCTCATGATAAGCCACTCCTAGCCGGACTGATGGCCGGAGGCGAGAGAGTACCACCTCGCCACCACCTAGTGGGAGCGAAAAAAGCTGTTGCCGGTCCGCAATCTTTGCTATTTTGAAATAAATGAAGCTGTCTCATCCACTGGAACACGATTCCATCCCGCGCATTACCGTGCCTCCGAATATGGATGAGGCTAAGTCCCCTGATGCAAGCCCGGACGGGGAGGCTCGAACTCAGGTCATTCGCATCCCAACCGCCTACGTCTACGATGCTGATCCCAAGACTTCGCTGGCCTCGCAGTACACCATCATCGAAAAGATAGGCGACGGCGGAATGGGTGTAGTGTATCTCGCCCGCGACAACCTCCTCGGTCGCTACGTAGCCATCAAGCGCTTGAACCGGAGCGCGGTGACCAATGTGACGCTTCGAAAGCGTTTCCTCCAAGAGGCCAAATCCATCGCCGTTCTCAACCACATCCACATCGTTCATGTCTACGCCTTGGGTGAGGATGAGGATGGTCCTTACATCGTCATGGAGTACGTTCCGGGCCCGTCGGAATCCTCGCCAAACCGAACACCTCCATCACCGATGAACCTTACGGACCGGGTCATGCGCTACGGCCCCTACTCCGTGCCGGACGCCGTTGATCTGGTGATCAAGCTCTGCCGCGCGGCTGAGTATGCCCACAGTTGCGGCATCATCCACCGCGATCTAAAGCCCTCCAACGTGCTGCTGGATGAGAGCAGTGAGCCGAAGATTGCCGACTTCGGACTGGCCCGCAACCTTTCCGCCGAGGCATCCCACCTTACCCTGCCGGGCGAGAAGATGCTGTCGCTCGGCTACGGGGCGCCGGAACAGGAACAGGACGCCAGTCGCTCGGATGTCCGGGCGGACGTCTATGGATTGGGGGCCGTACTCTATTTCAGCATCACCGGACAGAACCCCCGCTATTTCCGCGAGACTGACATACCGGAACCCGTGCGCACACCTCTGGTAAAGGCGCTGCGCACCGATCGTGAAAAGCGATGGCAGAGTGTCGCCGAGCTCCGTGGAGCACTATTGCTGATCAAGGCGCCCTCGACCATCGAACTGCCAACCGTCAAGGCAACGTGGCGTTGCAAGTGGTGCGAAACCGTGAACCCGCTGGCTCTGCAGCACTGCGGAGAGTGCGGATGGGACGGCCGGGTGCAGTGCGCCGAATGCGGAGCGGAAATGCGATTCGGCATCCAGTTCTGCGGGGGATGCGGCGCCAACACCCGCGAATACGATGTCGTGTGCGGACTGCTGAACCGCCTTCACCGCATGAGGGAGGATCGCGACTGGCAGTCCATGATTCAGCAGGAGGCAACGCTCCCGAAATTCCAGCCCGTCGGCCCGGGCGGCCAGAAACTGGTGGCGAGCATCCAGGCTATGGGTGCGGAGGCCAGACAGGCCATAGCGCGCCGCACCAGGCTCAGCCGCCAGATCGAGAAGGACCTGGACTCGGAAGAGTTCGAGCAAGCTTTGGAACATATTCGCGAGCACGACGCCCTCTCGGCGGAGCCGGCGTTCTCGAGAACCGCTGAGGAGATTCCATCCCGAATCGTCCAGCGCGACCTTGGACGTGCACGGCAGGCGCTGAAAGAGCGCGACTTCGATACGGCCACGCAAATCGCCAACGACATTCTCGGCAACGGCGACACCCGCAACGCGGATGCAATCGCCGTACTCAAGGAGGTCACTTATTGGTCCTGGCGCAACCGGATATGCAGTGGCGCTGTCGCCGCGCTGCTTGTCTTTGTCTTCTACGTCCTGAGCGCCGAACCTTTCTACCTCATGCTCGGCCGGGACCCCGGCCCGGTTTACCGCACCCTGTTCAGACCGGTGGCCTTTCTTCACGGGCAGATAGGATTCCGGAGTATTCTGAACGGCTACGCGCAATTGTGGGGCGCATCGTCTCTGTACGAGACGGCGCCATCGTTGCCGCCGAAACATCCGACAGCGCAGCCGGAGCCTGTGCCTCCTGGCTTGGCACAAGGAAATCAAACCGTCGCCCTGCGCACGGAGTACGATTCCTCACTCACCGCGGTTAGCGAACAGTACGCAAAACACATCAAGGAATGGCCGGGTGAGTACACGGAAGCGTTGCGGAACTTGCAGACCACTTTCCAGCGCGAAGGCGACTTCGAGGGTTGGAAAGCCGTTGACGAGGAAATCAGCCGGTTCACGGCGGAGAAGGCTTTGACGGACAAGCACCTCAACCCGTCATTCGAGGCGCTGACCGCGCTTCAAATCCGCTTCCAGTTGGCACTGCAGGGATACGCCGACGAGAAGAACCGGAAGTCGCTGAGTCTGGGTCTACAGTACACCGCCCACCTTGCCTGGCTGCAAAAAGAGCATACCAAGCAGAATCGCATGTCGGAGGCGGCAATGGTTAATGCGGAGATCAAGAGAGTCCGCACCATGCCGGAGTTTGCGGAAGCGGAGGCAGCTGTCGCCGCTGTCGAGGCGGAGAAGACCGCAGCGCATAACCCGATCTAGGCACCGCCCGAAACGACTTTTCCGAGAATGGTCCTGGTGTTTGAGCGCGTGGACCATGCTCCTCGCGGGCGTCGCCGCCACTCCCCGATGGTTCAGGGCAGTCTTTAACTCCGGCGGCCGTCAGGAATTGCCGCCGATCTCAGCGCCTTCGCGGTATGCCTTCTCCACCTGTTCAACGGCAAGCGCAGCCGACTCCCATTCTGCCGTGGCGGACTGCAGTGCGTCCTGTATCTCGCTCAGGCGGCGGTTGATCGCAGAGTAGTTGGGCGGCGGCTTTCCATCCGCCTCCAGTTTCCCGACCAAGTCCTTCTGTTCAGCCTCCAGTCGCTCGACAAGACGTTCGACATGCCGAAGCCGGCTGCGGGCCTCTTGTCGCAGTCGCGAGTACTGCTGAATGTACTCCGCCCGCTCCCGTTTCTCCTGTTTGCGATCCGACGAGGGCCTGTTGACCGCCGATCCGGCCGTGGAGACGGCGGTCGCTGCTTCCATCTTCTGGCGATAGTACTCATACCCGCCATGATACCGGGTGACACCTGGTGGCGTCATCGCGATTATACCCGTGGCAACCCGGGTAACGAACGTGATGTCGTGACTCACCAGACACACGGTGCCCTGGTAGTCACGGAGGGCATCCTCCAGCATTTCCCTGGCGGCAATATCCAAGTGCGTCGTGGGCTCGTCCAACAGGAGAAAGTTCGGCTGCGAGGCAAATAGTTTCGCGAACGCCAGGCGGACCTTCTCCCCGCCACTCAGGACGTCAACGCGCTTGTCAATGCAATCCCCGGGGAAACCAAAGCCGCCGAGAAGCGTGCGGACCTCCTGATCGCTCATGACAGCAGTCTTCGAGCGCACCGTTTCGAAGACGGTCATGCGGACGTCCATTGTCTCGCCGAAATCCTGCGATTGGTATCCCATCAGCACCTTGTGGCCCACCACCCGGCGTCCCTCCGAAAGCGGGAGTGCACCGCCCATGGCACGCAGCAGGGTGGTCTTCCCCAAGCCGTTAAGACCCACGAGGGCTGTCTTGTCGCCGCGCTCTATGCGAAGATCGATGTGCCGCAGGACCCAGCGCTCGCCGTCGTAGGTAATACCCGCATCCTCAAGCCGAAGGATTTCCTGCCCCGCATGAGGCGGCGGCTTCAGCCGGATGGCACCGCGGGTCGTGGGTCGTTGCGGCACTTCAATGGCCTCCAGCTTCTCCAGCATCTTTATCCGGCTTTGGACCTGGCTGGACTTGGTGTTCTTGGCGCGAAACCGTTCGATGAACCGCTCCACCTGTTCACGCTTGCGTTCCTGGTTCTTCCAAGCCGCATCCGTCTGCTCGATCCGCACTTCGCGCTGCTCGACATATGCGTCGTAGTTCCCCGCATACCGGGTGACGCGCCCGGCGGCAACCTCCACGGTGACCGTCGTCAGCGAGTTCAGCAGGTAGCGGTCATGCGATATCATTACCAGCGTGCCGGGGAAATCCCGCAGGTGCCGCTGAAGCCACTCGATGGCCGGAATGTCCAAGTAGTTGGAAGGTTCATCCAGCAGGAGGATGTGAGGCTTGGGAACCAGCACCCGCGCCAGTTCAGCGCGCATCTGCCATCCGCCACTGTATTCACGCATCGGCGTCTCGAACCCATCGGTACGGAAACCAAGGCCTCCCAGCGCCGCCTTGGCTCTCGCCTGGATGTCGTATCCGTGCATGTGCTCATACTGCGTCTGAAGTTCACCCAACTCCCTCAGCATCCGGCTGCGCTCCTCCGTTGCGTCAGAGTGGCGGAGCCCGTTCTCGATCGCCAGAATGCGATCGTGAATCGCCAAGACCTCAGGCACCCCCTGCTCAGCGTGCTCGATGAGGGTCCGGTTGGTGTCCTCGAGTCGAAGTTGCTGGCGCAAGTACCCCAGACGGGCATTCTTTGGCAGGGTGACAGTCCCCGCGTCAGGGCTCATCTCGCCGGTAATCAGGGAAAACAGCGTGGTCTTTCCCGCACCATTAGGGCCGACAATGCCCACGCGCTCGCCCGGATGAATCCGGAGCGATGCCTGGCGGAGAACATCCTGTCCGCCAAAATTCTTGCTCACCACCGTAAAGTCAATCATGGCATAACCGCCGTCCCTTGCCTGACAGGCCTGAAAAATGGCACATAAAGAGACTTCTGGCAATAGCAGGAAGGAAGAAAACGACGAGACGCCCTGCAGACACAGTAACCCGCCAGTCATGTAGGGGCGGCGCTTGTCGCCACCCGTGGGCTGACGCAAGGTCCGCCCCTGCACACCCCTGCGTCACCGAGGCGTTACCCGACACAAGTAAATCACCTTGACGTCACATCGCGCCTCCAACACCATACGCAATGGACTTTGGTAAATGGGATACGCTTTTCCATCTGGTTTTATTCCTGCTATGGATGTCGGCCTGGTCTGCGAACCATCGAGACGCCGTATTCAATACGTATCTGGCCCGTATTGACTGGTTGACCAGCGCCTTCACGGGCGGATTGCGACGCATTCTGCCCCTTGCGCCACCGTGGGCACTTATCGCTGTGCTGTTTGGCGCCGTCCTCCTGACGCGCTCGGCCCTGGCTACCCAGGGTGTTCCTGTGTTGATCAACCACGGTTTCGTGACCACGGCGGTGTCCACTGATGGCCATTTCACGGCCAGTATGGCCCGCACCTCGGCGAGCTTCGCCTCGTTCCTCTTCAAAGTCTGGAGCATCGGAATGCTGTACCTTGGATTCCGGCAGACCCGAAGGGTCTCCCCGTCGCGCGTGGCATTGCACCATGCCTGCCAACCGTTGTCTCTATTGGAGCCGGCGTGGCGCCCACTGGGGCTGCTGATCTTCGGCATGGGGCTAACTTACGCCATCCATGCAATGGGCACAGAAACCGTGAATATAGGGTCGGCCACCTTCCTCAAAATCGGTCTGTCAACACTGGCGGCGTTTGCCGGTGTCCTGGCGATCCTTTCTTCGATCCTGATGGTCCTCATCATCGGATCATGGGTCGGACTGCTGACGGGCTCGTCAGAGATCCACTGGATATGCAGCGATTGGATTGACCTTTTTCTCGGGCCTTTCCGGCGTTTTCCGCTGCGGTTGGGATTCCTGGACCTGACCCCACTGCTTGTATTCTTCACTCTCGGATGGGTGCACAGGGGCCTGATTACGGTTCTCAGCCACGCCTACAACGTCACACTCTCTCAAGGATGAACGCGATTCGCCCCCACCCGTATGGCTGCATTCTGGCTGTACGCGCCGTGCCGAACGCAGCGCAGAGCGGGCTGGTAGGTGTGGCTGAAGACTCTCTGAGGATACGCATAAAGGCGCCTCCCGTGGAGGGCAAAGCCAACCGGGCGCTCGTAGAGTTCCTGGCTGAAACGCTCTCAGTCCGCCGCCGTGACGTCGAGTTGGTGCGGGGCGATACAGGTCGCCACAAACAGATTCTTGTCCGCGGACTCAAGCCGGAAACGGTCCGACAGCGACTCGGCATTTCTGGTATCAGAGGGGCTGCCGATCCCTCCTAGCCTCGCGAGGAAGCGAACCGCTTAAGGTTCCTGGCCATGCGCTGCTTCACCGGTTCGTCGGTGACTTTGAACTCGCAGCCCGTAACGATTTCGTAGGCCTGGATGTAGCGCTTGGCAGCTTCTATGCGGACATCGTCGGTCAGCGCCGGCGGATTGCCGTCGCCGCGAAATCCCTGGGCCGCCAGCCATTCGCGGACATATTCCTTATCCAACTTGCGCTGGTCCTTGCCGGCTTTGAACAGTTCCGTGTACGTGTCGGAAAACCAATACCGCGACGAGTCTGGCGTGTTGATCTCGTCAGAAACCACGAGTTCGCCATTCAGCAAGCCGAGTTCATACTTGGTGTCGACGAAGATCAGGCCTCGCTTCGCCGCCAGCTCGACGCCGCGATTGTAGAGTCGAATGCACAGCGCCGCCGCCTTGTCGAACGTGGCGCCGTCAATTAACCCTTCCTTGATAGCCTCTTCCCGTGAGATATTTCGGTCGTGCTTCTCCAGTTTGGTCGTGGGCGTCACGATCGGCTTACCCAGTTTCTGGTCCTTCTTCAACCCTTCGGGCAGCGCATTGCCGCAGAAGTTACGAACTCCCCTCTCGTAGTTGTACCAGGCAGAGGTCTTGGTCACGCCGGTGATGTAGCCGCGAACAATGAATTCCAGCGGCAACTGTTTGCACTCTGCCACGACCATGGCATTTGGGTCCGGAACCTCAATGACGTGGTTCCGGGCAATGTCTCGGGTCTGCTCGAACCAATAGGCGGCTATCTGCGTGAGCACCTGCCCCTTGAACGGAATGGTCCCCAAAATGCAGTCAAAGGCGGAAATCCGGTCTGTGGCAACAAGAATGCGTCGCTCTTGCTGAAGGTAGGAATCTCGCACCTTACCCCGCTCCGCCTTGCCCAGTTCGGGAAAATCCGTCTCTTCAATGACATTGGTCAACTCGGCACGCATCCTGGCTTCTGAAATCATACACCCTCCTGCCGTATACTCAACTCAACCACGCATCCCCACAACCATCGGGTACAACTTCCCGCCCGGACACACGCTTGACCCGAGATCGCGATGCCCGTAGACACGGTGCTGCTTGATCCCGCAAAGGTCACGCACGGCCGAAACGAGGCGGATCAAGGAAGTCCGCTGCGCCTCCGATGGTTCCTGCTTCTCAAAATTGCCTACCAGCAGAATACCGACGTTAGCCTCATTCTGCCCGGACACATGAGCACCCTCGTAACTAAGGGAGCGGCCTTCCCACACGCCACCGGAAAAGTCCACCAGGAAGTGATACCCGACATCTCCATAGCTGCGCTCAAGATGCTCGTTCATTATTCCACCCAACCGGCTGACAACGGCCGAGGTCGCGCTGTCGGAGGCAACGTCAACGCCGGAGTGGTGGATCGTAAGACGGTCGATATACGTCATTGGCTTCAGGAGGTTGAGGCGCGGCGCAACAGAAGTCCACTCATCCCTTCGGTGCAGGGGAACCTGTACGCCGAGAACCCGAGTATCCAGTTGCGGTGTCGAAATTGCGGCCGCCGCGGCCACGATGGGGCGAAAGGCGATTCGCGCGACCGGCAAAGTCAGCACCATACCGCGCAAGAAAGCCCGCCGTGTAGTTTGCATTTCCGGCTTCTCCCGCTCTCCGCCCTCAGCCATGCAGGTCGAGGTTCAGGATGCGTGGCGATTCCTTCCACCCTCGGACCTCTCCGATACGTTCCAACTTGTGCTCGCACATGTCCACGATCTCAGCAGCCATTGCGTTCAGGCTTCCCTTTCGTCCACCGCCGCCCAGCAACCCCGAGGCCGTCTGGCACACATGCTTCAGCCCCAACGTCCCACGCCCGTCGGTCTCGTCCCACACTTCCGCTATTGCATCAAGAACGATTTGCAGACTGGTGAAAAAGACCATCTCCAAAGCCGTCTGGCCATCTACGGTCATCTGCCTGAGGTCAACAACCCATACGGCGTTGCCGCCTGTAACTTCCCATTCCGACGGCGTAACCAAACCGCTGCCCAGGACAAAGAGGCGTCGGGCTGCTCTCTCCTCGCCAACCGACTGCAGCGCCCTCGCCGCAAGCACCACGAGGTAACGCTCATCCGGCGAGTCCGCCCCCTTCTCCTTCAGGAAGCACTCAATGGCCGACGCCACCTCCTCCAGTTGATCACTGGCCAGGAGGATCTCCTTACCGCAGATACCCTCGATCTCATTCGCAAGATAAGACACCAGAACTGAACAGCGACCTTCCGGTGACCCTTGTATGTCCCAGATCATGATTCCTTCCCGATGACTTCCTTCACAGCGCTCAAGAACTGATTAACGTCTTTGAATCGCCGATAAACCGAGGCAAAACGCACAAACGCCACCTCGTCAAGCGTTTCCAGCCGACTCATCACCTTTGCGCCTATCGCCTGGGTCGGCACCTCGCGCTCGAATTCGCTTTCCAGTTCATCGACAATCCCATCCACCACGTTGTCAATCTGCTCCGTGCTGACCGGTCGCTTTTCGCATGCCCGTTCAATCCCGCTGCGCAACTTCCGGCGATCCATCTCCTCATGACGGCCGTCTCGCTTAATCACCCACAGCTTTGACTTCACAACCTCTTCGTAAGTGGTGAACCGGTGCCCGCATTTCAGGCACACCCGCCGGCGCCGTATCACGGTTCCGTTGCCCGAGGACCGACTGTCAATGACCTTGTCTTCCTGATGACTGCACTTAGGACACCGCATGATCGGCCCTCCTGCCCTCAGGTCATTTTCGGCCCAGCACTTCTTCGATGGCCGCCAGAATGGATTCCACATCATTCCCGCTCACCAGCATCCGGGCACCTGGGACAGGCGCCGGCGGCTGGGCGCCGGGCTCAAACGCATCCGAGTCGTCGTAGACGATCACAGGAATCTCGCGGGTGTTGGGCATATCGTGCAGCAACCGGATGATCGCGTCGCCGTTCATGCCGGACAGAACCCGCTTGAGCACAAGAAGATCCGGTCTCTCCAGCACGGCCCGCTCCACCACCACTGGACCTCGCGACACGCGGTCCACAATGTACCCGCGACGCGCCACGGCGCCCGCAAGGCCTTTGGCAACATCATCGTCATCCTCGGCAATAAGGATCTTGGACTTCGACTTCACGCCCCGTTCCGCCGTCGGCTGGTTGCCCTGCCGCAGGAATATGATCCGGCTCACTTCCATGAGCAGGTCTTCAGGACTGCACGGCTTGGCGATAAAGCCGTCAACATCAACGTTGGCAAAGAACTCCGCCATGTTGGCCCGCGCAGTCAGCACCAGAACAGGATGGGCCGGCTTGCCTTGTGGAGATGATATCCGGCGCAGGAACCCGATGCCGCCCATGCCCGGCATACTCATGTCCAGTATGATGAGAGCCGGTGTCATCTCCTTCAGGCGGTCGAGCGCCTGCTCCCCCGTTGTCGCAGTGACCACTTCGTATCCCTCAAACCGCAGAAAATCGCTCAAAGTAACCAGCAGACTGGTATCGTCATCCACGAGAAGTATCTTCCTTCGCATCGCTTTGCTCATCGGCGTTCCTTTCTCTCCAGCCCAACGTCCGGCTTGTTTGCCATCCCTTTCATCGATTACTCCGCCCTTGTCGAAGCACTGACCGCCAGAAGCGCGCGCTCCACCCGGTCCATTAACTCCGACACCTCCCAAGGCTTGCTAAGAACCGGTATCGAAAGCCCCTGCAGAATTTCCGACTTCCCGCGGCTGATATCAGAGTCCACCATGGCGATGATCGGAATTCGCATCAGTGCCTTGTCGCTCTTCATCTTCAGGATCAAGTCAGTACCATCCTGATCCCACAACCTGATGCTCATGACCAGAAGCCCTGGGCGCTCCCGGACAATCTGCTCAACCGCGTTGCCCACCCCATTTGCAAGGATCACACGATACCCTCGGGCGCCAAGCTGCCCGGACAAGACGTTTAGCACATTGTCGTCACCGTCCACAACAAGAACCGTGGGCGGCGGGACAACAGGAAGGCTGACGTAGACCACTGTTCCGGTGGCATGCCCCTGCGGAGGGCTATGGATCTCCAAATGCCCGCCGTGAAGTTCGACAATCTCCCGGGAAATCGCCAGCCCCAGACCCGACCCGCTTGGCTGCTCCCCTACGGTAAAATACCGTAATGTCACTTTATCGATCGCCTCCGGGGGAATGCCGATGCCCGTATCCCTGATTGCCAACCTCACAAAGCCATCGCGATCCGGGTCGTCCGACACTAAAGCATCCACCGCACCGCCGTCTGGCGTGAACTTCACAGCATTGCCGATGATATTGATAAGCACGCGCTCCATCTTGTTCGCGTCACAATGCACGAACCACCGACCGTAGCTCACATCCGCCTTCATGGCGATCGACCTGCGCTCCGCTTGAACTCGCAAAGACTCCATTCCCACCCGGAGCAGGCGCGATACAGGCAAGGTAGTGCGGGTCAAAGTGAGGGAATGGTTTTCAATATTCCGCAGGTCAAGAATGTCATTTACCGTGTTCAGCATCCGCCGGCAATCGCCGTCCAGCATTTCAAGATACCGCCGGACCTCGTCAGGCACGGGTCCGGTAACGCCCTTCAGGATGTTCGCAATGGCATAGATCATCGATGTCAGGGGCGTACGCACTTCGTGCGACACGTTCGATATGAACTGGGAACGGGCCCTGTCATGTTCCTCGAGCCTCGCAACGGCTTCACGCAAAGCATCCTGAGCCCGCTTTCGGACAGTGATATCCCGCACGAAGAAGCACAGTTGGCTCTCACTGTCCAGGTTCACGCGGTTGACCGCCACTTCAGCGGGGAAGAACGTGCCATCCCGGCGAACGCATTTGCACTCGATCAGCGTGTACCTATGTTCTTCAAGATTCCGGTGAATCGCCGCCAGAAGGTTCTCGTCTGCCCCCGAAATGAGCTGGATGACGTTCGTGCTGTACAACTGATCCTCGCGACAGCGAAAGAAATCGCCGGCACGGGAATTGAAATCCACCACCCTCCCTGCGCCTTCGGCAAGCAAAACAGCGTCGTAGACGCTCTCCAGCAGCTTCTTATAGTCCTCGGACCTGACCCCCTTGGGATCAACGCGATGCAAGATAGAAGTCGGCTTCGCGCCCGACATCGTCCATGTGCCGTGCCCTCCCTGCTTCTCGTCCGCCTGCGGCAACTCGGGCAAGATATCAATCCGCATGGTCTTCGCGAGACTGTCCTTGCTTGGCATGGGTGCTCCCTTAGTAATCCTTAGCAGTTGAACTTAGAATCTTACCGACTTCGGCGACGCAGTTCAACCTAGAAAGAGCAGCTTGTGGTGAATCAACCGCTCCGTTTAGGCTCAATACGAAAGGCAAAGACACAAAAAAAGCGGCCGAAACCCGAAGGCTTCGACCGCTTTACAAAAAAAATCCCGGCAACGTGCTACTCTCCCACAACCGAGCGCTGCAGTACCATCGCCGCTGAGGCCCTTCACTTCCGTGTTCGAGATGGGAACGGGTGTTTCCTCCTCGCTATGATCACCGGGAAAAATTTTACTCAAACCCTAAGGTTCGAGAAAATAAAAATAGAGACGGATACGGAATTTAATACGCCCAGAGGCAAAACCAAAATAATGATCAAGCCGCACGGCAGATTAGTACTGGTCAGCTCAATCCCTCACGGGACTTACACCTCCAGCCTATCAAG
>CAZWPN010000044.1:0-24728 GCA_964635275.1 uncultured Victivallales bacterium | reverse complement strand
CGTATCCCGCCATTCATGCGGGGGCGAGGCTTGTCAACGCCCGTGGGCGGACGCACGGTCCACCCCTACGTAGTACCCCGCTTAATCGACACGACAGCAGGAGGATGGCCACAACACCGAACCGGGCAGGACCGAAAGGTTATTGGGCGCCACTGCAGTATCTGGGCGCATTGAAATCGGCCCTTACCATGGCAGCAGCCGGCCTGCTGCTGGCGGTGCCCGTGTCTGCGCAGGAAGCGGCGAAAATGACTCTGCCGGTGTCGGATTTGGTAGACTCTTCCAAGCCGTACGTCTTGAACGCGGAACTGGACAGTGGCGTTAGTAACGGGATGATGAAGATATCGTTGCGGCTTCAGCGTCAAGAGGTGGGACTGGCGTCTGATCCGATCGTGAGCTCTGTTGAAACACCGACTCCGAAACCTGTCACAGAGACCAACGTGTCGGCAAAGGCGCAACGCCAGGTGCGAAGGTTCGATATCAGGATTGAGGCGACTGACCTGGCAGAAGGCGAATACGCTGGCGAGGTGAAGCTGGAGGTCGGCTCCCGGTCGAAGAAACAGGCGATCAGCTTCTTCCGCATGCCGCAGGACAAGCCGGCGGAGTTCCCGTTCGGCGTGTATGCGGTGGACTTCCCAAAGACGGCGCAGGAGAGGGAGGCTCTTCTGAGCGAGATCCGCTCCACGGGCTTGAATCTGCTGTGCCTTAACCACATGCATCTTCTGGGATCGCTGGGTCCTATCTTCGACATGGCAGCCCGCCTGGGCATGCAGTTCATGCCAGCCGTGAACACTGCGGGAGCCGCGGGTCGCGCCGATGAGACGACGTCCCGCCTGTCCGGCGGCGCGAAGAAGGGTTCCTGTTTCAACCATCCAACGGTCCGCCGGGAGGCATCCAGGAATCTGTCCGCGTGTTTGCGTACATACACGAATCATCTCGCCTTCAGCGGCCGCCTTTACTACGGCGACGATCTCACTTTGCCCGTGGCCAACGAGGATGGTCTAACCCACATGGCCTGCTATTGCGACTACTGCCGCGGGCAGTTCAATGAACTCACCGGCTATGACCCGCCGATCGCCCCCACCAACATGGCCGGGGGAGTAGTGTCGGCGGACGACCCGTGGTTGAAGTGGATGCGGTACCGGTGCGGCGAGATTTTCGGCGGGTTTATGCGCGAGATGGAAAACGCCAAGAACGAGGTCGATCCTGCCGTGGAGCTGGGGCTCATCCACGGGTGGTCCGAGCAGCCGTTTACGCGTGTAGATGTCGGTATATATCCGCCATTGTCCCAGCCCGTCACCGCGCTGTCCAGCTACAGCTACCCCAACCTGCGGATGCAGCGCAAGGATTTGATATCTCACTTCGAACTGGCCAGGATGGGGCACCGCGACAAGGATGTCTGGATGCTTGGCCTGCTGGCGATGTGCAACACCGTTGCCTCGCCTGTCCAGGTGCGGCAGAATTATTGGAACCAGATTGCCGGCGGGTACAAGTTTATATCGTTCTTTTCCTGGTACGATCTGCTCAAGGCCCGGAGCGCGGGCGAAACGAACCGTGTTCAGGCGGCGGTGGAGGCTCTGGCCGCCTGCGGGCGGCACAAGGACTGGATCCTGCCGGCAATTCCATACTGGCAGAATACCGAGGCGACCAGCGCGGTACTGTACTCGTTCAGCACCGAGAGTTATGATGCCGCGCGGCAGGGCGCCGGGATCGATCACCTTCGCAAGATCATGGCTTTTCTGCGGGAGTCCATGGCCCAGCATGTGCCGATGAAGGTGCTGTGCGAAGAGGAACTGCTCCAGCCGGAGAACCTGCGCGCGCTGGCCAGTCTGTCGCTGTGCGACGTGCGGACGATGCCAACGAACGTGCTCAAGGTCATCGCGGACTATGCCGCAGGGGGCGGGCGCGTCTATCTGGACCTGGACTCGCGCATCCCTGTCAAGGGCGCCGTGAAGATGTCGGTCGAGACCATGGTAGCGCTGGCGGGCGACCAGGCCCCCGGTCGGACACTGGTGTCATCGCCGCTGGTAACGCTGCGGGAGTTCTATGGCGGGCAGTCTACATTCCACGTCCTGGTCAACAACTCGGCGGACCGGTATTGGGGCATGCCGTTTAACTACAGTTCGCCGCAGGGCAACTACGACCATGACGCGCTGGTGCGCGACGATCCCGTAACGGTGACTGTCAAGTTAAGCGCAAAAGGCAGATGGTTGTTCGACATGTCCAACGGCGCGCTGCTGGGGTCTTCGGATGCGCCGTTGACGTTGGAACTGGAGCCTTCGTGGGGCAGGGTGGTCTGTGCCCTGCCGTCGAAGTCCGCGGAACTCAGCGTGATAGGCCCATCGCGCGCCGGGCTTGGCGCATCCGTTTGCTTTCGTCTGGAGATCCTGGACACTCGCGGACGCCGTGTAAACGCCCCGTTTGTCGCCAGGATCGACGTGACAACGCCCTCCGGCAGAGCCAGTCGCTACAGCCGTTATGTTGGCTTCCAAGGGGGGGGCGAATTCATCCTTCCGCTGGGCGGGAATGATGAGACTGGCCGCTGGACACTGGCCATGGAGGGCGGATACCCGCGGAGGACGAAAACGATCAGGCTGGCGGTCGCGGAGTCTGAGAGGAAGCCGGCGAATCTGTTGAGCACAAAGTGAAAGGAAGGACTCGCAGTTTATGATAAACGATGTTGTATCGCTGCCCATCGACGTCTCCCGCGAGACGGTTCGCAAATCCAACTGGTTCCTGCACAGTGATCAGCCGCTGCAGGACAATACCCACGTGAGTGTCGAGATCCGGACCGCACAGCAGTTCCAGAAGTGGAACGGTTTTGCGGGCGCCGTGAGCGAACTGGGCGCAAAGGCTTTGATGGCTATTCCGGCATCGGAAAGAGATCGTTTCTTCGTCGAGGCGTTCAGCAGGGAAAAGGGAATAGGGCTGGACTGGATCCGGCTGCCGGTGGGGGCTAGTGACTTTGCGCTGGATGCGTACAGCCATTCCATGACACCGGACGATTTCGAGATGCAGGCGTTCAGTCTGGAGCGGGATATTAAGCTGATCATTCCGTTCATCAGGGCGGCGAAAGCGGTGAATCCTGGGCTTCGCATTCATGCGTCACCGTGGAGCCCTCCAGGTTGGATGAAGTTGAGCGGCAGGATGGACGGTGTGGAGAAATCCGAGATCCGCGATGAGCCCGCGGTGCTCAGGGCGTATGCCCGCTATCTGCGGCGGTTCGTTGAGGCCTATGCCGGGCAGGGACTCCCGATCGACCGGTTAATGGTGCAGAACGAGATAGACAGTCCGGCACCGTTCCCGGGATGCCGGTGGGATGTGGAGCTGTTTGTGCGATTTCATACGGACTATCTTCGCGATGAGTTTGCGAAGCACGGGGTGTCCGCGGAAGTGTGGGCCGGGACGTTCCGGACGATGAGCGGCTTGCAGTCGCATCAGGCGTTCGAGAGCGCGGCGTTTCGCCAGTGCGTGAAGGGCGCGGCGTTTCAGTACAGTTTCCCGAGGCTTTTGCAGGATTTCCAACTGGCATTTCCAGGGACGCGGGTGATGCATACGGAGACCGTGTGTCACAACGGGGCAAACACTTGGGTGCAGGCGGCGAGTCAGTTTGACGACGTGATGGCATATCTGAACGCCAACGTCGATGTGTTCTCGTACTGGAACATGGTGTTGGATCAGGAGGCTAAGAGCGGCTGGGGATGGAAGCAGAATTCGATGTTTACGGCGGATGTGTCCACTGGCAAGTTGCGGCCCAATCCGGATGCTGATGTCTTTCGCTTGTTTTCGAGAAGCATCCAGGTTGGGGCGCGGCGGGTGCAGGCGTTCAGCTACCTTGCGGACACGCTCTGTTTCCGTAATCCTGACGGAAGCGTGGCGCTGTTCCTCAAGAACCTGGAGGCGGCGCGGACCGCGAACCTGGTTGTGGATGGCAAGGCGCGGACGCTGCAGCTGCCGGAGCGGAGTTTGTGTGTGTTTCGGCTTTGACCAGTGAAGATTGCTGCACAACACGCAGTTTATTGGCTTCGAGGCCTTGGTGGTCAGAACCTCTGGATACGAGAAAAGATTTGAACAGAAGGAAGCGAAGGTAGCGAAGGGGAACGGACGCCTGGCAGGCAGGCCCGGCCAACAAAAGAGCCGCTGCCGGCACCGTTTGGCCGGCGTCTTCTCCCTGCGATGCGTGTCTCCAAGTGGGAACTGAAAGCTCCCCCCAATATAGTGGCGGGAGCATCTTGCTCCCGCACACGCCGCGGGTGGGCACCATATTCAAGGAACGTGTAGGCCCGGGAGGCTTGCCCTGCAGAAGACGCACGGATCCACCTTGGGAGAAAAGCCTTTTACCCCGATGGAGAGGATCGGACCACCGATGGGGAGGATGGCTTGAATCTCGATTAGACACGGCGCAGACGCCGCAACTAATGTATGCAAACTGCACGCTGTTCGGCTTGCAATTTCATTCCTGAAACGCCATTCTTCCGCGGTCGCAATCGGCAATAATTCAACGCCGCTGCCGCAATAAACCGGCGGGACGGCAAGCGAAAATGCGAAACATGGAAAGGAATCCCTGATGGAACCGTGTGATCTCTCAGCGCCTGTTCGCCTGTGGTATCGTGCCCGTGCCTGGAGCTGGTATCATGCCCTGCCACTGGGCAATGGTCGCCTCGGTGCCATGGTTCATGGCCATGTGGCGCGCGAGCGCATCCAGCTCAACGAGGAATCGCTCTGGGAAGGTCAACGAATCGACCGCGCCAATCCGCTGGCGGGCAAGGCGCTGCCGCGGATACGGGAACTGCTTTTTGCCGGTCGTAACAAGGATGCGTACGATCTTGCCGAAACATCCCTGCTGTCGCCAGAACGCAATCTTGATCCCTACCAAAGTGCCGGGGAACTGGTGATCGACTGGGTCGGCGGCGGCGCTCGGCCCAGCCACGAGGCGAATTTCTTCAATCCGAAGCCCGGCGGCCCATGGTGGGAGGTTGTCTACGCAGCATATGACTACGAGCGCGCCTTGGATCTCTCCACCGGCATCGCTACCACGGCGTTTCGCTACCGCGGGGTTCATCAGCAGCGCGAGCATTTCTGCTCAAAACCCGATCAACTGCTCTGCACCCGGCTCGTCTTCGATCCAGGGAAGGGGGACGTGGATATCAATCTGCAGCGGGAGCAGGATGTGCTTTCGCGCGTCGCCAGTCAGGATGGACACCTGTTGCTGACCGGGCGCCTGACGCGCGGCGGCATGCGCTTTGCCATTCTGCTTCATGCGCGTGTGATCGGCGGCAAGTTGACGGCCGACGAAGCCTGCCTGCGAGTGCGTGGCGCAGATGCGGTGGAGTTGCGCCTGGCCATGGCGACCTCGTATGTGGCACCCGGGGATCTCTCCTCCGATCCGGTGGCTCGATGCCGGAGCGCGATGACGGCCGCGGCGGGCAAGAACTGGGATCGCCTGCGCGCGGACCATGTCGCAGAACATCGCCGCCTCTTTGACCGGGTCCGGTTCGAGCTGCCAGCCTCGCCCGGCGACGAGCTGCCGACCGATGAGCGACTGGAGCGTGTGAAGAAGGGCGCGGAAGATCCCGGGCTGGAGTCGCTCTACTTCCAGTATGGGCGGTATCTGATCATGAGTTCCAGCCGGCCGGGTTCGCTGCCGGCAAATCTCCAGGGCGTCTGGGCTCACCAGATGTCGCCCCCATGGGACAGCGACTATCACACGAACATCAACATGCAGATGAACTACTGGCTAACGGGCCCGACCAACCTGATCGAGTGTCAGGAGCCGTTGTTCAACTGGATGAGCCTGATAGAGCCGGCGGGGCACGAGGCAGCCCGCAAGCTGTACAACAGCGACGGCTGGGTTGCGCACCACGTCTGCGATGTCCATGGCTGCGTGGAGCCTATGGATGGCGCGTGCGGCATCTGGCCGATGGGATCGATATGGCTCGCGACACACTGCATGGAGCATTACCGCTACAGCGGCGACCGGAAATTGCTGGCGGAACAACTGTGGCCGCTGATGCGCGGAGCGGTTACCTTTGCTTGTGATTTCCTTGTCGAAGCTCCTGCCGGCTCTGCCTGCGCTGGGCGGCTGGTGACCAGTCCCAGTCATTCGCCGGAGAACACGTTTGTCGCGGCCGACGGCACGCACAGCATGTTCACTTACGGCGCCACCATGGATCTCTCCCTGATTGCGCAACTTATTGAGGATTGCCTGGAGGCAATGGAGCTGCTGCAAATCGAGGATCCTGCTTTGGCGGCACGGCTACGCCGCGTTAGGGAGCTCCTGGCTCCCGTGGTGGTCAGTCCGCGGTTGGGTATCGTGCAGGAATGGATCGAGGATTACGAGGAATGCGAGCCGGGGCATCGCCATATCTCTTCGCTGATCGGCCTGCATCCTCTGAAGCAAATCACCCGCGAACGAACGCCGGCGCTCTTTGCCGCCGCCCGTGCCACTGTTGACCGCCGCCTGGCGCATGGCGGCGGTCACACAGGTTGGAGCAAGGCATGGCTGATCAACTTCCTGGCGCGGCTGGGCGATGGCGCAGCGGCCAGGGGGCATATCCTGGGTTTGCTCCGCGAGAAGACCCTCACGAATCTTTTCGACGATCATCCGCCGTTCCAGATTGACGGCAATTTTGGCGCGGCAGCCGGCATGGCGGAAATGCTTCTTCAAAGCCACGACGGACTTATAGAACTGCTGCCCGCCCTGCCGCCTGGCTGGAGCAATGGCGCGGTGTCGGGGCTGCGCGCCCGCGGAGGCGTGACGGTGAATCTACGCTGGCAGGATGGCCGGTTGACAGATGCGTGCCTTACAGCGGCACATTCGGGCAGCTATCGTGTACGCCTGCCGGGCGGCGAGATCCACGAACTTAGCCTGATCGCCGGTAAGGAGACCCGTCTGGCTGTATAGGAAGGTTCCTCATGGTTAACGAGGGATAGGCTATCGCTCCATTTGGAACACTGTTACGCATGTGTGCCCTTTGGTGCAAGAGGGGAGATGACGGCAATGAGAGCTTCACTGCTGGCGATTTGGTTTTCAGCACTGACAGTTCTGCTTGGTGATGAGTTCTTCCCCAAGCCGGGGTGGACGGATAAGCCCGATCCGATAGCGGGCGCAGAGGCGGAGCCCGGCGGCGAGATCTCGATGTACGGCGGGCAGCAGCCGCATAGTCTAAACTACTACCTCGACTACAACTCGTTCTCGGTGCAAGTCTTCCTCTCGATGTACGAGACGCTTCTGGATACCGACCCGGTAACGGCGGATTATACGCCATGTCTGGCCCGGCGCTGGTCTGTTTCGGACGACAGGCGGACGTTTACGTTCTGGGTGGACGAACGGGCCCGCTGGAGCGATGGAACGCCCGTGACTGCGGCGGATGTGCTCTGGACATATGAGGCAATCATGAACACCAACAACCTGACTGGTGTTCACCGGGTGGCTCTTGAGAAGTTCGAGAAGCCTACGCTGGTAGAGAGCAATGGGGTCAGGTTCGTTGCTACCGAAGTGCACTGGCGCAACCTGGGCGCAGTGGGAACGTTCCCCGTGATGCCGCGTCATGTTTTCGCCACGCAGGATTTTAACAAGGTGAATTTTCTCTTTCCCGTCATGTCGGGACCGTACCGACTGGGTGAGTTCAAGGAGAACGGGTACCTCAAGTTGGAGCGGAGACCCGACTGGTGGCGGCGCGTGGACCGAAGATGCCAGAAAGTTGCCAACTTCCAGACCATAGTGCAGCGATTCTACGAGGAACGCGAGAACGCCTTTGAAGCGTTCAAGAAGGGCTTGCTGGACGTGTATCCGGTCAATACCGCCAGACTGTGGGTGAACGAGACGTCTGGTGATCGTTTTGACCGAAACTGGATCGTCAAACAGAAGGTCGTCAATCACCAACCGATTGGATTCCAGGGCTTTGCGATGAATATGCGCCGGCCGCCATTCGACGACTCGCGCGTCCGCCTGGCAATGGCGCACTTGCTCGATCGTGAGAAGCTGAACAAAACCATCATGTACAGTCAGTACTTTCTGCACCGCTCCTACTTCGAGGATCTGTACGATAAGCAAAATCCATGCAATCTCCCTTTGATCGCTTTTGACAAGGAAAAGGCTCGGCAACTGCTCAAGGAAGCCGGCTGGGCGGCCAATCCCAAGACCGGCCTTCTGGAGAAGGGCGGAAAGCCGTTCTCGTTCCGGTTCCTGTCCAGTGACCAGGGAAGCGACAAGTTTCTGGCCATCTTCAGCGAGGATCTTAAAGACGTTGGCATAGAGCTGCGGATTGACAGGAAAGATCAGGCGGCTTGGACGCGTGACATGGATGAGTTCAACTATGACATGACCTGGGCGGCCTGGAGTGCCGGGCTTTTCAAAGACCCTGAGGACATGTGGGCTTCAATGGAGGCCACTCGGATTGGCGGTCACAATATCACTGGTTTCAAGGATGCCGACGTGGACGCTATGATCGAGAAACAGCGGACGATTTTCGACGTTCAGGAGCGGCACCAGATCTGCCGTGAGATTGACAAGCGGATAGTGGCCCAGACGCCATACGTTCTGCTCTGGAACCTCAATTACGTGCGCCTGTTATACTGGAACAAGTTTGGGATGCCCGCCACGGTTCTTTCTAAGTACGGCGATTCAGCGAACGCCCTGTGGTACTGGTGGCATGATCCTGATGCCGCTGCCGAGTTGGAATCTGCAATGAAGAGCGGGGTGTCTCTGCCGCCGCGTCCCGCATCGGTTGTATTCGACGATTCGTTCAAGCCTTAGCAGTGGCCTGTGAAGGAGGAAGAAGATGAGGAAGGCAACGTTCAGCAAACGGGCAGGCAGACATCTTGATGCGAGACTTCCGGTCGCGGAGCGCGTCGCCAGCCTGATCTCGCAGATGACACTGAGGGAGAAGATCTCCCAGATGCTCAACGCCGCTCCCCCGATCCCGCGCCTCGGCATTCCCGCGCACAACTGGTGGAACGAGTGCCTTCATGGTGTCGCGCGCGCAGGCAAGGCGACCGTCTTTCCACAGGCCATCGGTATGGCCGCTTCGTTTGACGCCGATCTGATGTTCAAGGTGGCGACTGCCATCTCCGATGAAGCGCGCGCCAAACACCACCAGGCTGCCCGGCTCGGCAACCGCGGCATCTACTTCGGGCTGACGTTCTGGACGCCTAACATCAACATATTCCGCGATCCGCGCTGGGGGCGGGGGCAGGAGACCTACGGCGAGGATCCCTATCTTACCGCGCGGATGGGCGTTGCGTTCGTCAAGGGCCTGCAGGGGAACGACCGGAGGTATCTCAAGCTTGTGGCCACGGCCAAGCACTTTGCCGTTCACAGCGGCCCGGAAAAGGATCGGCATGTTTTCAACGCGGTCGTCAGTGGACGGGATTTTCGCGAGACGTATCTACCCGCTTTCAAGGCGCTTGTCACGGAGGCCGACGTGCACTCTGTCATGGGCGCCTACAACAGGACCTATGGCGAGCCATGCTGCGGTAGCGCCCTGCTTCTCCAGAAGATCCTTCGGAAGGAGTGGGGTTTCGAGGGCTATGTCGTGTCGGACTGTTGGGCGCTGAACGACTTTCACACGAATCACAAGGTCACCGCCACTCCGGAGGAGACCGCCGCCTTGGCGCTCCGGAATGGGTGCGACATCGAATGCGGGCAGCTCTATGGCGCGCTGCTGGCGGCGTGTCAGCAGGGACTCGTTCAGGAGGCGGACATTGACCGGGCACTGCAGCGGCTGTTCACGGCGCGATTCAGGCTTGGCATGTTCGACCCTGAGGAGAAGGTGCCTTACGCGAGGATCCGGCCGGAGGTGGTGAATTGCGGTAAGCACAGGAAGTTTGCCCGCCGCATGGCCTGCGAATCACTGGTCCTGCTGAAGAACAATGGCGCCCTTCCGCTCGGGAAGGAACTCCGGAGTATTGCCGTTGTCGGTCCGGTGGCGATGAACTCTATGGCCCTGCTTGGGAACTACAATGGCTTTGCGCCGCGGATGACCTCGATTCTGGAGGGAATCCTCGGCAAGGTCGCGCCCGGCACGCAGGTCGCCTACCACAAGGGGTGCGACGTGACCGGCGGGAATCCGACACGCCTCAATCCGAAGGGCGGTATCGACGTTATCCCGTTCAAGGACATGGATGCCATCATTGCCGCTGTCGGCTACACGGCTGAACTGGAGGGCGAGGAGGGGTGTACAGAGGGGGACGGCGACAGGGGTCGCTACGGCCTCCCGGGTCATCAGCAGCACTTGGTCGAAACACTGCATCAGACCGGCAAGCCGCTCATTCTCGTTGTGATGGCTGGAAGCCCTGTGGATCTCAACTGGGCGGAAAAGCATGCCGATGCCATCCTGCTCGCGTGGTATCCGGGCGAGGAGGGAGGAAACGCGGTTGCTGACGTGCTTTTCGGCGACTACAACCCCGCCGGCCGGCTGCCGATCACGTTCGTCAAGTCCTACGACCAACTTCCAGCCTTTTCGGACTACAACATGGCGGGCCGAACGTACCGGTTCATGAAGGGGAAGCCGCTTTACCCGTTCGGCTATGGCCTGAGTTATACGACGTTCGCCTACAGCAACCTGCGCCTGGGCAGCAAGGTCATAGGCTTGGACGAGGCTCTCACAGTGTCCGTGGACGTGCGGAACACCGGGAAGCGCGACGGCGACGAGGTCGTTCAGCTTTATGTGAGCGCGCAGGATGCGTCCGTGCCGGTGCCTGTCCGGCATCTGGAAGGGTTCAAGCGGGTGCATCTCAAGGCTGGACAGCGGACGAGTATTCGCTTCACGCTGCGTGCCGCGCAACGGGCGGCCTATGCCGAGGACGGCTCCCCAATCATGGAGCCGGGCCGCTACAGGATATCGGTGGGTGGTGGACAGCCGGGTTGGGCGGCTTCGCGTTGCGTCGAGGCTGTGCTCAAGGTGCGGTCTTAGTAAAGATCTCGACCAGCTCGATGTCGTCGAACCATGCCGAACCCCCGCCTTCGACTACCAGGCCGGGCACGGCAAAGTTCTCTCCTTCCGGCTGCACAAAATCAATGGACAGCCGGGTCCAGTCCTGGTCGCCCGTTAGTGACCTGGAAAAGAGCGCCGTCTTGGCATCTTCCCGGGTCTTCAGGCGCAGGCAGGCTCCCTTGCCGGTGACAGCGCGTGTGCGAACCCAGGCACTCAGTCGGTAGCGACGCCCTTGCTCCATGTGCATGAGCGGGCCGCCGTGCACGGGTTGAGCCGTCTCCCCGCCGTTGAGGCGGAGTGAATGGGTGCCGGAGTGGCCTATCGTTCTGTCGTGCTTTGCGCTGTGCCCCCAGATGCAGCCATTGAAGGGCGTGCCATCGGGAACCAGCGTCTCGAAGTCATTTACGATGTTCTGGCGGAATCCCATCGGGCCATCGCCCTTCGACTTAGGCAGCGTGGCCAGCGCGGCATCCTCCAACTCCTTGGCCACCGCCAGCGGCAGGCTCAGGAACCGATAGGCAGCCTCGACCCGGTATTGCCCGTTTGATTCTGGCTGCTTCGGCGGCAGGGCGATGACATGTTGGTCGTACCAGACCGGACACGTCACGAATGTTGCTGGCGCGGAGCGTACGATCTCCACGAACGGATTCATATCCGGCTCAGCCACGAACCCTACGAAGCCGCCGTCTGCCGGCTGATCCGCCCACTCGCGACCGGCCCCATGAATCAGCGAGCGTGGATTTTGATACATGTAGCACACTGCGCCGTCACGCCGTGTCCAGATGCATTTCTGGTAGCGCTTGCGCTCGTCGCGCGAATCAGCCACGCTTTTTGGCAACAGGTTGGCGTACTCAAGCCGGCGGGACGTATCCATCCGCATCTCGAACTCACAATCCCATAAATACCCCAGCACAGGGTCAAACCGCAGTATGAAGCGATGCTCAACGGGCGTCCGGCCGTCGCGATTCTCGCGGTAGCGTAGCCGCAGCGATGTGCCGTCGTCCGGCAGGCGCACCATCTCGTATGCTGCCGTCCATGTTCCCTGAGGTGCGATCGCAATGCGTGGACCCTGAAGCGTCTCCCAGCCGTGTACAACCGGCATCCGGTATTCCACCCTGGTGCCGTCGGGTGGCGGAAACGCCCGGAACATCTCGATCTCGCCCACCACAAGGTTTAGCAATCCGATCCTCTGCTCGCTATCCAGAATCCAGAAAAACGTTCCGGGGTAATCGCTCTCTCCGCGGCAGTACTTCGACGGCTCCTGGACAGGAGACAGTCGGAAGTTCGGCTGATGTTTGTGCCGCGGCAAATCCGCGTAGCACCGGCTGCTCTCAATAAACGCCTGCAGTCGTCCGCCGGGCAAGGGAATCGCCTCCAAGGCGTTGGATGCGCGTCTGCCATCCCATGGCATTAAGCACCCGGTTGCCGTCACGATGAGAGCCAGGGGCAGAACAAGGGTGGAGTGACAAAGAAACGCTTTTCGGCAGGACCGGCTCGCACGGTCCGAAAGCATGCCGGAACCAGTCTGGAGCAGCGAAGTCACGGTGAGGAGAATGGCATAAGCGCGGATGAACTTCAAGATCATCACGGCGCCCCAAACACCTAAGGGCGGTGCTCCCGATGTCGCACTCCATCGGAGGGGCGAGCTCCCGTGAGCCCGTGTCCACAGGGGGCGAAAGGTGCGCGAGCATGAAGGATTTCCTCTTAGCCGAGGATCAGGGATACGGGAGTGATCTTGACGTTGATTCCAGCTTCTGCCACGCTTTCCGCCATGACATGCATGACGAAACATTCACAGGCGCCTTTCGCGGAGGCCACGAGCAGCGCCCGTCGCCTGCTGCTTTCGGCGCAGGCCACGGAAACGATCCAGCGGAACGACATGCTGTGGCACCGCGGCTGGTGGCGGGCGCAATGGCTGCCGGTGTCCGCACCCGGCGGCCGGTCGTGCGTCACGGCCTTCCGCCTGCGCGTGCATCTCGACGCGGCGGCCTGTATTCGCATTCACGTCAGCGGCGACCAGCGCTATCGCCTGTTCGTTGATGGCGTGGCGGTGCATGACGGTCCAGAGCGTAGTCATTCCGATGCCTGGCGTTTCGCCTCCTTCGATCTGGACTGGCCGGCCGGCGACCACTGGCTGGCCCTGCGTTTGTGGGTGACGGACGACCGCGGCCCGATGAATCAGATCTCGGCGTATCCCGGCGTTGTTGTCGCCGCCGAAGGACTCTGGCACGACCGCATCTCCACCGGGGCTGCTCCATGGGAGTCCCGCCTGCTGGATGCGTATGCCTTTGAGGTCCAGCCGCTCAGTTCTATGACGGGATCGCGAACCGTTCTTGACGCTGCCCGACTGCCATGGGGGTGGGAGACCGGAGCCGGGGACGGTTTTGCTCTCGCGGCAGCCGGCCGGCACGGCCATACCCCGGCATCTGTTACGGACCGGCTTCCGCCCGTGCTGGTTCCCGAACGCCTGCCCGCACAAGTGTCCCACCGCCTGCCCAACGGCACGGTGGTGCTGGTTGACGACGTGAGCGAGCGCGATGCCGAAACGCCGGTGTGCGATCCGGGCAACGATCGCCGCGACGAACACGCCACGTGGCAGGCATTCCTCGAAGGACGCACGCCGGTGGTGCTGCCTCCGGGAACCCTGCGCCGCTGCCTCGTGGATCTTGGCACCTATCGTGCCTGCTGGCCGCGGCTGACCGTCACCGGTGCCGGTGGCAGCGTGCGCCTGCGCTTCGCCGAGGGCCTTTTTGCAGATGCCAAGTACAATCCGAACAGCTGCAATGACAAAGGCGACCGCCGCGAGTGGCGCGGAAGGATTCTGCGCGGGCTGGGTCCCTGTCTGCGCACGGCCGCCGGACCGGCTCGCTCGTTCGACGCGATGGACTGGGAGTGCGGGCGCTGGCTCGAGATCGTGGCCGCGGCCGGCTCCGAGACCTTGCGCCTGGAATGCTTGGAGCTTCGCGCGACAGGCTATCCGTTCACTGACGAGGGGCAGTTCGCCGGCGACGATGACCGGCTCACCTGTTTGCGCGACCTGTGTCTGCACACCCTGCGTGTTGGTACCCATGAGACCTATTGCGATTGCCCCTACTACGAGCGAATGCAGTATGTCGGCGACACCCGTCTTGAGGTGCTGGCGACCTATGTGCTCCAGGGCGACGACCGACTGCCGCGCCAGGCCATCGAGGCTTTTGCCGGCTGTCGGACGCCGTCCGGACTGGTGCCCAGCCGGTCGCCGGCCCGTGGCCTGCAGCTCATTCCGCCCTTTGCCCTGTGGTGGATTCACATGGTGCACGACCACGCCTTCTGGCGCGACGATGCGGCATTCATACGCACCCAGCTGCCCGTGGTGCGCTCCGTGCTCGATGCCTGGCAGATGTGGCGCAATGCGGATGGCTTGATTGAGACGCCGGCAGGTTGGAACTTCGTGGATTGGGTGCCGCAGTGGAGCTACCGGTGTGGCATGCCGGTTGGTGCCGACACCGGAGTGTCGGCCATCCTGAACTGGCACTACGCATGGACATTGCGCGTGGCCGCCGAGTTGGAGGACCTCTTTGGCGAGCCGACCATGGCCGCCCTTTGCCGTCAACGCGCATCGGCCCTGGCCGTCGCCTTGACGCCGTGCTGGGATGAGACGCGCGGCCGCTGGCGAGACTCGCCGGGCTCGGAGGAGGTTAGCGAACACGGACAGATTTTGCCGTTGCTGTCGGGTCTTTGCGACGAGGATCGCGCCCGGCGCGCAGCGCGCAGTCTGACAGGTGACACCGACCTGGCGCGCACCACCATCTATTTCACGCATTACCTGTTCGAGGCCTATCGTTTGTTGGGGGAAGGGGAACTGCTCGCCGCACGCCTGGGACTGTGGCACG
The DNA here is from genome assembly GCA_964635275.1 of uncultured Victivallales bacterium. Classification (GTDB taxonomy): domain Bacteria; phylum Verrucomicrobiota; class Kiritimatiellia; order UBA8416; family CAZWPN01; genus CAZWPN01. The sequence continues at coordinate 9,922 of CAZWPN010000044.1, read as the reverse complement.
ACCTGCAGGCGGCCGGCCTGACGACTACGCCCGAGACGCCTGAGCCGACGCGCAGCGACTGCCACCCTTGGGGTGCGCACCCTCTGTTTCATCTTGCTGCCACGGTGGCGGGAATGCGGCCGGCGGCGGCGGGCTTCACCCGGGCGGCGGTCTTCCCCCTGCCGGGTTTCGGCCTGCGGCGGCTGTCCGCCTGCATGCCTCATCCGCGCGGCCGCCTCACCGTGGGTCTCGTGAGGCACGGAACAGCCTGGCGCGGTCATCTCGATACGCCGGTCCCGGCAGTTACACCGACGGGCGATTTGCCGCCGGGTCGTCATGCGGTCGAGTGGCCGGCATGATGGGGAGCGATACGGGGCCACGCCATGTGTGCATTGCTGCGTGGTTCTTTCCCTGTCTTGACAGTCCGGTCCGATTTCGGCAGGCTTCCTCCCCTCGCAAGCGATATGTCATGCCGACTGCGGCGGGCGCTGACCTGTGATGGTTCAGGGGCAGTGTTTTGTCAGTCAGTTCCATGCGGCTGGTTCGAGATGGAGGGGATAGAATGAAGGCATTCAAGCTGACCGGAATCAGGCAGATGCAGCGGATGGACGTTCCCGACCCGCAAATCGTTAACGGCGACGATGTTCTTATCAAAATGAAGGTCGTTGGTGTGTGCGGTTCGGATGTGCACTACTTCGAGACCGGTCGGATCGGGTCACAGGTGGTGGAGTATCCCTTCGCAGTAGGCCACGAGGGCGCGGGAGTCGTGGCGGCGGTGGGATCTGGGGTGAAGACGCTGAAACCCGGCGACCGGATTGCCATTGAGCCGGCCATGTCTTGCGGCACCTGTGATCAGTGCAAGGTGGGGCGTCCCCACACTTGCCGGAAACTGAGATTTCTTGGTTGTCCGAAGCAGGCCGAAGGTTGCCTGTCCGAGTATATTGTGATGCCTGAGCGTTGCTGCTTCAAGATTTCTGACAGGACGACTCTGGACGAAGCGGCGTTGTCGGAGCCGCTGGCAATAGGTGTCTACGCCGTTAAGCTTTCGATCCCGATGAAGGATGCCAAGGTTGGGGTTCTTGGCGCTGGGCCGATAGGCCTCAGCGTGTTGCTGCCGGCGAAGGCGCAGGGCGCGGACAAGGTCTATATCACAGACAAGATCAACGGGCGTCTGGCCGTGGCCGAGCGGGCGGGGGCCATTAGCGGCGGCAATCCTGCCGAAGGGGATGTGGTGGCCCGCATCAAGGCCATGGAGCCGGGCGGATTGGATGTGGTATTCGAGTGCTGCGGACAGCAGGAGGCGCTGGACCAGGCGGTGGAATTGCTTAAGCCCGGCGGCAAACTGCTGCTGATCGGTATTCCTCCAACAACGGACCGCGTCACATTCCTGATAGACAAGCTGCGTCACAAGGAGGTCTGCATTCAGAACGTCCGCCGTCAGAATCATTGCGTGCGCCCGGCGCTCGATATGATCGATCGCAAGGACTTCGACGTGAATATCATGGCGACGCATCGTTTCCCGTTCAGCAAGACGCTGGATGCCTTTGAGTTGGTGGCCGGTTATCGGGATGGTGTAGTGAAGGCGATGATTCATTTTGAGTGAGGCGTAACAATGACTTCTCAAGAGCGGCTGTGTTCCTTTGATGCTGGCGAGCGGACGAGTGCCCTGCGGGAGCTGACAGATGCCGGACTGGTGTCGGACGGCTCGCATCGCGGCAACGTCAACATGCACATTCACAGTTTCTTTTCCTACAATGCTGAGGGCTGGTCGCCCACGCGGATTGCCGTGGAATGCGCAAAACGGGGGCTTGATGCCGCCGGCCTGATTGATTTTGATGTGCTCGATGGGCTGCCGGAGTTCTTTGCCGCCAGCGAGCAGCTTGGTTTGCGGGCCCTTGTCGGGGTGGAGTCGCGGGTGTTCTATGCCGAATTTGCCGACAAGGAAATTGACTCTCCTGGTGAGCCGGGTGTGCATTACATTGACGGGATCGGGTTCTGCAAGCTGCCGGAGGCAGGGACGCCGGCGGCCGCCGGTTTGCAGCGTTGGCGGGACAGTGCGCAAAAGCGCAATAAGGAACTGGTGGAGCGCATCAACCAGCGGGTTCCGGAAATCGCCGTGGACTATGTGGCTCAGGTGCTTTCTCTTTCACCGGGGAAATGTCCCACGGAGCGTCACATCATTGCCGCGTACGTGGATCAGGCGAAAAGTCGGTTTGAGGGCGGGGATCTGGTAGCGTTCTGGAGTCGTGTGCTCGCGCGTACGGCGGACGAAACGGCGAGCTTGCTGAAGAATCGGCCGAAGATGGAGGATGTGGTTCGCACCCGTTTTGCAAAACGCGGTGGGTTCGGCTACATCCAGCCGACGGCGGCCACGTTTCCGGCCATGGAGGAGTTCACGGCCTGGGTACGCGCCTGCGGCGCCATTCCGATGGAATCATGGCTGGATGGGACCAGCAATGGCGAGTCAGAGGCGGAGGCCCTGCTTGATTGCTCCATGGCGAAGGGTTGTCGGGCCTTCAGCATCATCCCCGACCGCAACTGGAACATTGCCGACGAAAAGGCCCGGGCAATCAAAGTGGAAAAGCTGCGGAAAGTCGTGACGCTGGCCGATGCGCGTCATCTGCCCCTCAACATTGGAACCGAAATGAATCGGCTTGGGCTACCGTTTGCCGATGATTTACGCGGGCCGGTGCTGCGGGAGTTTGCGGCGAGCTTTCATCGCGGTGCGATGACCCTTATCGGGCACACGATCTGCGGGCGGTTTGCCGGTTTCGGCTATCTCAGTGCCGCGGCGGAGGCTGAACTGTCTTTATACGAAAAACGGAACCGTTTCTTTGCCTCGGTTGGCGAACTGCCACCGTTGACTTCCGCTGTTGCCGATCGCCTGCGTACGGTTGGAGAGGAGAAGGCGCTGCGGATCATCCGCGAGTCGGTGCGCGCTGGAGCCTGGACGCGATAGGCGTCACGATTGTTAAAATGGAGAACAACGTAAATACCAAACGTATCGTTATTGTCTGTAAATGATCCTGGTAGGGACGCCTCTCCGAGGCGTCCGCGGACGGCTGGGACAGCCGTCCCTACCCATTGAAGATCATGTCGGGAAATTGAAAGGGAATAACCAATGAAAGCCGCTGTAATTCAATCGCCAGGAGTCATTGTTGTGAAGGATGTGCCGACTCCAGTTCCTGGTACAGGCGAGGTTTTGCTGAAGGTGGATGCATGTGCGCTGTGCGGAACCGACCAGCGTGTACTTAAGGGCGAGAAGCGAGTGGACGTGCAGATTGTCGGACACGAGATCGCAGGAACCGTCGCTGAGGTCGGCGTTGGAGTAGGGGGCATCCGGGTAGGGGAACGGTACGCTGTGCAGACGGTTATCGGGTGCAATCGTTGCCCGATGTGTGCCATGAATCGGCAGAACCTATGTGCAAACGGTTTTAAAGCAATTGGTTATCAATGGAACGGCGGGTTCGCCGAGTACATGGTCATGCCGGTCGAAGGCGTACGGCAGGGCTGTCTGATTCCCATGCCGAAGGGAATGTCGGCGGGTGCTGGGACACTCATCGAGCCGCTTAGCTGCTGCATCAACGGGATGCGGTGTATTCCGCTCGAGGGGATGAGTGCGGTTGCCGTATTTGGTGGCGGCATTATCGGCGTGCTGAACGGATTGGTTGCCAAGGCGCGCGGCGCGAAGAAGGTGGTGATTTTCGATGTTGCGCAGGACCGCCTTGCCCTTTTGCAGTCCCTCGGGTTGCCGTTCGATGGTTTTGTCAACAGTCGCGAGAACGATCCTGTCGCCTGGATCAAGAAGTTCACGGACGGGTGCGGCGCTGATGCCGTTGTTGTTGCGGCATCGGTCAAGAAGTTGGTGGCTACCGGGCTGAACATGCTGGCCAGGGATGGACATCTTTCTATCTTTGCCGGCATGCCGAAGTCCGATCCGGTCGAGCCGCTTGACCTGAATCTGATCCATTACCAGGAATTCCACGTCCATGGCGCGAACAGTTCGGTGCATCGTGACTATGTGGATGCCTGTGCGATGATCGAGTCAGGCAAAATCAATGCGGATCGGCTGGTGACGCATACTTTCCGTCTTGCCGATTTCAATAAGGCAGTGGCCGTGCAGGGCGATCCGGCGTCCGGCGCCCTCAAAGTGATCATACAGCCCTGAGTCAGGAATCAAGGGAGAAAAGCATCATGAGTTACGCGAAGAAGTATGCAGGTGAAGTGGATCTGTTTCTGAAGGTGACTGGACGTCTGGCTTCCAACATGTTTGTGACCGGTTTCGGCGGTAATGCCGCATGGAAGCTGGAAGAAGACTTGATTCTCATTACGCCGACGCAGATGAACAAGGGCGATATTACCCGTAAGGATCTGGTGTTCATCAACCGCGCCGGCGATACCGTGGAGGGTGTCCGCCGCCCGACGGGCGAGAAGCCGATGTATCTCGCCTTCTTCGAAAAACGGCCGGATATCGTGTCGGTCCTGCATTGTCACCCGCCGAGTGTCTGCGCCACGGCGATTCTCAAGGACAGTTCGGTGCTGATGAGGCCGTTTTATCCGGAGACTGTTACTGAAGTAGGGCCCGTCCCGGTTGTGCCATACGCCCAGCCGCTGACGACGAAGTTGGCCGACAATTTCGCGCCGTTTCTGCAGAAGTACAACAGCTTCATCATGGAGAACCATGGCCTGGTCACCCTGACGCGTGGTGACATTTACTGGACTCTCCTGACGGTTGAGTTGTTCGAGGCCACGGTGGATTCCATGCTGAGGGCGCTGGCCGTCGGTCCGCTGAAGGAGCTGGATCGCCAGGCGGTTCGCGATCTCAGCAACGTCATGCTAGAGCGCAACCTGCCGCTGTTTGGCGCACCGGGCGTCAACGCCACGCTTGAAGGCATGTATTTCGCATAGCACGCGCGGTCATAGTGCGACTGGCCCCAAATCCTCGGGCATGTGCCACCGGCGGGACCGATTGCGGACGGCCTTGCGACACCCACACACTCCGGTTACGGGCGTGGCCCGCCTTGGTATGTTCCCCAGGTAGGGCGAGCTCTCCGAGCGAGCCGTAAACACAGGACGCACATGGGGCCGCCAAGGGAGTCCTTCCTTCCCGAGGATCAGGGCTGGCGGTTTGGCATTGCCGATGGGCGTCTGGTAGTGTAAACAGGGGCATGGACGAAAGAAGGATGCCTTGGTACGAAGTGGCGGCGTCGGCCTCGTGTGGTCTGGCAGCTTTGTGGGTTTATCTAGCCACGCTCAGCAGCGGGGCGTTTCCCGGGGACTCAGCGCGATCGGTGGCGGAGGCAGTTGGGCTTCTTCCCCGGTTGGCACCCGACTATCCGCTGTGGGCGTCCTGTTCCCGGCTGGTGGCCGCACTTGCCGGCAGGAATGCTGTCACGGCGCTGAACGTGTTCAGCGCGGTTTGCGGGGCGGTGGCAGTGGCGCTGCTCTGCGCGATGGTGGCGCGCGTTGTCCGGCATTGCATAGATCCCCAGAATATTGACACCCGATCCGCCAATGCCGCACCGGTGATCGCCGGAGTGGCGGCGGCGTTGTTTCTTGCCTTCTCGACGCCTTTCTGGGTTGTGTCAAACCGGTTCCACATGCTGTCATTCCATGCGGCGCTGTTCCTGGCCATTGCGTCGGTGTTTGTGACATGGGCGGAGTGTGAAAAACGCCTATGGCTGTATCTCTGGGCTTTCCTCTACGGCATCGGGATTGCCGAGTATGCCGGTTTCATCGCGTTTGCGCCACTCTTTGCCGCCTTGGTCGTCTACCTTCTGTGGTGTCAGGAGGACCTCCAGTGGCGGTATGTTCTCACGGCGGGGATGATCGCGCTGTGCGGAATGGGACTGTACGCAGTTTCCGCGTGGCAATTCCGGGCCAGCACAGGGTTTGAACTCAGGGAGTATACGTCGTGGTTCGATATTCTCTGGTACTGGTGGCGGGATCAGTTCAACACGCTCAAGGGCAGCCTGCCCAGTGTGGGGTGGCTCACCATCCTCTGCCTGACGGTTGTGCCGTGGGTTGCCATGCTGGCATCTGGACGGATGGCCCTGAACCGTACGCAGGAGAAGGGCGTCCACATGTTGCAGATCGTCATGACCGCCCTTGTGGTCGTGGTGCTTTTGAACTTCAAGATAGCCCCGTGGCGCATGTTGGGGTTCGGGCGGCTACTTGTGATGCCATACATTCTCACAGCCTCGCTGTTCGGCTATCTGGCGGCCTACTGGTTCATGATGCCCCGGTCATGGGATGACGTGGTTGAAGAAGATGGAAAGCCAGGATGGAAAGACTGGCTCGGTTGGGGGTTGGCGGCAGTTCTGGTTGCCCTGACCATCCGGGTGTCCTTTGAAAACGTTGAAGAGGCCGATGGCCGGTCGGCGGGGTTCATCAACCGGATGGCGGGCCGTGTGGTGACCGCGGCGGCCGACAAGCAATGGTTGGTTACCGACGGCGTGATGGATACACACCTGCTCATCGCCATACGGGATGCCGGTTTACCCCTGAAACTGATCAGCTACAGCGCGGGCGGCAACAAGGTCTATGCCAACCTTCTTGGTCGGGAGTTCACCGAACCGCGATGGCGCAACCTTCTGGAATTGAGTGTTCCGGTGTTTGTCAGGGAGTGGTTGAAATCTGATCCAGGGTTGGGGCGGCGTGTCTGCGTGGTGGGGGATGCGGACCTCTGGGTGAGCGTTGGGCTCGCTCCCGTGCCGGATGGGTTTGGGTTTGTCGGTGTTTCTGCCGTATCCGAGGTGGATGCGGCGGGCCTCCTCGATCGGAATGCCCGGCTCTGGCAGGAAGAGAATTGGGGCGGTGTGGACGCTTTTTCGTCTCGGAATCCGGCCTACGGGTACGGGACACATCTCAGGCGATACACGGCCTTGCTGGCCAACAACCTCGGTGTGGTGATGGAGGAACTTGATCGCAAGGACGACGCGTTCAAGGCATACGGGATGTCAAGGCGCATGGACGCCGATAACGTCAGCGCCTTGCTCAACCAGATGGCGATGATAGATCGTGGATACGATACGCCGGGCGAGCACAAGATCCGCGACCAAATGGCGGCCCTCGCCGCCAACATCAAAGGGCGTTTTCATGTCTGGAGTTTGTCACGCCATAATGGCTATGTCCGCCTTCCGGAGGCCTATCTCCAAATGGGATGGACATGGGCCCTCTCCGGAATGCCAGGGGTGGCGCTTAGCGGTTTGCGCAAGGCGATTGAAATGGCGTCCGGCGAGCAGCGCCGACAGGCGGAGCACGTGCTGGCCTATGCGTACTCTATTCTGCCGCAAGGCGAAGAGTCGCAGGCAGGGCTTGAATCCCTGTTGGGGAGCGATCCGTCGAACACAGTGGCTATGGTCGCCCTGGCACGCAAGGCTGCCAGGCGCGGCGAGTTGGATCAGGCCAGGGTTTTGCTCGAAAAGGCCGAGCAAGCGGGACACTCCCTGGACAACCTTGCAATGGAATGGGTTGGACTGCATCTGGCGTCCGGTTCATTCGACAAGGCGCGCGTCATTCTGGAAGAGACGGTGGCACGCGACAGCGACAATCTCCGGGCATGGCTGACGCTGGCTACCATCCATGTTCAGCAGAGGGATGAGGCGGGTGTAACCCGCTGCCTGGACAACCTTGAACGGAAAGCGATGGGGGGGGGATATGCCTCTCTGGTGCGCGCCGAGGCAGCGGCCAAGCATAACGACCTGCCGGCGCTACGACGGCACCTTGAGCATGGACTCCGGTCCATGCCTGGCAACCTTGCCATTCTGGAGCGAATGCTCAGTCTTGATGTGGCGGAACGTAAGCCGGACATTGCCAAAGCGCATGCGATGGACATTCTGCGGATTCGGCATGACCACGCGTTCGCAAATTACATCATGGGCACGATCCGCTTCAATGAGAACAAGATCGAGATGGCCGAGGAATCCTTCCGTGCGAGTCTCAGGTCCCAACGCACGTCTTCGGCGTTGAACGATCTGGCATGGCTGCTCCAGAGGAAGGGGGCGTACAAGGAGGCAGAATCGCTGGCACGGGAAGCCGTGCAGGCAGAGCCCGGCATGATCAACGCATGGGACACGCTGGCCGTCGTTCTGACGAAGGCGGGGCGATTTGCCGAGGCGGAGCAGATCCTGAATGCCCAGGTTGCGCGGCCCGAGGCCGAGAGTAACGGTGCGCTCTTTCTCCATCTCGCCGAAGTCCAATATCTGCAGAAGCGCATTCCTCAGGCGAGGGAAATGCTGAAACTTCTGGAGTCGCGACGGCGTGTTCTTTCGCTGGAGGAGCAGGTTGCGCTCGACAGTCTTCGGCTGTCCCTTTCGACCGGCGGATAGGATCGCACAGGTGGCAAGATGTCACGAACCATTATCTATGTCTCGCCTCATCTGGATGACGCAGTGCTTTCATGCGCGGGTCGTTTGCGGGCGCAGGTGCTTGGCGGCGACAGGGTTATCGTGGCCACGCCGACAGCCGCTGATCCGGCGCAGATGAACATCACGCCGCTGGCTCGCGAGATACACGCCAGGTTTGGATTGGGCGACAGCGCGATCAGCGAGCGCCGCAAAGAAGACGAGAGAGCTTGCTTGCGATTGGGGGCGGCTGTCCGGCATGGCCCATTCCTTGAGGCCGTCTATCGTCTGGACCGGGCGACGGGATCTCCCCTTTACGGGGATCTCAGGACGCTCTTCGGACGTGTGCATCCCGCTCACAAAGCCAATATGGCCGAGTTGGTTGCCTGGTTGCGGACACTGCCAGAGGCGGCGGAGGTGGTCGCTCCCCTTGCGGTCGGATATCATGTGGACCATGAGTGGACTCGGAGTGCCTGCGAGGCGTGCTTTCCCATCGACCGGTTGCTCTACTACGAAGACTATCCGTATGCGCAGCGATTTGGAGCTGTGTCCCGGGTGGTTCGGCCCCGATGGTTCTGGCGCCTGGAACGTTTTTCAATGAATGTCGGCGCCCGTCGCGTAAAATGCGATGCCATTGCCGACTACGCATCGCAGGCGTGGACAATCTTTCAAGACCGGGCGGACATGGAGCGCAAGGTGCGCAGGTTTCTTTGGCGGCGCGGCGGCGAACGATATTGGAAACGTCTGCGGTAACGAGTTGCGATCCGGCACCGGGCATGCGTGCCGGTCCAACGTATCAGAGTCCCTGGATCACTTCGTAGAAGGCCGTCGCGATGATCTGAGCTCCCGCTGCGTTCGGATGCAATCCGTCCGGAAACAGGTCGAAGCCGGCTCCTTCGAATCTGGCTTCCAGATCCACCAAAGGAACGCCCTCTTCCGCCGCCATAGCTATGATCATATCGTTCAGCCCCATGATCCTGTATAGCCGGCTTACGTCGTATCGCGGCTGCGGTGTAACTGTTGCGACAATCGGAAGCGTATGCGCCGCCAGTGCGCTCCTTATGATCTTACGCAGATTCTCGACGGTTTCCTCCCTGTATACTCCATGTATCATGTCGTTGGCACCATAAAGTATGAGCAGGTACCCGGGACGATAGCGCCGGAGTACACCGCCGACCCGTGATACGCCGGCGGCACTTTCCTCTCCAGGCCCTCCCTCGTTGTAGACACGGGCCTCGGCAGGCAGCATGGCGTCGAGCCTCTCGGGGTAGCCAGCCTCGGCGGTGATGCTGTCGCCGAGACAAACGTAGATGCTGGTGTTATTGCTGCCGAAGTCGAAAGCCGGCCCTGGAACGTCGTCTGAGGCAGGAGTGTCGACTGAGGCAGTTGTCATGTGCTGGGCGACGATCTGATCGAGAGGGGTGGAGCTGTCTTCGCAGCCGGCTCCCAGTAGTAAGACGCTCAACGCCACGAACATCACCGATGCTTGGCGAATTCCGATTTGTGCTAAGGACATGGCCATTCTCTCCACAAAATTGATTCACTATAGCACCGCCCGACATCGCTTGCAAGCCGATATGCAAGGGTCGATTGGTGAA
>CAZWPN010000043.1:0-25578 GCA_964635275.1 uncultured Victivallales bacterium | reverse complement strand
GGGTGTTACCGCCCGATAGTCACAAAGACACTATAGACATTTCACAGGAGGATAGACATGGTTGCACACGCCGGTAATGGAGCGTCTGTTTCCCGTGATCAGAGTTCGGTCTTCATCACTAAAGTATCCGCAGAGCTGGGCATTCCGGCTGCCCGGGTGGCAGCCACGGCCAGGCTCCTTGTCGAGGGAGCCACGGTGCCCTTTATTGCGCGGTACCGTAAAGAGGTAACCGGCACGCTCGATGAAGTCCAGATCGCTTCGATCAGGGACCGCATGCAGCAGTTGGCGGAGATCGACAAGCGGCGCGAGGCGATCATAGGGTCGCTGGATGACAGGAAACTGCTGACTCCGGAACTTGCGGCCAAAGTGCTGGCTGCGGAAAGTATGACTGCGCTGGAGGATGTCTTTGCCCCGTTCCGGCCGAAGCGGCGGACTCGTGCCCTTGCGGCACGCGAGCGTGGATTGGAGCCCCTGGCGGATTGGCTTCAGGCCAATCCCGGCGGCGACCCGGTCCGGCAGGCGGCGTCCTTTGTGGTGGCGTCCGACGACAAGGAAAAGGCGGTTCCGACCGGTGAGGCGGCGTTGGCGGGAGCGCGCGACATTATTGCGGAACGGGTAAGCGACGACATCGCGGCCCGGCAACGCGTGCGTTCCCTGTTTGAGAAGGAGGCCGCGGTGATCGCACACGTGGCCACAGGCAAGGAGAAGGACCCCGAGGCGCAGAAATACCGGGACTACTTCGACTGGTCGGAGCCGTTGGCCCATATCCCGTCGCACCGCCTTCTGGCGATCCGCCGGGGTGAGAATGAGGGCCATCTGGTGCTGCGGGTTGAGGCGCCGGAAGATCAGGCCATCGCCAGGCTGCGGGAGTTGTTTGTCAAGGGCACAGGCCCCGCTGCTGACCAGGTTGCCTTGGCGGTCGAAGACGGGTACCGTCGCCTGCTGGCTCTGTCGATGGAGACCGAGATGCGGATGATGTCCAAGGAGAAGGCGGATGCCGAGGCGATCCGGATTTTTGTGGGCAACGTACGCGAGTTACTGATGGCGGCGCCGCTTGGGCAGAAGCGCGTGTTGGCCATGGACCCCGGGTTTCGCACTGGCTGCAAGCTGGCGGTGCTCGACGCCCAGGGGAAGCTGCTCTTCGATCACGTGGTACATCCTACTACGAACGACAGTGCGCGGATCGAGAGCGCCAAGGAGGGGATCGCAAAACTGGTGGAGCATTTCCGGATCGAAGCCGTTGCCATAGGCAACGGCACGGCCAGCCGCGAGACTGAGGCTTTCGTCCGCCAGTGCCGTCTGCCCAAGCATGTCATGGTGGTTATGGTCAACGAAAGCGGCGCCTCCATCTATTCGGCGTCCGAGGTGGCCCGCGAGGAGTTCCCCGACAAGGACATTACCGTTCGCGGAGCCGTGTCAATCGGTCGTCGGCTCATGGATCCACTTGCGGAACTGGTGAAGATTGACCCAAAGAGCATCGGCGTGGGACAGTACCAGCACGACGTGGATCAGGCGGCCCTGCAGCAGGCGTTGGATGACACGGTCATGTCCTGCGTGAACCGCGTCGGGGTGGAGGTCAATACCGCAAGCCGGCAACTGCTGCGATTCGTCTCGGGCCTCAATGCCACGATCGCCGACAGCATCGTCAACTACCGAAACGAGAATGGGCCGTTCACATCGCGCGAGGACCTGCTCAAGGTGCCGCGGTTGGGAGAGAAGACGTTTGAGCAATCGGCCGGATTCATGAGAATCCGCGGCGGCACGCATCCGCTGGATGCCAGCGCGGTGCACCCGGAGCGATATCGGGTCGTGGAGCGAATGGCATCGGACCTTGGATGCAGCGTCGAGGAGTTGATGTCCGACGAGACGAAACGTGCCGGGATCAAGGTGGAGCAGTACGTCACCGATGCGGTGGGGCTGCCGACGCTGCGCGATATCATCGAGGAACTGGCCAAACCCGGACGTGACCCGCGCGAACGTTACGAGGCCTTTGCCTTTGTCGAGGGTGTCGAGAAACCTTCAGACCTCACGCCCGGGATGAAACTGCCGGGGATCGTCACCAACGTCACGGCTTTTGGCGCGTTCGTCGATGTCGGCGTGCACCAGGATGGTCTGGTACATGTAAGCCAGTTGGCTGACCACTTCGTGAGCGATCCGAATGCCGTGTTGAAGGTGGGCCAACGGGTTCAGGTGAGTGTTGTGGATGTCGACCTGGAGCGTAATCGCATTGCGCTTTCCATGAAGACGAAGCCGGAACTCGATTCACGCCCCGCGGCGGGCGGGCGGAAGGGGGCGGCCCCGCGGTCTGCATCACCTGGCTCAAACCGGCCAACGGGTCGCGCGCCGAGTCCATCGCTCAGTGGCGGGTGGTTTGATATGGCTGTAACCGCGAAAAAGAAGTAGAACTGCTGAAATCATGGGCTGGGAGGGATGAGTCATGCGGAGTAGTGGAACAAAACGCATTCTGGTGACGGGCGGCGCCGGCTTTCTGGGGTCCCATCTCTGCGATGCGCTCCTGAGTTTGGGGCATGAGGTCGCCTGTGTGGACAACTTCTTTACCGGCACAAAGGAGAACGTCCGGCATCTGCTTTCGCACCCTTATTTTGAACTGATCCGGCACGATGTCACATTTCCTCTCTATATCGAGGTGGACGAGATTTACAATCTTGCCTGCCCGGCGTCGCCCATTCACTACCAGCACGACCCGGTGCAGACCACGAAGACGAGCGTCCATGGCGCGATCAACATGCTGGGTCTTGCGAAGCGTGTGAAAGCCCGCATCCTGCAAGCCTCCACGAGCGAAGTTTATGGCGACCCGCAGGTGCACCCACAGACAGAGAATTACTGGGGGCACGTGAATCCGATAGGAGTGCGTTCCTGTTATGATGAGGGTAAGCGTTGCGCTGAGACGCTTTTCTTTGACTACTACCGGCAGAACCATGTGCAGATCAAGGTGGCCCGCATTTTTAACACCTATGGCCCTCGTATGCACCCGAATGACGGGCGAGTGGTATCCAACTTCATCGTTCAGGCACTGCGAAATGAGCCGATTTCCGTGTACGGTGACGGCCGACAGACGAGGTCCTTCTGCTACGTTGAAGACCTGATTGACGGGCTCATCAGGCTGATGGGTACACCGGATGACTTTACGGGGCCAGTGAACCTTGGCAATCCCGGCGAGTTCACGATGCTGGAACTGGCGCAATCCGTGATCCGATTGTGCGCATCGAAATCAGAACTCGTTTTCAAGCCCCTGCCGGCCGATGACCCCCGCCAGCGCCGACCGGACATCAGTCTCGCCGGTGCCGCTTTAGGCTGGTCTCCGCGCATCGCTCTGGATGAGGGCTTGAAGCGCACAATCGAGCACTTTCGTCAACGCATCTGACGGACCCCAAATCCTCACCCAAGCGCTGTGCCACCGGGGGGACCCATTGCGGACGGCCTTGCGACAGCGGCTCGCTCGGAGAGCTCGCCCTACCCAGCGAGACATACAGTCTGTAGATGTTCCCCCAGGTAGGGCGAGCTCTCCGAGCGAGCCGTAAACGCAGGACGCACATGGATTCGCCAAGGGAGTCCTGCCTTTCCTGGCCGAGGATCATGGCGGACCGTCAGTCGCACTGGTTCTTGCGTGATGCGCTCCATGGGATCTCGCCCGTGCGTTGGTCGCTGACCAATCTCGCCGGTGTCATGGTTGCTTGGGCTGTACTGTCTTGTCGCCAACGCGCAGTGTTTTCGTGTCGCCGCTATACGTCAACGTGACACCCTGGCGGGTGATGGACTCTACCACCACGCCGTCCACAGTGTCGCCCGGGCTGTAGACGTTGTTGTTGATCATGACAGATCCCTGCTTGTTGGCACCCGGCAACCCAAGAATGCCTTGCACCGAGAGAGGTGGCCACTTCACGGGGTCTTTCTCGGTGGCTGGCCCGGCCTTTCCGGCAGATGGCGGCATAGGCGGAGTCGTCGTTGGCGTACCGGCCGTGGCAGAGTGAGTGTTGGCTGCACTGGCCACAGCCTGCGTGGCGGCAAGCGCTGACGCGTCGGAGACCTGCTGAGTTGGCCCGGCTGAAAATGCTGTGGCAACGGCACCGGTGGTTTCAGTCGGAGCGATGACGGCGTGGTCCACAGTCTGGGTGGTCGCGGCGACCGGCTGCGTCGTGTTGGTTGCGGCGACCGGCTGCTGCGCCTGGGGCGAGGAACTCGAGGGTGGTGGATTCTTCGGCTTTTCGGGGGCAAACCAGAGGAAATAGGCGGTCGCCGCGCCTGCCAGAACCAGCAGGAGCAGGATAACGACGATGATAATGACGGTTTTGCGTCCGCCTTTCTTTTCTTCGTGGACAGGTTCAGTTGGGGCGGTGGGCGGTGGCGGAGCCTTTTCCGGGGGTGGGTCCACCACTCGCAGCTGTGGAGCGGCGGTGTTGCCGCCGTTCTTCTGTTCTTCGGCTATTTGTCGCTTAAGTGCTTCCTGTACGAGGCTCATGAATGTCCACTCAGATGGCGTATGGAACGTTCAACACAACGCAAATCAATTTTTCGTACGCCGGCGACGTAACCGGCCAGCAGTGCCCCGTCGCAGACTGCATTGATCAGCCTCGGGCTACCACCAGAGTACCGGTAGACTTCCCGCACCGCCCGAGGTTCGAATTCGGCAGTCCCTCCAGCCACAGAAAGACGATGCGTTATATACACCAACGTATCCTCGTGCGTCAATGGCGGAAGGTGATAGCGGATGGATATCCGTTGCTTCAACTGCCGGAGATCCGGTCTGTTTAGCCGGTCTTTCAACTCCGGCTGGCCGCACAAAACAATCTGAATCAGTTTATGCTGGTCGGTTTCGAGGTTGGAGAGGAGTCGCACCTGTTCCATGAGGTCCGGGGAAAGGTCCTGTGCTTCGTCAATGATCAGGGCCACGTTCCGACACTCGCGGCTTCTTTCCAGGAGGAAAGTGTTGAGCGCGTCGATGCAGGCGAGGCGATCCCGGCTTCTTACTTCCATGCCGAAGTCCTTGAGCATGGCTCTCAGGAGTTGTGTGCCCGTCAGAGCCGGATTAACAACCAGTGCGGTATGTATATCCGGGCCGAGCGACGACAGGACGGCACGGCACAAGGTGGTCTTTCCTGAACCGACTTCGCCGGTGAGCTCGATAAATCCTTTTCGGTGTGTGATCCCGTAAAGCAACAGGTCGTATGCCTCGCGATGGGGCCGGCTGAAATAGAGGAAATGAGGGTCTGGGGTAACGTTGAAAGGATATTCGCGCAGACTATAGAAGGACAAATACATAACAGATAAGAAACCGTTTTACGTGCGGCACCGGCCCGCTGCCGTACTGGCCGGCCCGAAAGAGCGACTTCATGGCCGGAAGTGTGATGGAATCGGGCAGGAGGGTCAAGAATCTATCGCAAACACGCTCTTATGGCTGCTTCCCGGGCGGGAGCCCGGTGGTCTCCATGGCCTCCAGTTTGCGTTGAACGGCTTCGATCAGGAACGCGGGTGTTGAGGCGCCGGCCGTGAGCCCAACCGAGCGGAACGAACGCAGCCGCGCCGGATCGAGGTCGGATGCCGTCTGGACATGGAACGTTGGGCGTCGGTTTTCAGCCAATTCCACCAACCGGAGTGTGTTGGCGCTGTGGAGGTCGCCGACGACTACGATGGCGTCAACGACGTGGCAGATGTCTATTAATTCCTGCTGGCGGTTTCGGGTGGCGGCGCAGATGGTGTTCAGGACCACCGTGTCCGGAAACCGAGCCAGCACGGCGCGAGCAACCGCCTCGAAAGAAATCGGGAACTGTGTGGATTGCGAAACGAGGCATACGCGGGGCATGTCGGGGAGATGAGTAACATCCTCGGGTCGGGTGACTACGTGCCCCCTGCCTCCGCAATAGCCCAGAAGACCTATCACCTCGGCGTGTCCGGCGTCGCCGTAGATTACGATTGAGCGGTCCTGTCGGACGTGTTTCAGAATGAGTCCCTGAATGCGGGCGACATCCGGACAGGTGGCATCGGCCAGACGCAGAGGGAGGGTTCGCAGCCAACGGCGGCGTTCCGGCGGGATGCCGTGGGCGCGAACGAGGAGCGTGCTCTCCTTCAGGGTTTCCGGAGTTGCCGTCTCGGTCACGCCCTCGGAGCGCAGTTGATCCATGAGGGGGCGGTTGTGAATCAGGGGGCCGTCCGTGTAGATGGGGCCGTGGTGAGAACGCGCCAGCGCAAGCGCTTTGTCAATGGCCCGCTGGACACCCCAGCAGAACCCCGCCGATTTAGCCAGAACGACTCTCATGCCGCAACAATATCACAAGTCGGGTTCCTGACCCAGCAGCATTTGCAACCTTCTCCTAATCCTTGGCGAAGCCGGGAGGGTGCTGGGGAAGAAACCTTGATCCTCGGCTAGGGAAGGCAGGACTCCTTTGGCGGACTCATGTGCGTCCTGTGTTTACGGCTCGCTCGGAGAGCTCGCCCTACCTGGGGAACATATACAGACTGTATGTCTCGCTGGGTAGGGCGAGCTCTCCGAGCGAGCCGCTGTCGCAAGGCCGTCCGCAATGGTCCCGCCGGTGGCACAGCGCTAGGCGAGGATTTGGGAAAGACAATAGGGATTGCATTGCTGAAACCTACCATTTATCTTTCCGGCCACGTTTGTTCGGCATACAATAGGAATTCGGGTGTTCATGTTTTGACGAGAGGTTGTCATGGTTTCGGCTGATACACCAGCAGTACCGGGAGTCGCCCTGCAAGCGTCACTCCCTGTCCCCTGCGACCGCACCCGGATTCTGGTCGTTGATGATGAACCCAGCATCGTGAAGCTGTTCAAGATGCTCTTGGAGTTTGACCTCCCGGGGCGGGACGTTGAGACCGCAAGCAACGGACAGGAAGCCGTTGAGCGGTTCATGGTGGCTCACCACCGTATTCTGGTCATGGATCTGCACATGCCGGTTCTTGACGGTATTCATGCGTTCAAGTCAATAGAGAGCCTCTGTCGGGAAAGGGCCTGGGAAATGCCCTCTGTCGTTTTCTGCACCGGCTATGCCCCGGCTGACCCTGTGCTCAGGGCCGTGTCTGGAAGCCGGTTGCACTGTCTCATCCAGAAGCCTGTGACATGCGATGTGCTGGTCAAGGCCGTGTCCAGCCGTCTGACCTGATGAAGACCCTTCTCTCGGTCAACGAGATGCAATCTGCTTCGCTCGCTTGGCGGCGAGAAGGCCGTCGTGTGGGGTTTGTTCCCACGATGGGGTTTCTTCATGAGGGGCACTTGAGCCTGATCCGCGCGGCGCGACGTCTTGCGGATGTTGTCGTTGTAAGCATCTTTGTCAACCCCACCCAATTCGGCCCCGGCGAAGACCTGGGCCGGTATCCGCGTGATCTCGATCGGGATAGCCGACTCTGTGGTGACGCAGGCGTAGACGTCCTTTTCTGTCCGTCAGCGGATGATATGTATGCCTCCGGGCATAGCGTCTACATTGACGAGGGGCGTCTTTCATCCGGGTTGTGCGGGCGTTCGCGTCCGGGACATTTCCGTGGCGTAGCCACGGTTGTGGCGAAGCTTTTCAATATCGTTCAGCCCGATGTAGCGGTCTTTGGACAGAAGGATGCCCAGCAGGCGAGGCTTATCCAGCAGATGGTGGCCGACTTGAACTTCCCGGTCCGCATCGTCGTGGCTCCGACGATCCGCGAGCCGGACGGTCTGGCGATGAGCTCAAGGAACACCTACCTCTCGGTTGCCGCCCGCGCGCGGGCGACGGCTATCCATCGTGGGCTCCGCGCGGCGGAGGATATGTTTGCCGGCGGCGAACGCCGCAGCGAACGTCTGAAGCACGCGGTGTGCGCCTGCCTGGAGGGCGCTCCTCCGCCGATCGAAGTTGACTATGTTGAGTTGACAAGTTACCGTACCCTCCACCCTGTGGAGGAGGTACGCGAAGACGCGTTGTTGGCGGTGGCGGTTCGTATTGAGGGGACGCGTCTTCTGGATAACGTGGTTCTGAAGATGTAATGGGAGATGCCTTCGTCCCATGCCCGACAAGCAGAATCTATCGCGCACGATTCGGATTGACCTGATTCCGGACGTGGCACCCGCCGCGGAAGCGGGCGGCACTAGGCGAGTTGTGGTCGCCAAGCCGACAGTGCGTCTCAAACGCGCTGGCTCTGTCCGCGAGGATGTGTCGGAGAAGTTCCGCCTTTACAACGACCTGTTGCAGAGCTTCTACGACGCCACTCTTATCTGCAATTTGTCGGGACGCATCGTCTACGCCAACCTCCGCGCGGTGGAATTCCTTCTCTACGATGAGGGGGAAATGAAACGCATGAGCGTTCTTGATGTCATCTCCGGCGCGGATGCGACGCTTCTGGACAATGTTTGGCAGAATCTTGCGGACAGCCGTTTCACCATCATCAAGGCTTTCTGTCTGCGCAAGGACGGCACATTCTTTCCCTGCGAGATCTCCGTCAGCAAACTATGGATAGAGGAAGCCCACCTTTGCTTCTTTGTCCGCGACATCACGGTTCGGCGTCAGCAGGAGGAGATGCTTCGCACGGAGCACAATGCAATTCAGAATGCCGACAGCGGCATTGCGGTGGCCAATCTCAACGCGATACTTGAGTACATGAATCCGGCAACGGTTCGCATGTGGGGCTACTCCAGCGCGGAGGAACTTGCCAATGCGGATGTGAGCCAGTTCTTTGTCGATCCGGTGAAGACGAGGGAAATGATCCGGACGGTTTTGGACGACGGTCGGACATGGACAGGCGAGCTGGAGGCGGTGCGCTGTGACGGGACTCGGATGGCGGTTCAAGTATCTGCCGTATGCAACCACAATACCGATGGGGAGACGGTCGGCATTGTGTTTTCCTTCGCGGACATCAGCGACCGCAAGAAGGCCGAGGTGGCCCTGCGTGAAGCCGATCGGCAGCGCGTTATGCTGGAAAGTATCGGTGCGGCTTGTCACCACATGAGCCAGCCGGCCACCGTGCTCCTGAGCAACATCGAAATCATGCAGCGGCTCGGGTACCGGGGTGAGAAGATGCATGAACTGGCCGCCATGAGCAAAGAGGCGGCTCAGTCGTTGGGAAGCATCCTGCATAAACTCAATACGGTTGACAAGTACCGGACCGAGTCTTATCTCGCGGGCGAGGCTGCTTCGGAGCCGGAACGCTCCTCGATTGTCGAGATCTGAGTGGAGTCCGGATTGGGGCCCGCCGGGAGCGCCGCTCGGGCGCATGGCCGTTCTTTAGTGAGCATGGCCAAGATACGGGGGCAGCCGGAACAACTTTTCCTTTATCATTCCTGCCCCGTGGGCTATCGTACCGCCCGAACGGGAAAGCCGCGTCGGTCTGTGCCGGCGATCGGCGGTACACGGCGGATGCCGCTCGGGTCTCCTCCCGGCGGTGTGTTCGTGGCGGCTGTAACTCAACATCCTTATGCGGAGATGTTTGCAGGAGACTGATGTGAGGATTCTTTCGGGAATACAGCCTTCGGGAAAGCTTCATCTTGGCAACTACTTTGGCATGATGAAACCGGCCATTGCGCTCCAGGAGCATGGTGAAGCGTTTCTTTTCGTGGCGAACTACCACGCCTTGACCTCGGTGTCGGACCCGGCAGTGTTGCGGACGGCCACGGCAGATGTGGCGCTTGACCTTCTGGCCTGCGGGTTGGATCCGGAGCGTGCCGTCCTCTTTCGCCAGAGCGATGTGCCGGAAGTCACTGAAATCTCATGGCTGCTGTCGGTGGTTACGCCAATGGGGCTGCTGGAGCGGTGCCATTCGTACAAGGATAAACTGGCCAAGGGGCTTGCACCCACGCACGGATTGTTTGCGTACCCGGTCCTGATGGCGGCCGATATTCTTGCCTACCAGGCCAATCTGGTTCCGGTCGGCAAGGACCAGAAGCAGCATCTGGAGGTGACGCGGGATATAGCAATCAAGTTCAACCTGCAATATGGCGAGGTGTTCACGATTCCCGATCCGTCCATCCAGGAATCTGTGGCTGTGGTTCCGGGACTGGATGGGCAGAAGATGTCGAAGTCCTACAACAACCATATCGAGATCTTCGGCGCAGAAAAGGACACCAAGGCGCGTATCATGCGAATCGTGACGGACTGCAAGACCGTGGATGAGGCGAAAGACCCGGAGGCGTGTACGGTGTTTCATCTCTACCGGCTGGTGGCCTCTGCAGCGCAGGCCGAGGAGATGCGTGTGAGCCTGCTCAAGGGCGGTTACGGTTACGGCCATGGCAAGAAGGCGTTGTTCGAGGCTCTTTGGGCTTACTTCGAGCCTTTCCGGCTTCGTCGCGAGGCTCTGGCGAAAGACCCTGCCTATGTCGAGTCCGTCCTTCGTCGTGGCGCCGAGCGGGCGCGGACCGAGGCGGGAAAAACTTTGAAACGTGCGCGAACAGCCATTGGGCTGGATTGACTCGAGGCGAATTCCATGGCCACAGCGGACGACTACAAGGTGGATCTCGATGTCTTCGAGGGTCCTCTCGACCTGCTTCTCTACCTCATCAAGCGCGAAGAGGTGGACATCTACAACATTCCAATCGAGAAGATCACGAAGCAGTACATGGAGTACCTCGGTTTGATGAGGATGCTCGATCTGAACATCGCGGGCGAGTTCATAGTCATGGCCGCCACTCTGATGATGATCAAGAGCCGGATGCTTCTGCCGGTGGAGGTTCGTCCTGAGGCTGAGGAGGAAGAAGACGATCCGCGGTGGGATTTGGTCCGGCAGCTTTTGGAATACAAGAAATTCAAGGATGTTGCCCTCCGGCTCCAGGACCGGGAGTTTCTCCAGGAGAGCATCTTTCCTTCCGGCGGCGCGATAGTGGCGGTCGACAAGGATGAAGCGGGTGTCGTACTTCAGGATGTCAGTCTCTTTGACCTGATCAGCGCGTTCCGGGAGATGCTCGGCCGGGCGAAACCGGAGGAATTTGGCGAGATCGAGGGGCACCGCTACACCGTGGAGGATCAGATTGTCCGGATTCTCCATACGGTTCGCGCCGGCCGTTCCGTGCGTTTTGCCGAGCTGTTCACGGCGGATGCCTCCCGATACGAGATCATCTGTACCTTCCTCGGACTTCTGGAGTTGATTAGGATGAGGCAGGTGGCCGTGACGCAGGAAGAACGGTTTGGCGACATTCTGGTGTTGGGGTTGGCGGAGTCGGAACCGGCTGCCGCGATGCCGGAGGAAATGGAAAATGCGGAATCCGTCGCGTCAGAGCCCTGATGGTGCGATATAGCGGATGCCCCGGTAGGGTATGGAGAACAGGCGATGACCATTGATGTGGTACCGGAACTGAAACAGATTGCGGGGACGCTTCTTTTTGGCGCAGCGCGTCCGCTGACAGCCAAGGACATCCGGCGCTGTCTGCAGGAAGTGGCGGCGGCACACGGCAAGGAAACTGCGGTCTTCGCCGAGGTGAAGGAACGCGATGTTGCAGCTGCCCTTGACGAGTTGCGCCAGGATCTGGACCGGCGGCGGCTTGGGTTTCATCTTCAGGAAGTGGCCGGCGGATATCGTTTCCAGACCGACCCATCCTGCGGGGTCTGGCTCAAGCACTTGCTCGACATCGGCCAGCCGAACAGGTTGTCGCGCCCCTCGCTGGAGACCCTGGCGATCATCGCCTACCGCCAGCCGGTGACCAAGATGGACATCGAGCGCATCAGAGGCGTCAACGTTGACCACGTGATCCGCATGCTGATGGAAATGCAGTTGGTCAAGATCGTTGGGCGCAGCGAATTGCCCGGTCGACCTTTTCTGTTCGGAACGACGCAGATGTTCCTGGAGCATTTCGGGCTGAAGAGCCTCAAGGATCTGAGCGACATTGAGCCAATGCTGCGGATGGGATCCGAGCCGGTCGGGGCGCCGCCCGTGTCGGCACCGGCACCGGCGGCGGTGGATCCGGCTTCCACCACTGGCGAAGAGTCCGCAGGGCCGGAGACGCCGACAGAGGGTTCGTCCGATGCTCCCGTAACTCCGGAGGAAGAGACGTGAAGTCGTTCACGGATTTGGCCAACCCCTGGGTGAAGGGTCTGGCTGTCTATGAACCGGGTCGGCCGATAGCGGAAGTGGCGCGCGAGTTGGGTTTCGCGGACCAGGCGTCCATCCTCAAACTGGCGTCGAACGAGAATGCCCTGGGGCCCTCGCCAAAGGCCGTGCAGGCCATGATGGCATGTGCCGCCGAGATGCATCGGTATCCGGACGGCGGCGCCTTCTATCTTCGACAGGCGCTGGCCGGCAAATTGGGCGTAAAGCCCGAACAGGTCATGATTGGCAGCGGCAGCAACGAAATCATCGAATTCCTGTCGCACGCGTTTCTCCGGGAAGGAACGGGTATTGTCATGGCCGACCGGGCATTCGTTGTCTATCGGCTGGCGGCCGCCGCCAGCAGGGCAAAGACCGTGGCTGTGCCGATGAAGGCTTACGTCCACGATCTGGACGCGATGGTCGCCGCCATTCGGGAGGATACGCGCCTGGTTTTTGTCGCGAATCCCAACAACCCGACCGCCACGACGGTAACCCCTTCGGCCATCGCGCGGTTCATGGACAGTGTGCCGGAACATGTGGTTGTCTGTTTCGACGAGGCGTACATTGAGCTTCTTGACCCGGGTGCACAGCCGGACACACTCCGCTACATACGGGATGGCCGGAAAGCCGTTGTGCTCAGGACGTTTTCCAAGACCTACGGGCTGGCGGGGCTGCGCGTCGGCTACGCGGTGGCCCCGGAGGAGTGCATCGGGTTGCTGAACAGAGTTCGGCAGCCGTTTAACGTTAACGCCATGGCTCTCGCGGCTGCGTTGGCTGCGCTGGATGACGACGAGCACGTCGTCAATACCCGCCGCATGGTGCGCGAGGGGCTGGAGTACCTGTCATCCGCCTTCCGGTCGATGGGATTGTCTTATGTGCCGGCGTCGGCGAACTTCATGCTCGTGGAGGTCGGTAACGGGCGCGAGTTTTTTCAGGCCCTCGAAAAGGAGGGTGTGATTGTAAGGCCTGTGGATGCCTACGGGCTGCCGCAGTTTATCAGGGTGACTGTGGGAACAAGGGCTGAAAACCAACGGTTGGTTGATGCCATGGCGCTTGTGATCAAGACCCGGTCCGCGCATTGACCGGTTTGGGGCGCGACGATGAAACGATTGGCCATACTGGGGTTGGGGTTGATGGGGGGCTCGCTTGGGTTGGCCGTGAAAAGCCGCCGTCTGCCGTATCGCGTTGTCGGTTTCGCGAGGCGCCCGGAGGTATCCGCGAAGGCGGTCCGGATCGGAGCGGCTGACGAAATGGCCTTGGACCCTGTGGCAGCGGTTTGCGGGGCCGACATCGTGGTGCTCTGTGTTCCGGTCCTGCGCATTGCGGAACTCGCTGGTGCGTGCGCGACCGGGCTCAAAGCCGGTTGCATTGTGACGGATGTCGGCAGCACGAAGACGCACGCGATTCAAGGCATCGAGTCCGCCGTGGTGGGCCGCGGCGTGCGCGTCGTGGGCAGCCACCCCATCGCCGGCTCAGACGAAACGGGGCTGGATGCCGCCCGAAAGGATCTCTATGAAGGCGCCATGGTGGTTGTCACGCTAACGGAGCATACCGATCCGTCCGCCTTGGCCGAGACCGGGGATTTCTGGCGGCAACTGGGCGCGCGCGTCGAGGTTATGAGTCCGGAATCACACGACGCCATGCTGGCCCGCACCAGTCATCTTCCGCATATCGTGGCGGCGGCGCTGGTCAACGCTGTGCTCGGCGGAGAGGGCCTTCGGCGGGCTGCGTTTTGCGGGTCGGGTTTTCGCGACACGACTCGGATCGCGGCCGGTTCGGAGGTTCTCTGGCATGATATCGTCAGGAGCAATCCCGAGGCCGTCGAGTCGGCGCTGGCGGAGTTCTCGGTGGAAATCGAACGCGTCCTGAAGGCCCTCAGGG
Organism: uncultured Victivallales bacterium; assembly: GCA_964635275.1. GTDB lineage: Bacteria > Verrucomicrobiota > Kiritimatiellia > UBA8416 > CAZWPN01 > CAZWPN01. The sequence goes on along the minus strand of CAZWPN010000043.1, from coordinate 11,691 downwards.
AGGGCCGGTTTGAGGCCATCCGGGCTTTCTTGGCCGAGGCACGCGAGCGGCGTGGCCCATTGTCGTCGGCCACGACTGGGGGAGGAGAGTCATGAGCCAGTCATTGGATCAGGCCACCGTCCGGCCCTGTCCGCGTCTCAGCGGAGTAGTACGGGTTCCGGGCGACAAAAGCATCTCGCATCGCGCCGTTCTACTGTCGGGTCTGGCGAATGGCGAGTCGGTAATCCGCGGTTTTCTTCGGAGTGAGGATTGCCTTAATTCGCTGGGCGCGATGCAGGCCCTTGGGGCGGCGACTGTGCGTGAGAGTGAGGACTGCGTTCGGGTCCGCGGAACGGCGGGTCGCCTGAATTCCCCGGGGGCAGTCCTCGACATGGGGAATTCCGGCACCAGCGTGCGCCTCTTTGCGGGTGTGCTTTCCGGAGGTTCCTTTACCTCGGAGATGACAGGCGATGCATCGCTGCGGTCACGGCCCATGCGCCGTATTCAGGCCCCTCTCCAACAGATGGGCGCAACGGTAGAACTGTTGGGGCCCAACGGGTGCGCGCCGGTACGTATTACGGGCGGACGGCTGACTGGGATCGAGTACCGGCTGCCGGTGGCATCCGCACAGGTCAAGTCATGCATTCTTCTGGCAGGCCTTTTTGCACAGGGCGACACCACGGTAGTGGAGCCGGAGCGAACTCGCGATCATACCGAGCGCATGCTGAGGGCCGCTGGTGTCGATGTGCGCTCCGATGGAGCGAGGATATCCGTCAGCGGTAACCCGGCGGGTCCCCGGATTCGCGCCGCGGAATGGATAGTGCCTGGCGATTTTTCCTCGGCGGCCTTCTGGATAGCCTCCGCAGCAGCAGTTCCCGGCTGTGCTGTTACAGTGGAAGGGGTTGGTCTCAACCCGACGCGAACCGCGCTGCTTGACGTGCTCAGGAGGATGGGCGCGGATGTGGACGTACAGGTTCAGGGTGCGCTGGGATCAGTGACGGACGGCGAGGCCATGGGTTCTGTCCACGTCAGGGGCCGCTTGCTCAAGGGGACTGTCATCGGCGGGGCCGAGATACCGAACTTGATCGACGAACTTCCAATTCTTTCCGCTGCTGCGGCGATGGGTGACGGCGAGACAGTCATTCGCGACGCGGCGGAACTGAGAGTCAAGGAATCCGACCGGATCGCCACAATGGCCGCTGGGTTGCGGGCATGTGGTGTGGATGTTGGAGAAAAGCCGGATGGCATGGTCATCCGTGGCGGGGCGCGCATCCGTGGTGGAGCGTTTGTTGACAGTCGCGGCGATCATCGGATCGCCATGAGCATGGCGATCCTGGCCCTCTTTGCAGATCTGCCGGTGACGGTTCAAAACGTCGCGTGCATCGCGACATCCTATCCTACCTTCTGGCAGGATCTTCGGAATCTGGCCGGGACAAACCCTGTTGCTGAGTGATCGGTTGGTATCATATGCAGAATGATGGTGAGAAGGTCGTTGCCATAGATGGCCCTGCGGCATCTGGCAAGTCCACGGTTGCACGGCGCGTAGCGGCTGCTGTGGGTTTCCTGTACGTTGATTCAGGTGCGCTCTACCGGGCAATAACCTGGAAGGCGCTGAATGACGGCGTTCCAGTGGATAGCGAGTCCGCCGTTCTATTGCTGCTTGAACGCATGGAAATGAAGTTCCTGGTTGCAGATGGACGGGTACGCTTCAGCGTGGACGGCGACGATCCCGCCGACGGTATCCGGAGCATGGCAGTGAACGAGAATGTGAGCAAGATTGCGGCGATCCCGGCAGTCCGCCGCCAGGTCAACATTTGGCTGCGCGATATGCTCCGCCTCGGGGCGCTGGTCGTCGAAGGTCGCGACATTGGCACGGCTGTCTTTCCGGGCGCCCGGTGGAAGTTCTATCTGGATGCAGATCCGGAAGAACGCGCCCGGCGGCGGCACGCGGAGACCGTCGGGAAACTGCCTGGAATTGACGCCGAGATGATCAGAAGCGGGCTGCGTCGGCGCGACGATCAGGACTCGCGTCGGAAGATGGACCCGCTGCGAACAGCCTCAGACGCAGCCATCATAGACACCACAAACATGACGATAGATGACGTGGTTTCAACCGTCGTAGGACAAGTCAAGACTGTGGCCCGCTGACGCTGCTATTCGCCCCGTGCCCTGAACTGAAAGACTTCCTAGTAAGCTTGGCGCCGCCAAGACAACGCCTTTCCCCTAGGGTTTTTGCTGATAGCAGAATGAGGCTCTTCCTGATTGGTGGAACAACGCGTCTGGCCTTATCATTGTGACCACTGGGGGATAGCTAGCGATGAGTCAGCAATGCTGCAGCGCAGGGGTTGAGTCGGTGCCGGTCTCAGAAGGCATTCTGGAACAGGCTCACCAATGTAATCGCAAGCGCTCTTGTCTTCAGGCGGATACTCGGAAGTGCTGTAAGGTGCTTGACTGTGTAGGGCATGGTGTCTTGTTCGTTCAGCCTGACAGTGAGCCGTGTCCGTACAAGGTTTCCTTCGGATTCGCACACAAACTCTGCAGTTGCCCGGTACGTAGCGAACTGCATCGAAACCATCAGGTCTGATTCTCTTGGGTGGCGTCGCCCTGGTTATGGTGCCTGTCGCGGAAGATCACGCTGACGAGCCGATGAAGAAGGACTTTGAGGCTTGGGTTCTGTACGGGTTTCAACGAAGCGATTGCTTCTGCCTTGTAGCTGTCGAGAAGTTCCTGTGTATTGGTCTCGACGCGGAGTTCCCTGATAATGGCGCGAATGGCGTCTGGTTTCTGGGCACGGTCTTCGCCGCACCACGTTCGAGCAATGCGTTCTCTTGTTTCTCCTGAAGTGGCCTCGTACGCCATTGCCATCACTATGGAAGGGCGCCCGGAGCGAATGTCGTCAACATCGCCGCCGCTCCGGAAATCCTCCAGATCATCCTGAATCTGGTAGGCGACGCCCATCGCCTGACTGTAGCGCTTTATTGCCTCATGCTCCGCCTCGCCGGCGTTGCCGGCGATGGCGCCGAGGCGAAAGACAACTTCAAAGGATGGCGCTGTCTTCCACCTGAAGAAATCCAGAACCTCGGCCGGGGTAAGCGGCGCGGACTTTCTCATCCACAGCAACTCGGCGCCCTGCCCGAGGCACAGTTCGCAATGGCCTTCCGCGTTCAGGGCGAGCATGGCCGCGCATTGCGCTGGAGTGTCTCCGCATGTGGCGATCAGACGATACCCGAGCCCGAGCAGGTAGAGGCTGGCTGTCAGGGCAACCGGCACGCCATGCGTGTGATGAACCGTGCTCTTGCCGTAACGCATGTTGTCGTCGTCCTGAATATCGTCGTAGATGAGCGATGCCTTATGGATGCATTCGATGGCGATGCCGATGCGCTTGACGAAGTCGGGAAGTGGCTGGCCGGGGTCAGTGCGCAGGGCTTCGTAAACAGCGACCGTGAGGAAGGGGCGCCACCGCTTTCCGGACAGTGCCAACCAGTCGAAAGCGATCCGTTCTATCTCGCTTGGTCCCGCCGTGAAGACTGCCCGCAGGTTTTCCGGAGTAAACCATGACTCGACGTCGCGGTGCAGTCGTTTGAGATCGATGAACCTTGCGCCAGCCCCGTCCTGAGCAAGGCGCAGCGCTCGACGCACGCTGTCGAGGTTGGCCATGGTATGGTCACAACCCTCCTTCATGAGCGGTATCGCGAGCCCCGGGATGGCCTTAGCGAATATGTGCGGGAAGGTCCGCTCCAGCGACGGCATGCAACTGACGCCGATCAAGGCGTCAACTAGGCCCTGACGTATCAAGTCTGCAACTATGTTGGTGCCTTCTGCCACCACCACGGCATAGCCGAGAGCCTCCGCCTCATCTGACAGGGGCCCGATGGCGCACGAACCGCAACGGTTGCAGATTAGTCCGAGTTGGTCGAATTCCGCGGTGCAACTCCCGGACGCCCTCAGGCAGGGCGGAAGCAACAGCATCCGTCGCCGAAACGGGATCGAGGCTACGATGTCGCGCCAGATCTCGTTGTGCAGGAGGATCATGAGGAACTCGCGGTAATGCGCGCCAAGGCCGGATGCGCCGGCCAGTGCGGCGGCGTGTTGTCGAATTTCGTCCAGGGGAAGCGGAGGAACCAGTCGCTGCGCCCTTACGTAAGCTGCGGCCTGCCCGGCCAGGGTGTCCCACTCTTCCTGAGAGTCAGGCACAAAATACTTCCCGGCCTCGGTTCGGCCGTAGCCGCTGTGGTTCGAAACCGAGGCTGTCGCGCGCTCTTTTAAGGACGCCGGCGGCTGCGGAAGCAGCCCTGTTTGTTCTATGGGGCTATCCATAGGCTCCGAATCCGAAGAACCCCTGTTTCTTGATAATACGGTAGAGCCAATGTCGTTCGGGGATCTCGCGGCCCGGCTGGTGATGGCTGGGTAGGCAGGTGCCCGCTTTGAATTCGTCGGCCATCGAGTTGCGTCCGCTCGTGTCGCGGACACCGCTGACGCGGGCTAGAGCGGCCAGTTTCTGCGGTGCCTCCATCAGGATGCAGCCGCGCGAGTGATTTGCAGCCAGAGTGCGGAAGTTGCGCAGGAACGCGGAGCGGCGGAAAAGCTCGGGCAGGGGTGTGTTATCCCGAATGTTCTCAACAGCCAGTTGAATGGGCGGACAGAATTCCAGATCGCCGCGAGGTCCAATGTGGTGGCTGAGGCCTTCCGCCGCCGGACACAGTGCACGTCCTTCGTGGTCCCAGTACGCATCCACCACGAGAATCGGTATCTTGCTGCGGATCTCCACGAGAAAGCGGCGTAACCCCACGATTTCGTCCGCGTCCAGGGCGAGGCTCGGGGTCGGAGCGGCGCCAGTTGGGCGGTAGATGTAATACCAGGCATAATGTGCACCGCGGCGGATCAGATCTTGCAGGAATGCCTCTGAGACCAATTCCCGGTAGTTTGATTTGCAGACGCTGGATGCCACGCCGGTTATCAGGCGGTGTTCCCTGCACAGCTCCAGCCCGCGCATGGCGCTAGCATAGACGTCGTGTCCCCGACGTCGTTCATCGCTGGTTTCGGCCAGACCCTCGATGCTAACAAGTGGAGTGATATTGCCGAGTTCTCTCATGCGGGCGGCTATTTCCGGAGTGATGAGTGTTCCATTTGTGAACACCTGGAAGTAGCAGTCCTGATGCCGGGCCAGAATATCAAAGAGGCCTGGGTAAAGCAGGGGCTCGCCGCCGAGGATGCCGAAAAAGCGGGTCCCGTATGACTTTGCCTCTACCAGGATCCGGTGCAGTTCGTCGGGCGTGATCTTTGCCGGCGGCCGACTTCGCGTGACCCAGCAACCCAGGCAGTCGAGATTGCAGTCGTTGGTTATTGATATCATCAGAAAAGCCGGCAGGGCATCTCCTCTGGCGGTTCGCCGGCGGTGCCGATGGATCGTGATCGCGCTTTTCACGACGAAGTTCCATACAAACTTGGCCAGAAGGCGGGCGTCGGTTTCCCGGAGCATGCGGCGGGTGAAGGATAGGATCATGGCGAGGGCTCCGGAGCCGGGGTTGACGGCGGTGGGGCGGATTCGGCTTGCAGATTCCGGGCGAAGCGGCCGGCTGTCTTCATGCGGCGTCTGGCCAGGATGGAATGCAGATCGGCGTCAGGTCCCAGTTCGGGGACAGTTCGGGGTCTGGCCATGTCTTCGGCCGTGACCTCGGAGCCGTCAATCGGGCTGTCCTTTGACTTTGGGAAGATGATGGCCAGAGCAGGGCAGATCCTGGCGCAGGCCGGGCAGTTGTTCTTGCAGTTGGCCGGCTGGGTGACAACGACTCTTTCCTCCTGAATCGTGTACACGCCGAATGGGCAGAAACTGAGGCATTGGAGGCAGTTTGTGCAACGGGATCGGTCCAGGACCGGAAACCATGGAACCCAGTGACCCAAGGGCGCAAGGTCGGCTGGCGCGGCGGGTTCGTGGCGGGTAGACGTGCCTGCCGTGGCTCCGGCGATCACGGTTTCAGGTGTCTGTGTTCGCATGTTGAGCACCGGGACGCGTTGCGCCAGATCCATGCCGGCCCATGTAAACAGCCATTTGATGGTTCGCCGATGACAGGCGACAATGCGAAGATCGGCGGCTTGAGCCAGCGTGGCTAACACAGGGTCGCGCCGGGCAGCGAGTTCGCAGAAATCCGCAACCTCGAGGACATGTGCGTCGGTTTTGGACAGTGCGATGCGCACTTGCCGACGTGAGAGTTCCGGGACCAGCAGTTCGCGGTGAGAGCAGTTGCAGTAAAGAATGGTAGGCTTTGTCGTTGCGGTCGTAGTCATATCGAATCAACATGGTAACACCCGCTGTTACCAGTTGCCAAAGATTATCCTCAAAGAGATGTTTCCTGTCATGACGTTTTGCGTTACAATGTCAATGGAGGGGGATATGAAAAGGGTAGTCATAAGTGTACTGGTCCTGTGCATGGGCGGACACACGCTGGCGGTTGCTTCGCCGTGGGAAGTGGCAGCGGGCGCCGCGGCGGGTGCGGCACTCGGGTGGGTGATTGGCGAGCACAGTCGCGGAATCAACTCGCGGGATTCGGCCATCGTGGGCGGAATTGCCGGGGCGGCGATGGGCCACATTATCGGCCGCCAGCACCATTCCGCCAGGAGGGAGCGGGCGGTCAAGTCTGCGCCCCCTCCACCGGAGAAAGCGGTTGTTTCGGATCCGCATCCCGGAGTGGACCTGATAAAGGTCTCGATCCTGCACAGCAACGGAATACGCACGGATATCCCGTTGCTCCGCGTGAAGGGCAAGTTCGTAGGGCCGCAGGGCGAGTCGTACGATACGCTTCCTTCATCCGAGGTGCTGGTCGCCAGGTACGGGATGTAAGCTAGGAGCCTGTCGGGCTTACGGCTCGGTTTGCCTCGAACGCCGGGCCGACAGGCTCCTAGATTGGGGAAACCGCCGGCAGATTGCAGTTGAGCAGACAGAACACTTCTGTAGAGCCTGTTCACCCGTCAGTCTTTCCCTACATCCAGCGCCACAACCCCATCTGCCGGCGGTTTCCCTGAACTAGCAGCGTGTCGGCTAGGGCGGTTGGGGCAACTCGATCAGTAAGTCCGACACGCTGCTAGGGCGAGGGCCTATCGGCGAATGTCGAGGATGGATATGGGGCGGCCCTGCCAGGATACGTTGGACGATTCGAGCGCGGGGCGGTTGGCCGCCACGCAAAGCGAAGACAATGGCATCCCGTTGTCGAGCGCTCGAAGCGTCGCCTCGCGGACGGTTTCCACACGCGCGCCACGCAGCAGGTCGTAGTGGGCCTGTTGCATTTCGTCAGAGTAGCCGGAAAGATGTCGGCTCAGCGCGCGCCCGGTGGCGTCGCCCGGTCGGATCGGGGTGAACTCAGACTTTGCGGTTGCGATTACGGCGCGGTCCACATCTGCCTGGACCCAGGTCGCACCGGCGACGTAATCGCGCGTGCCCCTGAAAATCTCCATCGTACGGGTTATGTGCGGATCGCGATAAGAGGTTAGCAGGAGTTGCCGGGTCAGCGATTGGTAGGCGCAGTGGGTGCCGTAGGCATTTCCCTTGAATCGGATCTCCGGCCGCAGGTATTCCGACTCGATCAGTTCGCTGGCCACGCGAAGCAAAGGATAGTCGGGCGATGTAACATGTGGCGCCGGCATTGCAAGAACGCAGTGAGCCACAGGGATCGGCACGGCCAGGCCCTCGCAGAATGGCCCTGGATCGCGTTGAACTCGCATTGTACCCGGATGGGTCTCCACGTTGGACATGCGGTTCACCCATGCCGGGAGAACCTTGCGGAGGCATTCGGCCGCCTGTTTGGACCCGGTGAAGCTGGCCGTCATCCGGCGGCGGTTCAGCAGGAAATCGCGGAGTTGCTCGATCCGCGTCATCAACGCATCGCCATCGGACTCGAAGCTGGCCGTCAGCTGTTCCGTCATCTCGATTTGCGGGACCCCGCGCACCTGGTTCAGCCGGAAGGCTTCGGCGGAAAGTCCGCGCGCGGATTGGAGCATGGCCAGCGATTCGGGCCGTGAAAGCGTGTAGCTGCGGGCACGGGCGCGGGACTGAACCATCACATCCCGCAGGCGGTTGCGGTCACGTGGGTTGAGCTCGAAGAGATAGTCGCGGAGGATGTCGAGTGCGGGCTCGATCTGTTCGTCCAGTGCGCGCAGGGTGAACCGAAGGCCCCACATGGATTCAGCGGGGTTGTCGGCGCGTGTCATAAACTCCGCTCCGCACGCGATTCCGCCGGTGGATGACGCCACGCGGTGTGTCATGACCTCAAAAGAACAACCGGCGGCACCCATCTGCGCAATGGCCTCGGCGTACCGTGGGACGTAGAGCCACAAATCATCAGGCAAGTCCCTGGTGTCGAAATATATATGCAGGTAGTTGATGCCATTGCTAAAGACATCGTTGATCAGCAACGGAACTCCCTCGACATTCTCCCTGACTGTTGGAAGCCGTTGCGGGTGAGGCGGCAGATCGGAAACGCTGAGTTGCGGGAGTCGGGCTATTGCTTCCGGCGGGTTTGGTGTGCCGGATTCCGCCTGGACCTCCGCCGCTTGTCTGGCGACTTCGCGCAGGGCATCGGGGCTCAACGACGCCCGCCGCTCGTCTGCCATCGCCTTCAGTCGGGCGTTGTCCTGCTCTTCAACATGCCGGTCAGGCGTCAGAACGAGGGTCAGCCGGTGTGGATTGCCCAGAATGTGTTCGCGAATCCATCGCGAGAAGAGGTCCGGATCACGTCCGTACTTCTCCCGGCAGAGTTGAAGACAGGCACCCATGTGGAGGTAGGTGTGAGGGTTTTCTCCATATATCCATGCGCTCAACACGCGATCCATCAAGTGGACGGGGAATAGCGGCAGAATCTCGAGATAGAAATAGGACGCCTGCTGGAAGGCCGCTTCGACGCGGGACGGCTCGATTCCCTCGGTGGCAAGGCGAGTGAGCGTAGCGAGGACGAGGTCGGTGAATGCCGCTGCGCGGTCAGGTTCCGATCCCCGAATGCCTACGCCGAAAGACATTTCGCGGCCTGCGCCGCCATCGCCGGCGAGAACAAGATCTTCTCCAAGGTGTGAATCCACGATCGCCTTGCGCAAAGGTGCGGCCTCGTTGCCGAGAAGGACCAGGCTTAGCAAATGCAGCAGAATGACTTCCTCCGCATGGGTGGCGTCGCCCACCAGCCACTGCAAGGCCACAAACGACTTGCCCGCCTCGGCCTCACCCGGTCCGATGGGATAAACGGCGTCCACGCGCCGCGGCTCGGACCATCGGGATTGAAAGACCGACCAGGACGGCAGTGTTTCGCGGCCATATCCGTCCAGACGCTTGGAGAGAAAGGCAAGGTACTCGCTGGTGGGGATATTGCCGTAGAAAAAGCAAAAGGCGTTGCTCGGGTGGTAATAGCGCCTATGATACTCCCGCAGGGCCCTCCACGTTAGGCTGGGGATGGCCTCGGGAAGCCCGCCTGACTCCCGCCCGTAGATTGTGTCGGGGAGTAACTGGCGGACCGACATGCGCGCCAGCTTGCTCTCCGGACTGGCCCAGAACCCCTTCATCTCGTTGAAAACGACGCCCGTGATGCCCATTTCACCAAGTGGTGCGGCGGGATCGGTCGGCGCCAGGTGATGGCCCTCGCGCATGAGCGTATGATCCGTCAACAAAGGGTGAAGCAGGGCATCCAGATAAACGTCGGCTAGATTGAACAGGTCCTGTTTGACGTTGCTCGCCACGGGATAGTAGGTGCAGTCGTAGCCTGTCATGGCATTCAGGAAGGTGGCCATGCTCATCTTGGTCAGTTCGAAGAACGGCTCGCGAATAGGGTAGCGGCGCGATCCGCCAAGTACAGCGTGCTCCAGGATGTGCGGTGTGCCGGTATCGTCCGGCGGCGGGGTGGGGAAGGTGACAGAGAACAGGTTCTCGTCGTCATCGTTCAGGAGATGGAACACCCGGGCACCGGTGGCCAGGTGCTCGAACTGCAGCGCGACCCCGTGCAGTTCCGGAACGGCATCGTGCGCGTTCAGTCGGAATCCGTGGACGACGTCGTTCACATTCATGGCGGGATGCTTCATGCTTGAGTCTCTTCCTGCCCGAGTGCCGGGCGCAAACGGAGCGTACCTTATCGCCTGGAGAGAGTATGGGTCAAGTGTGGCTTTGCCGCCCTGAACTGCGGAAGATTGGAAAGATGGAAGACTGGAAGGATTGAAAAGGCGCGCCAACAGGGGCGTTCAGCACGGCCATGGGCAGGATGAAACATCAAGCAGTGCGTGAACTCATGCGCGTGCGCAGGGCTTGTGAATAGGCCACGGATTCAAGGGCTTGCCCAATCTTCCAACCTTCCAGTCTTCCAACTCCCGCAGTTTTGTGCTCCAACAGAAGACTTTTCTTAAAGAGTTGTTTGCGGTACGGTGGCGCCCGACATGAACACGGAAGGAGCATTCACAGTCCGCATGAACGCCGAACCGACCATCATCTGCCCGAAGTGCAAGACTGAGATCAAACTCACCGAGTCGCTGGCCGCGCCGCTCGTGGAATCCATTCGTCGCGACTATGACGAGCGCCTTGCGCGCAAAGACACCGACATGGCCAAGCGCGAAACCGCCCTCAGGGAACGGGAGGCGGTCATCGCGAAGGCCAGGGAGACGCTTGACAACCAGGTCGCAGAGAAAGTGAAAATGGAACGGTCGCGCATTGCCGCCGAGGAGGCAAGGAAGGCACGCACCGCCTTGGGGAACGACCTCGACCAGAAGTTGAAAGAGCTCGCCGAACTTCAGGATGTTCTTAAAGCACGAGACCGTAAATTGGCCGAGGCTCAGAATGCACAGGCCGAGTTGATTCGCAAGCAACGTGAACTGGATGACGCCAGGCGGGAGATGGAGTTGACCATCGAGAAAAGGGTGCAGGATGGTTTGACCGTGACCCGCGACCAGGCCCGGAAAGAGGCTGAGGAATCCCTGAAATTCAAGGTGATGGAAAAGGAGCAGACCATCACCTCCATGCAGAAGCAGATCGAAGATCTCAAGCGCCGGGCCGAGCAGGGGTCGCAGCAATTGCAGGGCGAGGTGCAGGAGCTTGAGCTCGAGTCGCTCCTCCGGGCGAAGTTTCCGCGTGACACGATTGAGCCTGTGCCCAAAGGCGAACACGGCGGCGATGTGCTGCAGCGTATTCACGGGCCGCTCGGACAAACTTGCGGCACAATCCTGTGGGAATCCAAGCGGACAAAAAACTGGAGCGACGGGTGGCTGGTGAAACTGCGCGAAGACCAGCGCGCCGCCAAGGCCGAGATTGCCGTGCTGGTAACCCAGGCGCTGCCCAGGGACATGGAGACCTTCGATCTGGTGGATGGCGTGTGGGTTACGCCGCCCCGCACGGCGCTCCCGGTGGCCATGGCGCTCCGGCAGATGCTTTCGGAAGTCGCGCTGGCCCGCCAGTCAACCGAAGGTCAACAGACAAAAATGGAGATGGTGTACCAGTACCTCACCGGGCCGCGTTTCCGTCAACGTGTTCAAGCCATTGTCGAGGCGTTCACGTCCATGCGCGAGGATCTCGACAAGGAGAAGAAGGCCATTATGAAACAGTGGGCCAAGCGAGAGGAACAGACCGACCGCGTCCTCCAGGCCACCGTCGGCATGTACGGCGACCTGCAAGGTATCGCCGGCAAGAGCCTGCAGGAGATCGAGGGACTGGAGATGAAGGCGCTGGAGGCGCCGGTCGCAGAAGGGCCGCGGCTA
>CAZWPN010000042.1:22541-25926 GCA_964635275.1 uncultured Victivallales bacterium | reverse complement strand
CCATGGGTCGCCCTGTTGAGGTTGTCGCACATGTCCAATGCTGCATCTGCCCCGCCGCCCACGCGCCTGAAGCGTCTGGCTGACTTTCTCGGCCTGCGCCGCAGCATCGTGGGCCTGCTGAGCATGGTCGTCCTGGTAGGTATGGGCGAGCACATGGCCGAGCAGTTCCTGCCTCTCTATCTGATGTCCCTGGGTGGCGGCTTTGTGTCGGTGGGTTTCCTGAACGGCATGGACAACCTCCTCGGCGCACTGTATGCGTTCCCCGGCGGTTACTTATCCGACCGGCTTGGGATCAAACGGGCGCTGCTGATCTTCAACCTGATTTCGATGGCGGGGTTCATCATCGTGATCCTCGTGCCGTCGTGGCCTGTGGTGCTGGCCGCGGCGGCGCTGTTCCTGTCGTGGACGGCCATCTCTCTGCCGGCGACCATGAGTTTGGTCGCCCGCGTCTTGCCGAAAAACAAGCGGACCATGGGTGTCTCCGTCCACTCGCTGATACGCCGGGTGCCTATGGCCCTCGGGCCTGTCATCGGCGGGACATTCATCGGCCTATGGGGCGTTGACCGGGGCGTGCGACTGGCATTCGTGGGCGCGCTGATCATGGCGGTCGTAGCCGCCATTTTGCAGCAGGTGCTCATCGAGGATGATCCACCCAGGCAGGAAGGCGCACCGTCCGTGGCTGAGCGCAACCCGCTGCGATTGTGGAGATTCATGAACGGCGACCTGCGCAATTTGCTGGTGAGCGATATCCTGGTGCGGTTTTGCGAGCAGATCCCGTACGCATTCGTCGTGATATGGGCCGTTGGGACACAGGATAATCCAGGCCCGGTGAGCGCTGCGCAGTTCGGCCTGTTGCGAAGCATCGAGATGGCCACCGCGATCCTCATCTACGTGCCGGTGGCCTACCTGGCCGACCGCGGCCGCAAAAAGCCGTTTGTCGCAATGACATTCGTCTTCTTCGCCCTGTTCCCGCTCCTGCTCTACTTCTCGCGGTCTTTCTGGACGCTCGTCGCCGCCTTCGTTCTGCGCGGACTCAAGGAGTTCGGGGAACCGACACGCAAGGCGCTGATCATGGACTTGGCTCCCGAGGACCGTAAGGCGGGCGTCTTCGGGCTGTACTATCTCATTCGCGACGTTATCGTTTCGGTGGCAGCTTTCGGCGGGGCGTTTCTCTGGCAGCACAGCCCGCGCTTGAATCTGCTGACAGCTTTCGCCTTCGGGGTGCTGGGAACAATCTGGTTTGTATTGCGAGGCAAAGACCTGTGCAACTCCACACAGCGCACTCCAACCCCATAGCAGCGTGTCGGACTTACCGCTCGAGTTGCCCCAACCGCACCGACCGACACGCTGCTAGTTCTAGGAGCCTGTCGGCCCGGCGTTCGAGACCAACCGAGCCGCAGGTCCGACAGGCTCCTAGGCCGTCAAAGTGAACAGCGATTATCTCGCCGTATAGATCAGGTAGAGCCCGCCGAGCAGCACCAGCACGCCGCAGACCTTCTTGAGAATCACGGCCCCTCTGGACCGCTCGCTCCAGTTCAGATAGTGCTGCACGACCTCCGTGAACGTTCCTGCCAGCACGATCACCGCACAATGCCCCACGCCGTAAACCACAAGCAGAAGGATTCCATACATCAGATGAGTCGCCGCCAACTTGAATGTTACCGCCAACATGGGCGCCATGTAGGCGAACGTACAGGGACCAAGCGCCACACCAAACACAAGCCCCAGGATGAGCGCCGCAAGCATCCCCCTACGCTTCATGCCGGGCTGCGCCGCGTCAGGCATTGGTAATCGAATCACATCGAGGAGATATAGCCCGACCACGAAGAAGATGACGGCCACCGCATAGTTGCCCCAACGCCCTACATCGCCCATCATCCGCCCCGCCGCCGCCGTGATGGCCCCGATCACGCCAATGGTAATAAGAATACCCACTGCGAACAGGAGAGATATCGTGAACGCCCGACGTGTCGATATCCGTCCCTGTTTATCAATGAACCCAACAATCAGGGGAATACTCGCCAAGTGGCACGGACTCAGCAGGATGCTGAGCACGCCCCACACAAAGGCGGCGCTCAACGCCAGCCCGGCCGAGCCTTCAACGGCATGCGATAGCGTTGTGAATATCTGTTCAAGCATTCTCTGTCTCCTCTCTACACGGTAGGGCGAGGCGTCCCTGCCGAGCCGTAAACTTGCCCCACAGCCTGCGGCTCAGCCGGAGGCTTCGCCCTACCAACGAGCGTGCCCAGCTCCTCTGTCAGGTCCGTTCGGGCCAAAACGTACGGCCATGCTTCAGGAGAAGTCACAAGGCCCTTTCGAACCGGATTCATACGAACGTAGTGCATCTTCCCAACAAATTCGTCATCGTCGCGCAAACGGTGATCAAAGAAGTCCGATTGCCATTCCATGTGCAGATTCCGCTTCTGATAGCCCTTCCATGCTTTCATGATCGGGCGAACACCGCGTTCCAGATCGAAGGTGGCAATGATGTGCACGTGATCGGGCATGATCACCATCAGCCACAGATACCAGCGACCTATCTCCTCGTAATGGCGTGCACTTTTCAACAATTGTGCCGCCACGTCGCCCCTGCAAAGGTCATCAGTATTTCGCTCTTGGCAGTTGTGCGGTAACAAAGTGCCGCGCGCCCTGCCGAACCCATGACGGAATCGCATGGGGAAGTTTGCGGCGCTGAGGGAGGTCATCCAGTTGTTTCATCAGTTCTGCCTGGGTAGGGCGAGGCGTCCCGCCGAGCCGTGGACTTGCCAACGTGCCAACGGCTCAGCCGGAGGCTTCGCCCTACCATGCACCGTTAATCGTTTCATTTCGGCGCGCATTCGCAGATCTTGTTCGCCAGTTCGTTACTTTGAAACACCGCCCACTCCAGCACGTCCCCCACCCATTCGCCTGCCGTTACGTCTCGGCCGCGTCTTTACGGGATGACGCCCGGCGGAGCCGCTGCGTCTGCCAGGTCCACCCCGAGTTCATTCCACTTCGCCAGAATATCGTCCTTCCCAAAGAAGCCCTCGTGGCGGAACAGTTCCTTTCCATCTGCGTCGAAGAAGACCTGCGTCGGGATCACATTGATTCCGTATTTCTTCCCGGCTTCAGGGTTCTCCCACACGTCGATGAACTGAACGTCCATCTTCCCGGCGTAGGTCTTCTTCAGATCCTCCAGGATCGGCGCCATCATCTTGCACGGAATGCACTTCGTTGCCCCGAGGTCAACCAGGCGAGGAATGGCTTTTGCCTGACCCGCCGGTTCCACAATACCCGGTGTCCCAGTTGCCTCGACGGCCACGGGAGCCGCGCTCGGTGCCGGAGGAGCATCCGACGCCATCTTCTTCCCCGCGTTCTTGGCGACCAGCACCCCCACAACGGCAAC
>CAZWPN010000042.1:13273-22441 GCA_964635275.1 uncultured Victivallales bacterium | reverse complement strand
TCCGCGCTTAGCACCTTGCCGGCACTTTTCACCTGCCCGTCCACCACCAACGCCGGCGTGGTCATCACACCGAACTTAATGATGTCCACAATCTTTTCCACCTTCTCTATCTGCGCCTCGATGCCCAGCGCCTTCACTGCGGCATCTGCATTCGCCGCTAATGTCTTACACTTGGGGCAACCTGTGCCGAGGATCTGGATACGTTTCGCCATACACTCCCCTCCTGCTTCCTTTTTGCGCATTCCATGATCACCTGAACTACCTCACGATCGCCCCGAATATGATCCCTGTGATTGTTGCCATGATCACGACCAACCCGACGAATGTCAGTGTCTTCTTCGGCCCCAGGATCGAGTTGATGACGAGCATGCTGGGCAGCGAAAGCGCCGGCCCGGCCAGCAGGAGTGCAAGGGCAGGACCCTGTCCCATGCCACTATCGAGCAGGCCGCGCAGGATCGGCACTTCCGTCAGCGTGGCGAAGTACATTAGTGCCCCAGTAAACGAGGCGAAAAGGTTGGTCCAAACCGGCCAGATCAGAGCCAGCCAACCAGGCACATGACTTCCGTCGCCGGAAATCAGAGACAAAAGCGCCGAGGGCGAATCGCCTACGAGGGCCTGAATCCAGATATTCGGCACAAGTCCGGCATCCTTGCCCTCGGGGCTGCCCAGGAAGAAACCGGCTGCCAGCACGCCGCCGAACAGCAGCGGCAGAATCTGCTTCGCGAACCCCCAGGACTGATCACGCCAGTCCTTCAGTTCCGCCCCGCCGAAAAACGTCAGACCAGCCAACCCAGCCGACCCAGCTGCGAAGGCGGCCACCGGATACCCCGGAAACGCGATGGCAAGGACCACCGCCGGAACCGCCGCCAAAGCAATCCAGGCCAGCCGCACCTTGAAGAAGCGCCACAGGCAAACAGCCATAAGCACCGCGAAAAGCGCCGTGACGACCCATTTGGCATGGTAAATCGCATACCAGACGCCCACCTGTTCCAGTGGCTTGCCCCAGTTGGCGAACACCAGGATACCCACCATCGAGGAGAAATAGAGCGCCACCTGCCACAACGGCCGCTCGCCCCTTTCATCTTCGCCAATAAACACTTCTTGCGGTTTGGCCGCCTTCTCCCTCTCCTCCTTCAGGAAGATCAGGTGCATCAGCAAGCCGATGACCACGCTGAACGCCACAGCGCCGACCGCACGCGCAACGCCCAATTGCCAACCCAGAACCCGTGCCGTCAGCACGATCGCCAGAACATTAATGGCTGGACCCGAGTACAGAAAAGCGATGGCCGGCCCAAGTCCCGCACCGCGCATGTAGATGCCGCCGAAAAGGGGCAGAACCGTGCAGGAACAGACCGCCAGGATGGTTCCCGAGACAGATGCCACAGAGTACGAGAGCCACTTCGATGCCTTCGGCCCGAAATACTTCATCACCGCGTTCTGACTGACGAACACGCCGATTGCTCCGGCGATGAAGAAGGCGGGCACCAGGCAGAGGAGCACATGTTCCCGGGCATACCACTTTGCCAGCTTGAGGGACTCGAGGACGGCCCCCTGAAACCTGACCCCATCGACTGGGAGGAAATAGAGAGCGGCGAACGCCGCCATCAATGCCAGCAGAATCTTCGCTTCCTTGTTCATCCTGCCCTCAACTGCCGCAATCTCTTGTCCGAATCCGCCTTCGCCACTTCCACCGCACACTCGAATGCCTTGATGATGCAGGGTGTCTGGAGCTTGTAGAACACCTTCATGCCATCACGCCTGTCGGACACTATTCCTGACCGCTTGAGCATGGCGAGATGCCGGGAAATGTTCGACTGGTCAATATCGGCCAGACGGTTCAGTTCACAGACACATCGCTCGCCTTCAACCAGCGCCTCAACGATCAGAATTCTAACCGGGTGCGCCAGCGCTTTCATAATCCCTGCGCGCAGGTCTGCTTGTGCATAGTTCATTCGTCAACCTTATGCGCATAAGCGCATGATGTCAAGGCTAATTCCTTTGCCAGGCCCCTGATCCTCGCATAGGGAAGGCAGGGCTCCTTTGGCGGACCCGCGTGCGTCCTTTGTTTACGGCTCGCTCGGCCCGCTTCGCCAGGATGGCTACGCAGGCCAGGGAGAACTCGCCCTACCTGGGGAACATACCAAGGCGGGCCACGTCCACAACCGAAGTGTGTGGGTGCGGGAGTCTGTGAGTGTGTAACCTGATATTCGCTCCCACATACTCACGCACTCACATTCTCACATACGACCTACCTCCAGAAAGATGCGACGCCTTGCGTCACATGTCTCGCTGGGTCGACGCCACCGGCGGAGCCGCTGCCGCAAGGTCGTCCGCAATGGGTCCCGCCGATGGCACAGCGCTCAGGCGGGCGCTTCCGTGTTGACACGATATTGCATTCCTTCAGTCGAGCCCGACGATCCGCCCGGGTTGCGTAAACAGGATTCGCAGGTTGACTGCGGCAGGCGGCAGCGAAAGTAATGTGCAGAGCGTATCGCGATAGAGCTCCAACTGTGGACGATACTCACCGGCACGCCGCTCGATCTGCGTCGGCGTATCCACCCTGTCACTCTTGAAGTCAAGCACGGTGGCTTCCCTCACCCGACCGTTGGCATCGAGCATGAGAATCACGCGGTCGAAAACACCAGAGACCCACCGCTCGCCTGAAAGCACAATGTCGTACGGCATCTCACGCCACAGCAACGCCTGCCCCGCGGGCTTTCGAAACGCCTCCCGCACGGCTTCCGTGCGGAAAAGCCGGCGACACATCGCCGCAGCTTCGCCGGCTATCTCAGCCGGGACAGCCGCCGAGCGCTCCCACTCGCGAACCGTCGCCTCGATGTCGTCGCCCTCCAGCCAGCCAACGCGTTGAAGCAGGCCATGCACGGCAAGGCCCAGGGTGCGACCATCCCTGGCCGCCTTGGAGAACAGTCCGTCAGCGGCGCGTGCACCAGCTTCACGACTGGAAGGCAAGACCCTGGGCAGCGGCCTGCGCCCTGATCCGGCTTCAGCCGTGTAACGCAGTTCCAATGCAGGCGACACAGGCGATGCCTTCTCCGGCGCGCCTTCGCGGGCCCGGAACCAGTCCCAATCACCGTGGCTGTAAAGACATCTCACGTCCTCGCCGTCCACAACGCGGGCAACGCCGCCTTCCGGCTTGAACTCGCCGACAAGCTGGTGTTTGACCAGTGCAGAAGCATCGAGCGCCTCCGCCGATTTGCCGGGATAGGACGTTACCGCATAAAGCCCCTGGCGCGCCCTCGTCAATGCAACGTAGAGGACACACAACTCATCGACGCAGGCAGCCGCATCGTGGCGGCGCACCGCCCCATCAAGCACGGAGTCGTGCTCGGAGATTTTGCGGGGCGGCATCTGCAATGTCCAAACAGGGTTTTGCCGCTTCGCATCACGAGCCACCAGCAGACCTGGATCCCGCGCCTTGTCAATGGCGCCGGCGCTGAGATCCGGCAGGATCACAATGTCAAACCCCAGCCCCTTGGACTGGTGGATCGTCATGACGCGGACGGACAAATCCTCCCCGACCTCCTTGCGCTCGTAGCGTGCCGCGCAGTCCAGAAAGGCGCCTGCGTCCCGATCCCGTCCGTTGTCGAATTCGCCGGCCAGCGCCACCAGCTCCCGCAAGCGCTTCTGCCCGAACTCGTCCAGCGGCTGCGCTGCATGGAGCCGTGCGCCCCACCGCCGCAAGAAGCGCTGATACCCATCCTCATCGAGTTCCCGGAGCATGGTTGTCACTACCCCGGAACGGTTCAAGCCACGCGCCTCCAGGTCATGCCCCAAGGGCCCCATCTGTACCTCACGCCAGGCAAGGTCGTCTCCCGGATGCCAGGCACACCGGATGAGCGAGAGCAACGCCGAAACCACCGGATTGTCCACAATCCCCGAGCGCCCTTCATGGACAATGGACATTCCGTGGCACATTTGCCGAAGGACGTCCACAACGCGGCGACCATGCTCATTCGTTCGCACCAGAACGGCCGTGGACAGCCCGCGCCGGATGGGCGTCATCTCGCGCAGCAGCCGCCCGACGACCCGATACCGGTCCTCGGCATTGGATTTGAGTTCGCCGCCCTCACCACGCGGTTCAAGAATGGCTGCGCAACCTGTCGCCGGTACTGCACCGACCGCACAGGTATGCGGATCCCAGAAGCCATTCCAGCGGCGGACCGCCTCCTCCGGCAGACCGTCATCCCCGGCAGGCAAGTCGGCAAACACACGGTTGAGCGTATCTATAACCGGCTGACTGGAGCGATAGGACTCAACCATTTCCCGCGTCTTGATCAATCCAGGGTACATGATGCTCAGGCATTCGAACAGACGCGGATTGCCCCCGCGCCAGGAATGAATGGCCTGTTTCACGTCGCCGACATAGAAGAACGACCTTCGTCCCTCGGCATCCTGAAAGACCTCATCGGCCAGGTTAGCCAAGACCATCCACTGCAAGTCGCTGGTGTCCTGGAACTCGTCCAGCAGCCAGTGGTCCAATTGCGCGTCGAGCCGGTAGTCCACGAACAGGCGGGAATCCGCATTCCTGCTCAGCCGACAGTCCTGCCGCCCCGGAGCCCCCGCCACAACGTACTGAATATCTTCAAACGTCAGTATGCCGTGCCGCCGACACAGATCCTCATAAACATGCTCATACTGATCCAGAATCCTGAAGATGCCCTGAGTGGTCTCCGTGGCCAGAAGAAGCCTCGTCGCCATCACATGTCCCAGAAGCCCGGCCACCGCCTCGCCAATCGACTTGGGGATGACGATGGTATTCCCGTCCATCCTGACTTCCGCCTCACCTGTCGCCAACGCCCGCCACAGGCCCATCGTACGCAAGAAGAGATAGTCAATCGCCGATGACCATTCAGACCCTGGCCCATATCCTGCCACATCCCGCGCAAAGTCCACCCATCGCCTGGCCACCTTGTCCGGCCATTCCGCTGCCTCCACCAATGTCCGCAAGTGGACCGCCGACTCTGCCTGCTTATCCCGTGTCAGCAGACGCCAGGGCGGCGCACCGCCCCACAGCGTCTCCGGCATTCCCCAGAGAGATGACTCTGGCACTAGGCGATAGACGCGGCGATAGTCTTCGAGAAATGCCCCAATCCGACGTTCGAAACTCTTACCCTCTTCGCCGAAGGTCGCCTGCTTGTAGGCCTCCACAAACTGCTGCTGACCGGCGGCTCTCACGCCGAACGGACTGAGAATCCGGCGCAACGCCTCGTCTCGCAAGGCGAAGGCGGCCGTGCCATTCGTATCACCGGGCTCAAAGTCCGGCGCGACTCCGAATTCCATGGGAAACGCCCGCAAGACACCTACGGCGAAGCTGTCAAGAGTTCCGATGTGAAGCCGGTGCAGGTTGTTGGTCATGTTCCGGAGATGGCGTGTGAAATCCTCCTGCGTCTGACCGGGACATCCAATGTCCGCAGCCGTCTTCCTTGCCCGACCCGCGTCCTGAGCGGCCTTCCAGATGTATCCCAGAATGGAGTCAAACATCTCACCGGCAGCCTTGCGCGAGAAGGTCAGCGCTATCATCCGGTCTGGCGCAACTCCCGAGCTAAGCAGCCGGATGAAGCGATGCGCCAGTTGAAATGTCTTGCCGGAGCCGGCAGACGCGCTGATCGCCTGGTATTGAACAAAGGGAGTCACGGCTCACCCTCCCTTCGTGGCATGGGTGCCCGCGCCCTGGCGGATTCGAGAAATGCCTGGAAGGCTTCGCCGTCCACGCATTTCTCAATCTCGGCGTGAAACATGGCTTCCAGCGGATCGTCGTCGGGTGTGGCCACCTTCGGTGCCGGTGGCCAGAACCGCAGCGCCTTGATGTCGCTAATCACACCTCGCGCGCACGTCATCGCAGAGGCCAGTTGCGACCCGCCAAAACCGTCCCACACCCGCACGCCGGTCTCCTGCACGGCCTTCGGCATGTTGAAGTAGCCCACCGACAGGCGCGGAGAATCGTTGCCCTGGCCAAACAGATGTGCGTATAGGGGCAATTGCAGATCGGCCCATCGCTTCTCCCTGGTTCCTGACGTGACCCGCGCATAGTCAGGCGTCTCACCCCGCGCGGTACCCAAGTGCGTTTCCTCGGGCTTACGGCTCTTTTCTCCAGTCTTGTAGTCCAGAATGCGGATCTCACCGGTCTCGCGGTGTCGTTCGACACGATCCGCGCGGGCGCGAATTTCCATTCCGTCCACCAGCAACGTTCGGAACGCCTCAACCTCGACCAACTCCCATCCCGCACGGGCCTGCTCGCATTGAACACGCGCCGCGTGCGCCAGTCGCTGCCGCGCGGCCTCCAACTGAATAACAACAGGAATCGGCGGATGCCGCCCGAAACGTTCCATCACCCAGTCCTCAGCAGCCCCCTGCAAATGCCGCTCGACGAGGCCGTCATCGTCGCAGGCCAGCATGACCGGATCCTCCCCCATTCGCTGCAGGGCGTAATGAACAAGGTTCCCGAATTCCATCGCGTCCAATTCCGTCTTGCGGTCGGACTGCGGCTCCATGCCCACGATGCGCCGCAGATAGAACCTGAACGGGCATTCGAGGTAGGCGCGGAACGCTGTCGCCGACAATGAAGCCGGAAACAACCGCTCAGGCGGGACATCGCAAGGAAGCCTGACATCCAGCCGGAAACTCAGCGACGGCGGACACCGGTCCCGCCACTCCTCAGCGGGACCGAACAGGCGGGCGGCCCGCGCCGCCAGGTGCTCATCCCGACACCGAAACAGGAGGCGTGACGGTTTCAGCGGCTCGCCATCAGCGCTGGATTTTCCTGCAATAAGGACAGTACGCCCCTTCGCACAGCGGGACTCGACGAGCGTTCGAAGCAAAAAAGCGTCCCGCGCCATTCGCTGCGCATCGTGACGCAGCCCCAACCGCTCGCAAAGCGCATCCGGCAAGAAGACATCGCCCATGCGACTGTCAGGCACTTTCCCCTCGTTCATTCCGGTAACTATCATCAGCGGCGCATCGTTCCATGGAAGTTCCAGCCAGCCTTCCAAGTCAATGGATTCAGGGCGCCGTTCGGGATAGTAGGACTGCCGGCCCAGTTCATCGAGCAACACGGCAAGGACCTGCCGGCCGCTCAACCGCATAGCCCGCCACGATCCGGCCGCCAGGATGCTCAGCGCTTCGTCCACCAGCGCGGCCGCGGCCGCAAAGTCGCGGTCTTCCCACCGTCCCGCCTCGAGCCGGCGCACGCTGAACACGCCGGTCAGCAACCTCCTCAGCGCGGCCTCTGCGGGTTCAGACTCGAAACACAGCGTCGTTTCGCGCACCCACTCCATCGCCCGCCTCAGCTCAGGCTGGCTGGCGCCCCCCTGCCCTGCCCACTCCATCACATCATCCACACGCGCCGGCAGATGCCTATTCTGCAGATCGTCCAGTTGCCTCAGCACCGCGGCCGGATCGACGCCGAGTCCGGCTTCCACGTATCGCATCACATCGCTGTGCCGAAGAAACACCCGCAACGAATCATACCGCCCGTCGTTTACCAGGTCGCGGAACCCCCGCAGCATGCCGAAAATGGAATGATCGGACAAACAGCGTCCAGCTGGATCGAAAGCCTGAAACCCACGATCCTCAATCTCGGCGGCGAGTAACGGCACCACCTCCCGATCCGGCACGCCCACTGCCGCATCAGCAAGGCCAAAGCGCTCCCGCTCGTCTCCAAGAATCCGGAGCACTTCCCGGCTTTGTACGGCAGGCGATGCGGCCAGGACAAGGTTGGACGCTTCGTCCGTGATCGGAATGTCCTGCTCTGTCCAGAATCCGGCGATGGGACGCCCCCACTCGTCAAACGCATCACGGACCGCCTCCGGCGCATGGATCAGGATATCAACCGGCAGTCGGGACGCCAGCGCCGCCAGTGCCTTCGTCATCAGCGGCGGCGGGTCGGCCACGGCAGCCACTACGATACGCTTCACCGAGTCAGGCACCGTCGGTGCCTTCGCACACCGGATTTCAGCGGCACAAGGATCGCACAACCCGATGGAGGCCATTCGATCAAGGTAAAGTCGTTCCAGCGCGGCAAGGTCCGTCCATCGCTCAGGTTCAGCCAATCCTCCGGCAGCAGTGGCGGCAATGTCGGAGACAAGGTAACCGCCCTCGGCCAGGTTGCACCGCAACGAGTGAAGCATCCGCGCCATGCTTAGGCCCCACGCAAACTCCTTCGGCGGCTCGCCGAACGGAAACAGGCCTTTCATCGGACGGCGCTTATCGTCCAGCAGCACTTCGATCCAGCACGCCAGCGCCTCTTGACCCGAAGCCGTACGCCCGGCGCCGTTTTCGTCTCTGCCGAAGAAAGCAGGCGTCACCACGCACAGGCCAAGGATTCCGGTTCCGGACTCCGACGCGCGAATGGCAAGCGCTTCCCTCAACCGGCGCCCTGCCTGCCGACTGGGCACCACTATGATAACCTCGCTGAGGTCAATGAGCTTCCCGGCGGCCGAGCCCAGGAGAACGTCCCGAACCTTCGCCGTCAGCGGCCCATCCCATCCCAGGAAATGTCGTGTCACGCCCATAGATGCAATTCCCGCTCGCCGCCGGGCAGAGTACATGCCCGTCCCGAAAGCAATCGTTTCACAGCAACCACCATGAATGCAGTCGGTTGTATGGAGTCTACGCCGCCGACATTGGGATGGCAAGAACACGACCGCAAGGCCAGCTAGTTCTCACAGGCGTCTTCCTCTTCCCTCGCCGGGCAGAGTACGTGCCAGGCCTGCAACCAGACTCCACTCTTCTGTAGGCCAGCCATGCCTGGCCGGCGGCTTCCTCTTCCTGCGCCGAGCAGATTACATGCCCGGCCTCTACAACCGGCCCCCTATGACGGATCAAGATGAGAGAGTGATTTACTTATGAGCCGCTGATGCTATCTTTCACGGTAAGCCCAATTCATTCGGGGACAAGTGCGTCCGCCATTTGTCGGGTGCGATTGTGGCGGTTATGGAGGTTGCAGATGATCAAGACAAACTATGCGTTCGCAAAGCGGCAGAGAGATCTCGCCAAGAAACAGAAGAAGGAAGAGAAGCGGCAACGGAAGACTGGCGCACAGTCGCCGCCGGTTCAGGAGATCCTGCCAGAAGCGGTCGTTGAAGAGACGATCGTCGATGAAACGACCGAGGCCTGATCCCCCGGTCGGCGGGCGAACTGAGTGGTTTC
>CAZWPN010000042.1:0-13173 GCA_964635275.1 uncultured Victivallales bacterium | reverse complement strand
AGCAACGGCAGGAGCCACTCGATGGTCCGTCGCACGGCGCCGCGGTGTGACTCCACCACGGATGCGGCCCGCCGGCCGAGCGCTTCGCGGGTTGCCGCATCGCAGAGCAGATTGCGCGTAGCCGTCTCGAGTTCGGCGGCATCGCGCACCTGAATAACGGCTTTCTCCCGCAAAAAATCCTGCATCACCGCATGGAAGTTCTCCATGTTCGGCCCGACAATCACCGGTTTCCCGAACATGGCCGGCTCAATCAAGTTCTGTCCGCCGTGCTGCGTTAGACTCTTGCCGACAAATATGACGGTCGCCACCGTGTAGAGCGCTTTGAGTTCTCCTGTCGTGTCAACAAGCAGCACATCAGCGGAAAACCCGGCCGCCGGATGGACTCCTTTCTTGCTGTCGCTTCGCTTCCAGTACGCGAAACCGGCGGCGCGTATGCCAGCCTCGACCGCTCCGCTCCGCTCCGCGTGCCGTGGCACAAGAATCAGCTTCAGATTTGGGATAACCGCCCTGATCCGTCGGAAAACATCGAGAAGAATGCGCTCTTCGCCGTCCCACGTGGATCCTCCGAGGAGCAGCGGGGCCGCCGGGTCTATGCCGACCTCTCGCAGCCGGGCTTCCACAGCGGCGCGATCCACGCCGGCAGGCAATCCGTCATCGTACTTCGCTGAACCGGCGACTCGGATGCGGTCCGGCGATGCGCCCAGATCCACCAGCCTGTCACGGTCCCGATCCGACTGGACCACCAGCAGATTCATTTCGCGCAACACATCGCGAAAGTAAAACCGAACCCGCCTGTATCCACGGTAGGATGTATCCGAAACGCGGCCGTTGAACAGCGCCACCGGAACCCCACGCCCTCGCGCCGTCCGGATCATGTTCGGCCACAGTTCCGTCTCCGCAAAAAGCAGAGCCTGCGGGCGAATCTGGTCCAGCGCGCGCCGGATGGTCCATGGAAAATCCATCGGGTAGTAGATCAGCACATCGTCTGCGTGGATGCGTTCCCGGGCTATACGGTAGCCGGTGGATGTTGTTGTGCTGACCAGAAAAGCGATGTCGGGCCTGATACGGCGCAATTCCTCAATAAGACGCAGGACCACAAACATTTCACCAACGCTGACGCCGTGGACCCAGACACGCTGTCGAGCACGCATCCGTTCCAGCGTGTCCGGCGCATAACGCGCAAACCGGTGCAGAAAATTCTCGCGATAGCCGCCCCTTCGCCACATCCTCGCCAGGTACCATGGCCAAGCCAGCACATATCCGATCGAGAAAACCGCGTTGTAGATGACCCACTTCATGGTTGTCCTGAATCAAGCCCTCGGATGCGCATCGTTGTAAACCTTCTTCAGCCGCTCGACGCTCACGTGCGTGTAAATCTGCGTAGTCGAAAGGCTGGCGTGTCCAAGAAGTTCCTGCACGCTGCGCAGGTCCGCGCCGGCGTCCAGGAGATGGGTGGCAAACGAGTGACGCAGGGAGTGGGGCGTCACGGAAGCGTTCAAGCCGGCTTCCGCAAGGTACTTCTTAAGCATGCGTTCGATGGACCGCGGCGTCAGGCCATGGCCTTGCGCATTCAGAAAGACTGCCCGCGCAGCCGCGCGTCTGCCGGTCTCAGGCCAGAGCAGGCCAGCGGTGTTCATCGCCTCCTTCACCGCAAGGCAGGCCGGACGTCCCAGAGGGCACAACCGCTCCTTCTTTCCCTTGCCTCGAACGGTAATAACTCCGGCCAGAAGGTCAACCCGCTCCTGCGTGAGGCCCGCTATCTCGCTTAACCGCGCACCCGTGCTGTAGAAGACCTCCAGGATACCCCGGTCACGGATCGCGGCATACCGGCGGAACGGATCGGGCTTGCCGTCGGCCTCAGCAGCCTTGAGCACCCGCAGCGGGGCGTCGAGGAGGCGCGTCACCTCATCCACCGAAAGGATGGACGGCAGATGCCTGGACCGCTTGGGCGCCCTTACGCCGCCAAACGGCGTCTTGTCCACGTACTCCTCGCGCTCCATAAAACGGTAGAACGAACGCATGGCGGAAAGCTTGCGTGCCGTCGTCGATGGACTTCTCCCGTCCCGCTGAAGACCGGCCAGGAATTTCCTGGCCGCAAACCTGTCCGGCTCCTTCCACGGAATCGGTGTTCTGGCCTCATCGCCCCAGATAGACATCACAAACTGGCCAATGTCCAGCAGGTAGTTTCTGGTCGTGTATTGGGAGGCATTCCGTTCGTGCTCAAGGTACCGCATGAAATGCGCAACACACGGATCCTTCGCCACCTCGCCACCGCCGGATGCCGTGTTGTTGTTCTTCGTGTCCATGCCACGCCGGCCTACTGTGCAACTGTATCCGCGCCGGACGCCGGCGGCGGGAGTTTAAGTCCGTACCGCCCACCCATCTTGCGCAGGGCAGCCTTCTGTTTCGGTGACAACTGCCGCTTGACTGAGAATTGCCGCGACAACGATTCGTAGAAGGCCTTGTCGTCAAAGACCCGTCGCCCGCGCTTCACCGCATCCTTCCACTGGTTGACAGCCGCAAACGCGGCAAGCATCCCCGCGCTCTCGTGATCCGTTTCCCCCGAAGACGCAGCCGCCGCGCCCAGGCCTAGATCCTTGCTTACGCTCTCAAAGTCCGGAATAGCCCCGCTGTTTCGGAGGACGATCCGGTCCAATGCCTGACTCTGAGCTTCGCTGAGTCCACGTTGCCCGGTCTGGCGGCGCAGCGACGCCACGAACTTCTTCGTGCGGTCATCAAGCTCCAACGCCTCCAGAATACCCAGTTTCTTCAGGTCGGCCTCTGACGGCGGCGATGGCGGTTTGATATCCAGCAAGTCAGGCCTGCCGAGTTGCTTCAGCAACTCGGCGCTCCCCTCGACCTGCGCCATGTACCTGGCCACCAGCCGAAGGAGCGCCTCCATCTGCCGTTGGCTCACGGCCCGCTTGCCGTCCGCAATCTGTTTGCGAACGCTGGCCACGAACTGTTCGTCACCCCGTGCACTCCGACCCGTCTGCACAGCCGGCGCCCACTCCACAACCTTCCCCAGTGCATCCAGAACCTGCCCGAGCCTGGCTTCGTCTACCGGAGGCTCGGCCGTTCCTTTCATCCAGTCCTGAAAATCGGTGTAGAAGCGCTGGAGCATATCGTGCCACTCGACCGAACCCTCCTCCACCCTATCGAGCGCCTCCTCCATCTGGGCCGTGAACTTGACATTGAAGAGCGAGTCCAGATTTCCCACCAGAAAAGTGCTAACCTTCTCGCCGAGTGCGGAGGGGAAGAGCGTCCGTTTTTCCAGTTTGACGTAACCCCGCTGGTTCAGTGTCCCGAGAATCTGCGCGTAAGTACTCGGCCTGCCGATGCCGTTGCTTTCAAGGGCCTTGACCAGCGACGCCTCAGAATAGCGCGGCGGCGGTTGCGTCTCCTTGCGCTCGGACAACCATTCGAGGCACTCCAGACGCTCACCCATCGCCAAAGGCGGCAGTTGCTCCGGAGGAGCATCGTCCTCCCCCTTCTCCGGCCGCACGTCCACCCCGCTGACCTTCATGTAACCCGCAAACTTAACGTCGGATGACGACGCCTGGAATTGGAAGGTTCGGGTCTGACCCGGACGGGGCGACGCATCCACCTTGACCGTACGCACCGCAATGCGGGCCGGCGCCATCTGGCTGGCCACAAAACGCTTCCATATGAGGGTATAGATTCTCAGTTCAGGCCCGCCGAGATGTGCCGCCATCTTCTCGGGCGTTCGGTTGACATCCGTCGGCCGAATAGCCTCATGTGCGCCCTGGGCGCTGCTCTTGCTGCGATACATGTTTGGTTTCTCGGGGTAATAGGCGTCCCCGAATGTACGAACGACAAACTCGCGGCACTGCTGCGCGGCCTCGACAGAGATGGAAACCGAGTCCGTACGCATGTAGGTAATGAGACCGACCGGGCCCTCGCCAAAGTCCAGGCCCTCGTACAGCTTCTGGGCGATGGACATCGTGCGCTGCGGCGACAGCCCGCACTGGCTCGACCCGGCCTGCTGCAGCGTGCTCGTAATCAGCGGCGGAAATGCCCGGCGCATCATCTCCTTCTCGCCGATGTCGGACACGACCATTGCGCGCCCATCCAACTCCGCCCGGATGGCTTCCGCCTGTTCGACGGTCTTGATGTCCACTTTGCCGCCATCCACCCGGATCAGTTTGACGCGAAAAGGATCCAGCGGCTCCACCTCCTTGCGGACCTTGGCTCCGATCAACCAGAAGGCTTCGGCAACGAACGCGCGGATTTCCGCCTCACGCTCGCAAAGCAGCCGCAGTGCTACGGACTGGACCCGCCCCGCGCTGAGGCCACGCCCCACGCGCCGCCACAGCAACGGACTGACCATGTACCCAACGATGCGGTCCAGGATGCGCCGCGCCTGCTGAGCGTTGACGCGATTGAGGTCAATCTCGCCGGGCGCGTCGAACGCCTTTCTCACCGCCGCCGGCGTGATCTCGTTGTATTGAACCCGAACGAAAGGGCGATCCTTCATCGCCGCCTTAAGCACTTCCCTCAAGTGCCAGGCAATCGCCTCGCCTTCACGGTCAGGGTCAGGCGCAAGGTACACCATCTCGGCTTTCGCCGCATATTGCTTGAGTTCGGCAATGACCTTGGCCTTGCCCTGAACAAGCGCATACTTTGGTTTAAACCCCTTCTCAACATCCACGCTAAGCGCGCTCACCGGCAGATCACGGACGTGACCCAGGCAAGCCTTCACGACGAAATCACTGCCCAGAATCTTGTTGATCGTCTTTGCCTTGGCGGGAGACTCCACAATAACCAGATATTTCGACATGCAATGCTTCCCCTGTTCTTCAGGTGTGCCGCGGTTCACTCCTGGACCTCGCGGCTTCCACGATGCGACCGGGCAACATACGCGCCCGGCGTTTCATTTCAAGCCCAATCAGCAGGCCGCTCATCGCCGCTGCTGCTATGCCGGTCTCCCGGATCAGCGAATCCACGTCCCTCGGCTCATCCGCCAGCAGGGCCAGAACACGCTCCTCGTCAGCGGACAGCGCCGGCGCCGGCACGGTGCGTTCAGCTGAAACCGGCCCCGGCTCCTGACGGAAAAGGTCCCCGAATTCCTTCAGGACATCATCTACGCCGACAACAAGCGCAGCGCCATTCTGGATGAGGCGATGCGTACCCTGTGAAGCGGCAGAGTCAATGCGCCCGGGAACCGCAAAGACCGTACGCCCCTGCTCCAGCGCCTGGTTCACCGTGATGAGCGCCCCGCTGCCTATTCCCGCCTCCACTACCAGCACACCCATTGACAAACCGCTCACGATGCGGTTCCGCATGGGGAAAGTGGTCTTGTCGGGAGCCCGGCTGAACGGAAACTCCGTCATCACCGCCCCGCTCGCCGCAATCTTGCCGCCCAGTTCCCGATTGCTTTCGGGATACACATGGTCCAACCCGCTGCCGATCACTGCCAGCGTACGCCCGCCGGCATTCAGTGCGCCGCGGTGCGCCGCCGTGTCCACGCCCTCCGCCAGTCCGCTCACCACAGTGAATCCGGCCTTCGCAAGTCCGTATGCAAACCGCTCGGCACACTCGCGCCCGTAGTGCGTGGGCCGGCGGGTCCCGACCACCGCGATGCCGTGCCGGTCCCGGTGCTGCACCGTGCCCTTGACGTAGAGCGCAAGCGGCGGATCATAGATCTGCTTCAGCGCGGCCGGATAGCGTTCGTCAAGCGGCGTCAAAAGCGTCACACCCTCCGTCTCCGCACGGGCCTTTTCGCCCTGCCATTCCACCGTATCCCGCTGTCGCAATATCGCTTTAACCGTGTCCGCACGAACACCTTCTGCGTTAGCAAGCTCATCAGCTCCGGACGTAAAGATGCTTTCGACGCTCCCCAGTGCAGAGACCAGCGCCCGAACACCGGCCGGGCCGATCCGCTCCATCATGTTCAGCGCAATATAGGCGTCCCGTCCGGTCACAATGCCCTCCGCTGCCGTCTCGATTTTGCGTCAGTTCGCGCCACATCCGACTCGCCGGCAGACTCCGGATCGCGCACAAACGGACAAATCTGTAAACCGCCTGACCCTCACAGTCAATGGCAAACCGCCTGACCCAAGCGATTCCTTAAATCAGATTGCAAACGAAAAGCCGGTGCACTAGCATCCGGCTCGGGTTTTGGTCACAAATGACATCGGGGTTTTTAGACAAAAGGAGCACACATGACTTCACACACAGATATAGACGCACTGGCCAAGAGTTCTCGCACGTTCCAAGCCACCCCACGATCGCTGGTCGGCCACGTCCCAACCATCGCCATTACCCCGGTAGCCGATGGCCGCACCGGCGCCTACGAGGGCAACGTAGCCAAGACGTGGGCTCTGGTGGCAAAGATGCGCGACCTGATCACGAGCAACGTTTTCCTGCCGGACGGAACGGCCGTCCGCGTCGTGGTGGCCCCTGAGATCGTCTATGGACCGCGCACTGCCGCGCTGGCGCAGGCCTACTACACCACTCAAGGCGTCAGCTCCAACATCTGGGTCAGCCGCAGTTGGGCCTATTCGGACGAACTCATGGGCGCCATAATGGGCATCGGCAGCACCGAGTGGCAGCACGCCGCCTATGGCCTGAATCAAACGGATCGCCCCGGCGCCGTCTGGCTGAAGGCTTTTACCGCCGCCATGGACGAGAAGAAGCGGCCGATCTTCTGCATATACAGCCCGGACCTCGAAGACGAGAGCAAGCCGTTCTCTTCGTTCGTATCCGAAAGGCTTCTCCGTTTCGCCCGCTCCGCCGCGGCAGTGGCCGAGATGCGCGGCAAAAACTATCTCTCCGTCGGCAGCGTCTCTATGGGAATCGTTGGTTCGGACGTCCGCCGCAACCTCATGCAGCACTACTTGGGCATGGGCACCGTTTCCTACGACATGGTCGGCGTGAAGGGCCGCATGGAAAGGGGCATTTACGACCATGAGGAACTGGAGACTGCCGTCAAGTTCATGAAACGGTTCCAGATGGACTTCGGCAAGGGCAAACGCCCCTGCACCAACGACGGTTTGATCCGTGAATGCTGCAAGATGACACTCATCGTCCGCGACTTGATGATCGGCAATGCCCGCCTGGCCGATCCGGATCTTGGTCGCCGGCAAGGATTCAAGGCCGATGTCGAGTATGCCCAAGGCTGTAACGCCATCGCGGCAGGGACTCAGGGCCAGCGTCAGTGGACCGACCTGTACCCCAACTATGACCTGACCGAGTCCGTTCTGTGCAGTTCATTCGACTGGAACGGGTTCCGTGCGCCCATGATCGTGGCGACGGAAAACGACAGCAAGAACGCCATCGGCATGCTCATCGCCAACCTGGTCTCCGGAATGCCGCAGCTCTTCGCGGATATCCGCACCAACTGGACACCGTCCAGCATCAAGACGGCCACCGGCGTAAACGTCAGCAAGCTCGTCCCGCGCGGCATCATTGACAAACGCAACTCCGGCGCAGGCGCTCTGGACTACGCCATCGACGTCTTCAAAACCGTCAACGGCGGCAGTAAAATGTCTGTTCAGCAGTTACATAAGGCTCTCCGGGGTGACGCGGGCGCGCAAAAGAAGTTGATTGCGGCAGCCATCGCAGGCACGCGCTACATGGCAGCCAGTCTTGAATACTTCCCGGGCGACGGGCTGTCGAGCCACTACCGCACTCCGGGCAGGATCCCGATGACCGCCTACCGGTATAACGCGGTGGGCGACATCCTCACCTGCTCCGTTGTGGAGGGCGAGACGGTGGAACTGCCGGCCAAGGTAGCCAACCACATCAGTCGCGTCACCGACGCCACATGGCCCGAAACCTACTGGATGCCACGCGGCATGACCTCCTACGAGTACATGTCGCGCATCGGCCCCAACCACGATGCCAACTCGTTCGGACTGATCGGCGCCGACATCATTACCGTCAACGCCATGCTGCGCATCCCGACGGACATGCACAACCTGCCGGCAGACCAGATATTCCGACCAACCCTGTGGGACAGGTTCGGGGGCGACGACTTCCGTACCTGCAAGGAACTCGGTCCGCTTTACGTATAGGAATGGCCGCGCCGGAATTGGAACAGGCGGCTGGAGCCCCCTGGACAGAGCGATCCGCAGTTGAGCGTCACGTCCTCAACTGGCCGTCGCCGAAGACCAGGAACTTGTAGGTGGTCAGCTCCTCCAGTCCCATGGGGCCACGTGCGTGAAGCTTGTCGGTGCTGATGCCGATCTCGGCACCCATACCGAACTCCCCGCCATCCGTAAAGCGCGTGGACGCGTTGACGTAGACCGCGGCAGAATCCACCCCGTCTGTGAACATCTTCTGGGCCGTCTTCGACTCTGTCACGATGGCGTCGGAATGATGCGAACCGTAGGCGTTGATGTGCTCTATTGCCGCCTCGATAGACGGCACTATCTTGACAGTCAGGATCAGATCGAGATACTCGGCGTGCCAGTCCTCCTCCGTCGCCGGCTTGATCTCCGAAACCAGCGCCCTCGAACGTTCATCCCCGCGGAGCTCAACCTTGAGCTCATGGAATCGCGCCGCCATCCGCGGCAGGAAGGACATGGCGATCTTCTCGTGAACGAGCATCTTCTCAGCCGCGTTGCAGGTGGCCGGCCGCTGACACTTCGCGTTCTCCGCGATCTTCATCGCCATCTCAATGTCCGCAGCCTCATCCACGTAAACATGGCAGACGCCCTTGTAGTGCTTGATCACCGGCACCAGCGCCTGCTCAATAACCGCCCGGATCAGGGCCTCCCCGCCGCGGGGAATAACCAGATCCACCAAACCTTCCAGCCGAACCAGTTCACGAACGGCATCTCTGTCGGTCGTGCGTACGAGTTGAATAGCATGCTCGGGCAGTCCAGCCTTCACACCTCCCGCGATCATAGCGTCGGCCACAGCCGCGTTGGACAGCAACGACTCCTTCCCTCCACGCAGGATCACCGCATTGGATGTCTTTATGCATAAAGCTGCGGTATCCGCAGTCACATTCGGGCGCGATTCATAGATTATGCCAATGACCCCTATAGGGACACGCCTCTTGACGATTTCCAGCCCGTTGGGACGAATCCACCGACTGATCTTCTCTCCCACGGGATCCTTCAGCGCCGCCACTTCATGCATGCCCTTGATCATCGCGCTGACGCGACTGTCGGTCAGTTGCAGCCGGTCCAGCATGGCGGCCGAAAGCCCCTCACGC
This sequence comes from uncultured Victivallales bacterium, assembly GCA_964635275.1. GTDB lineage: Bacteria > Verrucomicrobiota > Kiritimatiellia > UBA8416 > CAZWPN01 > CAZWPN01. The sequence continues at coordinate 3,986 of CAZWPN010000042.1, read as the reverse complement.
CGCCCGTTCTCCATGTCCTTCGCATTGGCAGCGAGCAGGTCGGCTCGGCGCGCCTCCATTTCGTCGGCCATGGCCAGGAGAATCTTGTTCTTGGTTCGCGCATGGAGCAATGCCATCCGCCGCGACGCAAGTACGGCCTGTTCCCCCATCGCCAGCATTTCTTCGTGCAAACCCATACCGCCTCCTCAAACAGTGCCTCAGTCACACGCTGGTACGTAGGGGCGGACCTTGCGTCCGCCCGCGGGCGGCGGCAAGCGCCGCCCCTACATGGCTGACGGGTCGCCTCCGCTACAGGCACGCCGCCAGAATCAGTGTTCCAACATCGTCGCCACGCATTACCCGAAGCAGGACGTCAAGCTGCCGTCCGTTCGCAATTACCGTCGTGCAACCCGCGCGCGTGGCTGTCTGCGCCGCCCGCAACTTGCTGTCCATCCCTCCCTTGGAGAGGTTGGATTTTCCGGCGGTCACCAAGCCGAACGTCTGTCGCGTTATCGCTTCCAGGTATGGAACCCGGCGGGATCGGCCATCGGCACCGTGCTCGCGCAACCCGTCCACTGTGCTGAGCATGATCAGCACATCCGCCCGGATCAACCGAACGACGAGCGACGCCAGCAGATCGTTATCCCCGAGTGCCAGGTCCGCCTTAATCTCCTCGTCCGCCACCACGTCGTTCTCGTTGATGATGGGGATCACCTTGTGCCGGATCAGGTTCTCCAGCGTCCGGCAGGCATTGGTATAGCGAATCTTGTGCTGGAAGTCGTCATGCGTCAGCAGCACCTGACCCACCTTGCAGCCCAGCGCCGAGAAGAGAGCATCGTAGCGTGCCATCAGCCGACTCTGCCCAACGGCAGCGGCCATCTGCAGGTCGGGGACCGCCGTCGGCCGCTCGCGCATTCCCAAGGCCTCCATGCCGGCGCCGATGGCGCCCGAAGAGACCACCACCACTTCATACCCGCCGCGCTGCAGCATGGCCAACTGCCGCGCCAGTTGCCTCATCCGCCGAATGTCCGGCCGACCGGACTTCTGCACCAACACCCGGCTCCCGATCTTGACAACCACTCGACGCATGTCCGTCAGCATCTGGCGGTACTTCAAAGACTTTTTCATATGCGTTAATCCCATTCCGCACGGCGATCAACACCGCGCACACTGTCGTCAGCCCCATGCCAGCACGCAATCGCTGAAAGTTAGCACCCCCCATCTCACCCGTCAACATCCGGGACACATCCGGGAACCAGCGAACCAGCCCTGAACAGCGGAAGATTGGAAGGATGGAAGACTGGAAGGATGAAAAGGCGCGCCCACAGTGCGTTCAGCCCGGCCATGGGCAGGATGAAACATCAAGCAGTGCGTGAACTCATGCACGTGCGCAGGGCGTGTGAATCGGCCACGGATTCAAGGGCTTGCCCCATCTCCCAACCTTCCAGTCTTACAACTCCCGCAGTTTTGGGAACAGCCTTCAGAAACGCGTCATGGCTGCGGAAAGAACCCTCTGAGGGTAAGGAGTTGGTGAGCACGGGGCCCAAGATCATCAGCCCGTAGAGATCCGCGTCCTGCTCATCACGACCACACACAGCCCGGTGCATGGTGTTACTGTCCTTCCTATCGGCCAAAACGGTCCAGCCATCGCCAAGCGACCACCTGCCCGGGCGTTCGATGAACGCCGGGGCCTTGACTATGGCTTTGCGGACACTGGCCGCTCTGCGGCGCGGCGTGCGGTGTCCTTGTAGAAATAGGTACTGTGCAACGCCTCCGCCGCCATTACGCGGACTTCCATCGGCTGCTGTTTATCCGCGAGTTTGCGCGAATGGAAACCCACGGCCATCCGGTCGAGCGCGGCCGCGTAGCCAAGGCAGAGCGCCAGCATCCCGGCAAAGGCCAGCCCGCGCCGGACAAAGACCTGGGCCAGAAGCGCCGCTGCGAAAATCAGGATGATGGACGAGGCACCGAGGGTTCCAATCAGGCGCAGGGCTGGAGGCATGTCCGGATAAATGGTCGTGCTGTGTCCGCTGGAACCTGACCGGGAGTGCGAACTACATGGCTCGAGCACACCGTCGTTCTTAACCCCACCGCCATCGGCGACTTCTGCCAGCGTGGCCAGTTTGAGCGGGTCATCATTTTCGACCAAGCGTGCGCGGCATAGGAGCCCAAGCGTTGTCGCAGACCGACGCACCAGCGACCACGTGTTCCCGCTAGTCTCAAGCCCTTCCGCCAATTCGACCTGATTGAAGTCAAAACGTCCATCCTTTCCGTTGCTCCTGTAGTTTCGGCCGCTGCGGCAATCAATCTCGCAATTTCCCTCGGCAATCAGGCGAACTGGATCGGCGCCCTTTTGGCAATACGCGAGAAGCCCAGTCAGTTTGCATGCGAGCGAATAGCGAGATCCACCCAGTTCGATACTACGCTCCAGTGTCTTGCCAGCGTCTTCCGGGAATCGAATATCCAGTTCTTTGGCATAAAGCGGGTCGTTTCCACGGAGGAGGATCATATGCAGCAATAGTCGCGAGTTCTTCAGGTCCGCTGTACGCCCGTTACCATCAGTCACCGTGGGTATCGGCAACTCGGGTGCTGGCTTGACTGGCAGGTGCAACACAAGCGGCTCCTCTGGCGTGATCGAACCGTAGACGCCCCTCACCTCGCGCCAGGTGCCCACGCCAAGGGCGATGAGCAGGCCAATGCCAAGCACCCCGCAGACGATCCGCACCGCCGGATGCCACGGGCGCGGTGCGCGGCTGCGGGAAATCCGCCCCGGCCTCCTGCGAAATAGGAGCCAAACAGCCAGTCCCATAATGGGGCCCAACGCGGCCAAGAACAATCCAATCATCATGATGATTCCCCTTTGTTGTACTAGTTAGTTGCGAAACCGTCTTTCTTCCACATAAATGATGGACTCTAATTCATGTCCACTAGCCGACGTTTAAGAACCAGAACATCAGCATCAATCCTCCCGCCAGAAGCGCCACTATTATCCATATGAGTCGCTTTCCCCCGCCGACTGCCGCGGGTCGGCTGATGCCCTCTTTGCGCCTGAACTGATACAGGCCAAACCCCAGCACGGCGACCGTCAGCATCACGAGCGCCGGACATACGATCAGACCGTTCATACGTTCCCAGCGGACATTCTCGGCCATCCTTCCGGCTATGCCGACGATTCCTGCAAAGAAAACGCCATGCGTCCCAGCGTTTGTGACCGCGCCCCGAGATCTAGCCACTGCGGCGAGCACGAACGCGCAGGCGCCGGCAGCCAGCGGCGCGCAGAATGCGATGGCGTACCACAGGCCCCGCGCCACGGGAAAAGGTTCCGTGAGACCGCTTTCCACAACCAGTCCCCAGAGGTGCTGCGGCACGTTGAACGCGATCGTCAGCAGACCCGCAGCGAGAAGCGCGATGAGGTTGCCGCCGAACAGCGCCAGGCGCGTCAGGTATATTTGCGTGCGCGTGGCTGGCAGCGAGAAGGCGAACTCCTCGGAGCCCTCGGCTGCGTCCATGCCGCCGATAGTGGGGGCGGCAACATACGCATAGAACAGCCCCATACCGAATATCCACGCCGGGTGATGGAAGACCGGCAGTACCAGTCCGCAGGCCAGCCAGAGCGCCCAGGTGCCTACGATCAAGTTGCGGTGGGCCAGCCACTCCTTGTAGAGCAGGCCCCGGACAATCCGTTCTTGCGGTTTCATGGTGGTCATGTGCGCTCCTCATGCAGTACCGTTTGAGATTCCTTGCCGAATAGTTCGATGAAAATGTCTTCCAGCCCGAGCGGAAACACACTGACCCGCGCCCCGAGGCGGTCTGCGAGGCCTTCCAGCGCATCCTCGGTGGCCAGACGCACCACGGCGGTATAAACCGGTCCGGACACCTGGACCCGCACAGCGCCCGGAAGCGTGAACCCGTCCGGCACCGACGCGCCGGTAAAGATGATCTGGACGCGCTTGGTGGCGCTCTGGAGTTCTTCCAGCGGCGAGGAACTGACCATCCGCCCGCGGTCC
>CAZWPN010000041.1:0-25941 GCA_964635275.1 uncultured Victivallales bacterium | reverse complement strand
AAGCCCACCTCGCGAAGATGGCCCACCTGTTCGAATCCGAACTTGGCGTGTAGACCGAGGCTGGCAGTCTGGTCCCCGTCAATGCCTGCGATGATCGCATGATACCCCAGCGCGCGGGCACGCTCGATTAGATCCCGCAACAAGGCCGACCCGATTCCGCGCCCATGCAACGCCTGATCCACGTAGACAGAATTCTCGACCGTATGCCGATAGGCCGACCGTGCGTGGTAGGCCGATAGCGAACCCCATCCCACGATGCTTCCGTTTAGCTCGGCGACCGTCACCGGATGCGTTGCGCCGTGCCGCGCAAACCATTCCCGGCGTCCCTCCAAGGGTTCAGGCAGTTCCTGGTAGGTACAGGTCGAGTGCAGAACATAGTGGTTGTAAATCGCATTGATCGCGTCCAGGTCTTCGGCACGAGCCAGACGAATGAGCGGAGTCGCGGTCTTGTCGGTTCTTCTCATCGGTTCTCTTGCTTCCTCCCGGATCTCGCGTGCCCAGCGCATTGGCCGCGAGTTCGCCAAATTCGACCGACCCGCCAACCGGTCTGCCGCTGCAATGTCATGGCGATGAGTGTTACAGAAGCGGGGATAGACTTCAAGATCACCGCCGGCAGGTGGAAACTAGGACTGTGATTTTCACGGGAACCAGGACTCTTTGGCGGACTCGTGTACGTCCTTTGTTTGCGGCTCGCTTGGATGGCTCGCCACACCTTACGAACCAGACAGATTGCATATCTTTACGGGTTGAACGGGTCGTATGTGAGTGTGTGGGAGGCGAACATCGAGGCCTACTCCCACACTCACAGACACACACACTCACACACTTCGGTTGCGGGCGTAGCCTGCCTTGGGTTTTGAATCTGGGTTGCATCCAACTGGCGAAGAGGCTACTGTGCCTAACGCATCAGCACCTAATAATCTGGGGCGCTGTAACGTACTCACATAGGGAGCGTCTTTATGAAAACTGTCTGGATTGCCATTTTTGTCGCGGTGATGTGTTCATTCTATGGGTTTGCGGCAGAACCGCCTGCCGTCATGGTGTCCTCAGCGCCGCCGGCAGGGATCCTTGACGTTAGCCTGTCCAATGAGGCCAAGGCTGCAGTGAACCGTGGCTTGGATTGGCTGCTGTCCCAGCAGTCCACGAACGGTAGTTGGTCCAACCCGGCGTTTCCTGCGCTGACCGCGATGCCTCTCCAGGCACTGGTCCAGTCGGGCCGCACCGACGCCAAGGCCGCCGCTGCCTCGGCTGTGCAGTTTATCCTCTCTTGCGTGCACAGCAACGGCGCCATTTATGTCGAGGTGCCCGACCGAAAAGGCGGCGGACTGTCCGGCTACAACACCGCAATATGCATGACCGCCTTGAGTGCAACACGCAACCCAGCGTTGATCCGGGTGATCCAGAACGCGCGTCAATACATGGCCGGCTCCCAGCATTTCGGCGATGATGAGTACCGCGGCGGATTTGGATACGACCGCTCAACGCAACGCTCCTATACCGACCTGCTCAACACGTACTACGCCACCGTCGCCATGCGCGAAACGCAGTCGGTTGAGGATATGCGCCCCGCCGGCGAAAAACGGGTGGATATAGATTGGTCGGAAACCGTCAAATACGTCGCCCGCCTGCAGAACAAACCGGAAGCAGGTCCACAGGACGCTGGCGGAATCGTATACAACCCCAACGACCCAAAAGCCGGCGCGACAACCAATGCGCAGGGCATCGTCGTTTTGCGTTCCTACGGCAGCATCACCTACGCCGGCATGCTGGCTCTGATCTATGCCAACGTGGATCGCGACGATACCCGCGTGCAATCGGCGTTTGACTGGTCAGTGAGACACTGGTCGCTTGATGAGAATCCTGGAATGGGTTCCCAAGGCCTGTTCTTCTTCTACAACGTCCTCGGCAAGTCACTCGGCGCATACGGCCAGCCCTCGTTGCACATGAAAGACGGAACCACGGTGGACTGGAAGACCGAGCTGGCCAAGAAGTTGATCTCGCTTCAGAAGATAGACCCCAAGACCGGACGCGGTTATTGGGTCAACGATAATAACCGGTTCTGGGAGAATGATCCTGTGCTGGCTACCGCCTACGCTCTAATTGCCCTACAGCGGCTGTGACTGTGCGCTTCCACACAATAATGGCTAGTATTCAAGACGCCCCCTCGCCACAGTGACCGCCATGCCAAAACCTGTGGAGACATGCTCGACGGTATCGCCCCTTCTGGATGTTCAGGACTTGCGCATCCGCTTCGCAGCCCAGGACAACCGGGCAGTTGACGGTGTCAACTTCCTGATTCAAAAAGGACAGACCGTCGCCATCGCCGGAAGGAGCGGAAGCGGCAAGTCGGTCACCGCCATGGCGCTGACACGGCTTCTCCCACAGCCGCCCGCCATCTATGAGTCGGGGCGCGTCATGTTCGAAGGGCGCGATCTCTTCGCGATGGACGAGCGTCAGCTGCGCGCGATCAGGGGAGCCCGTGTCGCCTACGTTTTCCAGGAACCCGCCAGCGCGCTGAACCCGGTAGTCCGAATCGGCCCTCAGGTGGAGGAAGCAGTTCGCGTGCATCAACCGGACGCCGACCCGAAATCGCGGACACTCGAGATGCTCCGCATGGTAGGACTGTCGGACGCCGAGCACATGGCCCTCGCCTACCCGCACAACCTGAGCGGCGGCATGCAGCAGCGCGTCGTCATGGCCATGGCGCTGGCATGTCGCCCGTCGCTGCTCATCGCCGACGAACCCACGACCGCGCTGGACGTAACCGTTCAGGCTCAGATTCTCGATCTGCTCGTTCACCTGCAGGAACGCCTGCACATGGCCATTCTCCTGATCACGCACAACCTGGCCATCGCGGGTTCCATAGCCGACGAGATTCACATAATGCTCAACGGCCGTTTTGTGGAATCGGGCCCGCCATCAACCGTCTTGCTTAATCCAAAGCACGATTACACGCGCATGCTTATTGAGGCCATTCCGGAGCCCTGCTTCCACGCCGGACCGCTCACAACTGATGGGGGGCGGAAATGACCCTTCTCCAGGTCAATGACCTTGCCGTGAGCTTTCAGCGCGGCAAACACTCCTTCCGCGCGGTCGATGGTATCAGCTTCAGCATGGATGAAGGCGAAACCCTCGGAATTGTCGGCGAAAGCGGGTCAGGGAAGACAACCCTGGCGAGGGCCATCCTTGGAATGACACGCCCTGACGCCGGCACCTGCCGTCTGAATGGCTGCGACACTATCGCTCTGGCCCGATCCAACCGAATGCTGCTTGCCCGCACCGCCCAGATGGTATTCCAGGATCCATCGCTCTCTCTCAATCCGCGGATCGCCGTGGGCGCCGCCATCCAGGAAGTCCTGCACGTTCACCAAACTGTGCTGACGACAGCATCGCAGAGCGTTGCGCCACACGTCGCAGCGGAACACCAAAACAATCGCGTGCTGAAACTCCTTGAGGAAGTGGGACTCGAACCGGCCCACGCACGTCGGTACCCTCACGAACTCAGCGGCGGACAGCGACAACGCGTTGTTATAGCCAGGGCACTGGCCGTTGATCCACGTCTGCTCATCGCGGACGAACCCGTCAGCGCTCTGGACGTGATGGTGCAAGCCCAGATACTCGCCCTGCTCCGCTCCCTCCAGGAAAGGCACAACCTGGCTCTGTTGCTCATTGCGCACGACCTGGCGGTAGTCGAGTCGCTCTGCTCCAGAACGATGGTACTGTACATCGGAAGAGTTGTTGAATCGGGTCCGACAGGCCAGGTATTGAACAATCCGGCCCATCCTTACACGGAGGCGCTCGTGTCGGCCGCACCGCGCAAGCCGCGCCCTGACGGGCTTAGCGCCCCGGGCCGCATCGTACTGAAAGGCGATGCGCCGTCCCGCCTCTCGGCGATTCCGGGGTGCCCGTTCCATCCCCGCTGCCATCGCGCGAAACCCGAGTGCAGCCGGCAGATACCTGTGGATGTAGAAGTGGCACCCGGCAGGTCGTGCCAATGCATCTTCCCGCTGCGGTAGACGTCACACTCGCCAGCGCCGATGCCCCCACATGTACTGCTCCGGATACGTCCTGACGGCCTGCTCCAGTTCACGGGTCAGGCGAGTCATGATTCCGCGAACATCCTTCTCCTTGTCACCCGTGCGTTTCCAGACAATCGGATCGCCCAGATGAACCGCAAACCGCCGCGACGGAAGCCGGGCGAAATACCCGAAGCACAGAGGGGCGCCGCTGACCAGGTGTAGAAGCGCGGGCGAGGTGTGCGTAGATGCCGGCCGCCCCAGGAAATCAATCACCATCCCCCGTCGCGGAACATGCTGGTCGAACAGCAGGGCCACGACCTCGCCGCCTTTCAATGCCCCGAGAAAGCGCCCGGGATCCATCTCGTGCTTTCCTACAATCCGGAACCGCTCCCCCGGCAAGCGCGCCTGCATGACCGCGTCGGTCCACGGATTGTTCATTCGCCGAGCAACGCCAAGCACCGGCTTGACGCTCGATATCGTATGAACAGCCAGTTCCCACGATCCAATATGCCCTGAGATCAGGATGACGCCCTGCCCTGGCGTCTCCAGCAGCCGCATGCTTTCGGGTGAGACATGAAGTTCAGCATCCGTGCGCCAGCGCTGCGGAGAAAGCGCATCACCCGGACGCAGCCCCTCGATGACCATGGCCGCGAAATGACGAAAGGAAGCGAGGGCCATTGCTTCCGCCGCCGCACGGTCGGAAACAAGTCCGGAAGCCAGAATGTTCTCAACTGCAATCAGTCGACGGCCGCCGGCCAACCGGAACCATATGCCGCCCGCACGCTCCGCCATATGCACCGCTTTCGCAATCGGAAGGCGGTCCACGACGGCCAGCACCGACCGAAGCGCGGCGTACTCAATGGCATAACGCACTTTGGACATGCAGGGGGATTCCCCGGGCAGACGTCCCGACATAGACCGGCGCCAACTAGGCGCCTTTGGCCTTCAGGAACGCAATGAGATCGCCGATGGTCTTGACACGCGTCATTTCCTCCGCGTCGAACTCCACCCCGAACTCCTGCTGCACATCGTAGATGAGGTCGAGCACGGCCAGGGAATCGAATCCCAGCCCGGCAATCGCCGAAGACTCAGACACGGCATCCCAGTCCGTCTTCTGTTGACTGGTCCGCTTCATCACCTGTCGCAGTCGCTGAAGGATTTCCTCGTTGGTCATACCTGTCCCCTTGTTGGAGTCAACTCAATACCACCCGTCCGGCGGCATGGCGAGTCCATATTTATTCCGCATGCTGTTTAAGTATAAGCACGCCGTTGTTCCCGCCAAAACCGAAACTGTTCTTCATCACGACGGGGCGGCGCATCGGCTCCGGCTGCGAACCCGCCAACAGTACATCGCAGGCGGCATCGGGCGTTTCCAAGTTCACACTGGGAGGCACGATGCCATTCTCGATCGCCAGGATGGCGACAATCGTCTCCATGACCCCCGCGGCGCCGAGCAGGTGACCGAAGATCGCCTTGCTCGACCCCGTCGGAACATCGTTCGCCGTCCCGTTTAGCGCCGCCCGGATCGAACGGCACTCGCACTCGTCATTCGCGCGGGTTGCCGTGCCATGCGCACTGATCCAACCGAGATCGGAAGGCTGTATCCCGGCTGACTCCAGCGCAGCCACCATGGCGGCGCGTTGACCCTCGGGATCCGGCGCGGTGATATGGCCGGCGTCGGAGGATTCGCCATAGCCGGCGAGCTCTGCGCGCGCCTTAGCTCCACGCGCCAGCGCACTTTCGGCCGATTCCAACAGCAGTGCACCCGCACCCTCCCCCAGCACGCATCCGTCGCGCTTCGCATCGAATGGCCGACAGGCTCTGGCGGCATCCGTATTGCACGACATGACGCCCAGCGCGTCCCACCCCCCGAACTGAGCCGGATCAAAGACCGCGTCCGTTCCTCCGCACAGAACTCGCTCGGCATATCCGTCGCGGATCATCCGGAACGCCAGGCCAATCGCCACAGTCGAGGAGGTGCATGCGCTCACAATAACGTAGTTGGGCCCGGTTAGCCGGAAATTCATCGAGATCCTCCCGGAGATGGCATTGGCCATGCATCGTGGGACGGTCGAGGGACGCAACCCTTTAGGCCCTTTCTGAAAGAGGGCATGGTACGCATCGTAGAGACTCTGGGAGCATCCAATCCCCGTTCCCATCAGCACTCCAATGGGCTGCGCCGAAAAGTCACGCGTCCCCTGAATCAGGCCAGCCTGACGCAGCGCCTGATCGGAGGCGAGCATGGCCATGTCCAGAGCGCGGTCAGCCTGCCTGACTCCGATCCGGTCCAGTCCCGCCTTGAGCCCTGCATCCTCAACCTCGCATCCTATCTTGCATCGGAAGAGAGCCGTATCAAACCGGCGAACGGCCGCCGCCTTTGATTCTCCCTTGACCACTGCGTTCCAGAGTTCCTGTTCGCTCACCCCTGCAGGCGAGACAACCCCGATACCCGTGACAACAACAGACCGTTTCAAATGGTCGCACTCCTTTCCTCATCATCCCATCCAGAGACCGCCATCCACATGCAAGACTTCTCCGGTTATGTAAGCCGACTCGCTCCCCATCAGGAACACCACCGCTGCGGCCACCTCGTCAGGCCGGCCCAGCCGCCCCAGCGGGATAGGCAATCCAGACTTCATCTCCGGCGTCAAGGCGGCCGTCATGTCGGTCTCCACCATTCCCGGAGATACCGCGTTAACCCTGACGCCAAACCGGCCCGCCTCAAACGCAAGCGTCCTGGTCAGACTGACAAGGCCCGCCTTGCTGGCCGCATAGTCTGCACCCATCCATTTTCCGGGGCCGTGTCCCGCGAGCGAGGCGATATTTACAATCGAACCGGCGCCGGCACGTCGCATGGCCACATATGCTTCGCGGCTTGCGAGCATGGCGGATTCCAGATTTGTCCGGAAAGTGGATCGCCATCCGTCCAAAGTCAACCCGCGAAACGCAGTCGCCTTGCCGCCGCCAGCGTTGTTCACCAATCCATCGATCCGGCCGGCCTTTTCAACAAAGGCGCGTACAACGACGGCGGCATTCGACGGATCATTAAGATCTCCCGCAACTGGCACTACGCTCGATACACCCATCTCAGCGGCCGCACGCTCCACAGATTCGGCGGTCCGGCCGTGAATGCCCACCTTAGCACCCTCTCGAAGCAATGCTTCGGCAATGGCGCGCCCGATCCCCCTCGTGGATCCCGTCACAAGAATGGCCTTTTCATTCATCATCGCATGCACTTCGCCCTTCATGTTGCCAAGATTCGACTGTCCTCGTCGAGGAATATGCCCTGGAGGTTCATGCGCAGGGCTTCAGGATTGGTGGCGTGGGCCATTCCGTCCTTCTCGGTAATTACACCGCTGCGGATCAGATGGTAGACGGACTGGTTGAACGACTGCATGCCGTCTTCCTTACCCGTGGCCACGGCGGCTGGCAGCACTTCCAGCTTGTTCTTTTCCAGCAACTTGCGAACCGTGGGCGTGTTGATCAGGATCTCGACGGCGGGCACCACACCGCCCTGGGTATCGGGAACCAGGCGTTGGCAGACAATGGCACAAAGGTTCGCCGCAAGGGCCATACGAACTTGAGGCTGCTCCACAGCGGGAAAGACGTCGAGGATGCGCGAGACGGCCAGACTGGCATCACCGGCGTGGAGCGTGGACATGACAAGATGCCCCGTTTCCGCGGCAAGCACCGCCGTCTGAATGCTCTGCGCATCGCGCATTTCGCCGATAAGCACCACGTCGGGATCCTGCCGCATCAAGTGCTTGAGCGCAAACTGAAAGTCCACCGTGTCCAAGCCAACTTCGCGCTGAGTGATCACGCTCTGGTCATCCGGAAATATATACTCTACCGGGTCCTCGATGGTGATGATACGGTACCGGTAGTTGCGATTGATTTCGCCAATGATCGCGGCCAGCGTAGTGGACTTACCGCTGCCGGTTGTGCCGGAGAGCAGAAGTATCCCACGCTCAAAATGAGCCATCCGCTTCATCTGAGGCGGCAATCGCAGCTCATCAAAGGTTGGAATCTTCGACTTCACATACCGCATCGCAATGGTAGGAACCCCCTGCGCTACGAAAACATTCACCCGGAAGCGACCAATCTCGGGTTCTTGAAGCGAGAAATCGACCTCGTGATCCACATCAAACCGCTCGGCAAGGTGCTGGGGAACAATGTCGCGCGCTATCGCCATGACGACCTCGTCTGTCAGCACCTCAAACTCGCTGTGGACCAGATCGCCGGATAGACGGAAAATCGGTTCCTTCCCGGACTTGAGGTGTATATCGGACGCCTTGAGCTCAACCGCCTTCTGAAGCACATCCCTGAGAATCGACATCCTGCTCCTCCCCGCCGGGTTCACGTCCCGGCTGTCAACGAGACCGAAGCATCATAACAGCTCCCGCCGTGGCGAACACCACGTTGGAAAGCCATGCTCCCATCCACGGTTCAACGAGCTGTTGTTTCCCCATCACCATGCCAACCTGCATAAGAGTATAGAACCCCAGCAACAATCCGACGGCGGTGAAAATTCCTGTCAATGCATTCTGACGCCCGCTGGCGGCACCGGTAGGAATAACAAACAATGTGACTATCAGGCAAGTCCACGGCAGCGCACGCCGGAGATGGATATCAACGCGCCAGCGGGCATTCTCCTCCCGGGAAATGCCATGTCGAACCGCCAGGTAGTTCCGCATCTCCCGAGCTGTGAGATGGTCCGGCTCCTTCACAGACGCAGCCATATCCGACGGAGTTTCTCCGATGTACGGCATCTCCAGAACTTCATCGGGATTCGATTTGGCCGGCCGCAGACCTCCCACTGGATGGTCGTCTGTGTCATAAATCTGGACCTGCGGACCGTGGAACCACCAGCGGCCATCAAGGTACTCGGCTTTGGGCGTGAAGACCTCCCGCAACCGAGTCCCGTCAATGCGTTCTTCGCGCACCCGGACCGTCAGAAGCTCTCGCGGATGATAAAGGTCCAACTCACCGATATTCCACTGCCTGCGTTCCGTGCTGCTGTAGTAGGCGAGATGCTGCACCGGCTTGCGTTCTGGCAACGGACGGTACCTGTTCGCCTGTATCTGGCTCATCCAGAACCCGGCCTTCGGAGCCAGGGTTTCCTTGACCCAGAAGCTCGTGCCCACGAAAAGCATTCCAATCGCAACAAACGGCACCATGATTCGGGTCAGGCTGATTCCCGAGGCCCGCATGGCCATGATCTCATTGCTACGCGTAAACTGCCATATCGCGTAGAGCCCACCAAGAAGCAAAGAAGTCGGCAACAGGTACTCGATAGTTTGAATCAGGAAACACCCATAGAAGAAAGCCATCCTATCCGGAGCCATTCTTGCCATCGTGAACTTTGAGAGTCGGCCCAGCAGGTCGAAGAGAACGAAGATCGCGCTGAACCCGACCAGGCAGTATCCGACAGGAATCGCGAATTCCCTGAATAAATATCGGTCGAGTATCTTCATGTCTTCTTACTGCCCAAGATCCACTGTACCATCAACGTGCCGATCGAACGAATCTCTTTTCATCGCTCGCAACCCAGTATATCGCCAGAGCCACGATGGAGCTGCAATCCTATCCCGGTTATTCCGCAGGAGCAGCATGCTCATCCTTCCTCCCCTGCGTGATCCAGCCCTGCGGTCGCACCTTACGCGCTTAAGCAAACCAGCGCAACACACGGATTGTCAAGACATTACCTTCGAATCTCACTTTCTTCATTGCGGCACACTGATAATGCCACTAGGATTATAGCTTTTGCAGCGCGGCTGACCCACAGCAAAAACAAGGTTTAGATGAGATTGATGTCCCGACAGGTTGATTATGCCGCAAACGTCCTTTGCCTGATGGCGAAGAAGTCGTCAGTGCTGTGCGTATCGGATATCGAAGAGGCGCTTGACATGCCCCGCTCGTTTATCCGGGAGACCATGAGGCGGCTTGCCAAGGCCGGGATTCTCCACTCAGTCAGGGGCAAGCATGGAGGATTCACGTTGGCCTGCCCACCTTCAGAGATCAGCATCTGGACTCTGATGGATGTATTCAATGACACGGGAACAGGTCACAACTGCGTGTTCAGAAAGCTGGAGTGTCCCCGTAAGGCTGGTTGCAGGCTACGCGTGGAGTTGCAGGCACTGGATGTCACACTGCGCAGACAGCTGGAGAAGATAACGATTGCATCGTTGATCGCAAAAGCTCAGTCCCCCCCCTGCGATTGAACGCCAGCGTACCGCCTCAGTGACACAGGGGTATGTAGGGGCGGACCTTGCGTCCGCCCACGTGCGGCTACAAGCGCCGCCCCTACATGACTGACGGGCGCGGGTTACACGCCATCCAGCTTTCTCATTGACCTGCACCGCAAACTTAAGCTATCTTCTCCGGCTCAACCAACAAACGGGAGGTCTCATTTATGGCAATCAAAGTAGGTATCAACGGTTTCGGTCGGATCGGTCGCATGGCCTTTCAGGCCATGTGCGATCAGGGTCTGCTGGGTAAGGCGATTGATGTCGTCGCGGTAGTGGACATTTCCACAGACGCCGAGTATTTCGCCTACCAGATGAAGTACGACTCGGTTCATGGCCGGTTCAAGCATGCGGTGACGACCGAGAAGAGCGATCCTAGCAAGGAAGAACACGACACACTGGTCGTCAACGGACACAAGATCAAGTGCATTATGGCCACCAAGGATCCCTCTCAGCTTCCCTGGAAGGCCATGGGCGTGGAGTACGTTCTGGAGTGCACGGGCCTTTTCACCGACTCCGAAAAGGCCAAGGGTCATCTGGCCGCCGGCGCCAAGAAGGTCATCATCTCCGCCCCGGGCAAGGGCGAGGTCAAAACGTTGGTGATCGGCGTCAACGAGAAGGAATACGATACAGCCAAGCACCACATCGTCTCCAACGCATCCTGCACCACCAACTGCCTGGCGCCCGTGGTTCACGTGCTGCTCAAGGAAGGGTTCGGCATCGAAAACGGACTCATGACAACGATCCACTCCTACACTGCCACACAGAAGACGGTCGACGGCCCTTCCAAGAAGGATTGGCGCGGTGGCCGCGCGGCGGCCATCAACATCATCCCCTCCTCCACCGGCGCCGCGAAGGCGGTCGGCGAAGTCCTTCCGGCGACGAAGGGCAAGCTCACCGGAATGGCGTTCCGCGTTCCGACGGCCAACGTCTCGGTTGTAGATCTGACCTTCCGCACGGCGAAGGACACCTCTATCGAGGAGATTGACGCGGCACTCAAGAAGGCCTCGGCAACCTACCTCAAGGACATCCTTGGCGTGACCGACGAGGAACTGGTGTCGAGCGATTTCATCCACGATGCGCGCTCCTCAATCTACGACTCGCTGGCGACACTCCAGAACAACCTGAAGGGCGAGAAGCGCTTCTTCAAGGTCGTGTCCTGGTACGACAATGAGTGGGGTTACTCGAACCGTTGCATCGACCTTATCCGCCACATGGCGAAGGCCGACGGCGTGAAGTGAGGTACCCGTAGGACAACCAATGCAGGTGGACGCGGCGGCCTCACGAGGGTCGCCGCGTCGCTTAAGGAGACTAGACGAATGAACAAAATGACCCTCCGCGACATAGAACTCAAGGGCCGTCGCGTGCTGATGCGCGTGGATTTCAACGTGCCTATCAAGAACGGCGTCATTTCGGACGACACCCGTGTTCAGGCGGCGCTGCCCAGCATCCGTTACGTCCTCGACAAAGGCGGCAGCCTTGTTCTGATGAGCCATCTAGGCCGGCCGAAGGGCAAGGGCTACGAGGCCGAGTTCAGCCTGAAGCCGGTTGCCGAGCACTTGGCCAAGGTGATGGGGAAGCCTGTCGCGTTCGCGCCCGACTGCCTGACAGCCGAAGAAATCGTCAAGGCGGTCAAGCCCGGCGGCATCGTGATGCTGGAGAACACCCGCTTCTACAAAGAAGAAGAAGCCAGCGTCAAGAAGACAGACGATCTTAGCGAAGAAGAGTACAAGGCAAAGAAGGCTGCGCTTAAGGACAAGCAGAAAGTCATGGCTCAGAAGCTTGCTTCCTACGGCGACGTCTATTGTAACGACGCCTTCGGTTCAGCCCACCGCGCACACGCATCCACCGCCGTGGTGTGCAAGTACATGAAGCAGAATGTGGCCGGCTTCCTGATGGAGAAGGAAATTGAGTACTTGGGCGGCGCCGTCGAAAAGCCAACCCGCCCGTTTGTCGCCATTCTGGGCGGCGCAAAAGTGTCCGACAAGCTGGCCGTCGTGGAAAACCTGCTGACCAAGGTCGACGTGCTGATCGTAGGCGGCGGCATGGCATACACTTTCCTCAAGGCACAAGGCCATGACATCGGCAAGTCCCTGTGCGAAACAGATCAACTCGATTACGCCCGGAACATGCTGGCCGACGCCGCAAAACGGGGAGTCAAGTTCCTGCTTCCTGTGGACAATGTTGCCGCGGACAAATTTGACGCCAATGCCAACACCCAGGTCGTCGGCAACGATATCCCGGCAGGCTGGATGGCGCTGGATATCGGTCCAAAGACAACAGAACTCTACGCATCCGCAATCCGGAGCGCCAAAACCGTCGTCTGGAACGGTCCGATGGGATGTTTCGAGATGCCGAAGTTTGCGGCGGGCACCACGGGCGTGTGCAAGGCAGTGGCGGCAAGCGGGGCTGTCAGCATCATCGGTGGCGGCGACAGCGTCAGCGCGGTAAACCAGAGCGGTCTGGCCGACAAGATGACCCACATAAGCACCGGCGGCGGAGCAAGCCTCGAGTTCCTCGAAGGCAAGGCTCTTCCTGGCGTTGTGGCGCTGAACGATCGGTAAGCACTATCTTGGCAGGGGTTTCCTGATTCGTTGATGAAGTGAACTGGCCTCTCTGGTGTGACAGCCGCACAGGAGGCCCATAATACAGGGCATGTCCATGAAAATGAGGAAGAAGATCGTCGCCGGCAACTGGAAGATGTTCAAGACCACGGCGGAGGCCGCGGATCTGACCAACGGAATCAAGCGCGAGCTGGGCGAATGGAAAGACTGCGATGTAGTGCTTTGCCCCCCCTTCACTGCGTTGAAGACCGTTGGCGAACTCCTGTCGAACAGCTCCATTCGCCTTGGTGCGCAGAACATGCACTGGGATGCGAACGGCGCCTACACCGGCGAAATCTCCGCCGGCATGCTTCGCGATCTATATTGCCATTATGTGATCCTGGGGCACAGCGAGCGGCGGGCCCTGTTCGGAGAGACCGACGAAGTCGTCAACCGGAAGACGAAGACCGCACTGGCATCGACGCTGACGCCGATCGTATGCGTCGGCGAAACGCTTAACCAGCGGGACGCCGGCGAGACCGGGCGCGTCGTTGCCGCACAGGTTCAGGGGAGCCTCGCCGGGCTCGGCGCCGATTTACGCAAGATCATTGTGGCCTATGAACCAGTGTGGGCCATCGGCACCGGACGCACAGCCACTCCCGAACAGGCGCAGGAGGTGCACGCGCTGATCCGCAATGTTCTGAAACAGATGTCGGATGAGAGCACCTCCCAGTCGGTGCGCATCCAGTACGGCGGCAGCGTCAAGCCGGCGAACGCGGCGACACTGTTCAGCCAGCCGGATATTGACGGCGGCCTGATTGGCGGCGCCTCTTTGGAGGTCAGGTCTTTTGTTGAAATAGTCAGGGCAGCCGTCTAGGCTGTCGGGGTCTGCATCCCGAAAGGAGATCACAGCCGTGTTTATCGCAATGGTAAAGGTTCTACTTGTGACGTTGGAGATCATCACCAGCGTCCTTCTGATCGTCATCATTCTACTCCAGCGCACAAAGAGCCAGGGCGCGGGCGGTCTCGCCTTCGGGGCCGGCATGGGCGAAACGATATTTGGCCCGCAGGTGGGCAATGTTCTTACCAAGGCCACCGTCGTCTTGGGCATCATATTCCTTGTCAATACGATCGCCCTCACTGTTACCTACTCCCAGCGCGAAGCGCGCTCAGTGGTCGACAGGGTTGCGCCGCCATCCCCAGGGCAGGCGCCTGCACTGCCCAGGTCACCCATGGCGCCGCCGCCAGAGTCGGAACCTGTGGTTCCTGTTGAGGCCCCCGCAATTGCCACTGCCCCGGAAACCGTTCCGGCGTCCGCAGCTCCTGAAACCGTACCGGCCCAACCCGCAGCTCCAGAAAAGGCTCCGGCTGAACCGGCAGCGGCCCCTGCGCCTGCCAAATAGAGCGGAAGCCGGGACTTGCACTTCGTACGGTCAGTGGGCAACATACCGACACATGGTTGCCAGGAAACACGCCATCCCCTGTTGTGTGGTCTGTTGCCGCTTGCTCCTGCTGGCGGCACTGATGTCCGCCCTATCGGGTGCCGGCTGCGGGCATTCCGACTCCGCCATTCGCGCATCCCCCACCGGTGCCCTCACTTTTCGGGGCGAGACCTCCCGGATACTCACGATGGACCCGGCCATGGGCGGCGACGTCCCTTCGGTCTCCGCCATAGCAAAGGTCTATGAAACGCTCCTGGAGTACGACTACACCATACGGCCTTACGCGCTTCGCCCGTGCCTGGCAGCCGCCATGCCGGATATCTCGCCCGACGGCTGCTTGTATCGCTTCCGGATAAGGGAAGGCGTGCGCTTTCACGACGATCCATGCTTCAAGGGTGGGCGTGGCCGGGAACTGCGATCGGATGACTTCGCTTATTCGTTCAAGAGGCTCGCAGACTCCAAGCTTACATCACCCGGATTCGTATTCTTGCGGGACCGCATCGTCGGGCTCGACGATTTCCACAGGGCATCCGCATCCACCAGCGTCACCGACTACGCTGTTTCCGTTGCGGGTCTGGTCACGCCGGATCCGCAAACTCTGGAGATCAGGCTGACCCAGCCATTCCCCCAACTTATCTGGGTTCTCGCCATGTCCTACTGCGCCGCAGTGCCCAGCGAAGCCGTTCAGTTCCACGGCGTTGAATTCTCCACCCACCCCGTCGGGACAGGACCGTTCCGCCTCCACGAATGGCAGAGGAATTACCGGGTTGAGTTCAGGCGGGAGCCGTGCTGGAGCCCTTCCATTCCTCCAACCGCCGCTCCCGGCGCCCCCCTTGACCGCATAGTTCAGTATGTCATCAGCGATCCGTCCTCGCGATGGCTGCAATTCCTGAGTGGCGGCCTGGACCTTTGCAGCAGCCCTTCGCGGGATCATATGGACGCAGCGGTGATGGCTGACGGGACCTTGGACCCCATGCTGGCAGCTCAGGGTATTCGACTGGCATCCATCCCGAGCCTGAACACGTTCTACATTTCCTTCAACATGGACGACCCTGTCGTCGGGAAGAACACCCCGCTTCGCCAGGCGTTGTCCCACGCGATGAATGCCGACGCATGGGTTCGTTTTTACAGGGGACGGATCAGACCGGCTCGAGGGCCTATACCTCCCAACGTGGCTGGCGCGCCCCCGGATGCCGCACTGCCCTACCCCTTTAATCTTGAGCGAGCCCGCTCACTCTTGCGGGAAGCCGGGTACCCCGACGGAACGGATCCTAAGACTGGTAAGCGGCTCCATCTCACGCTTGAAATCGGAAGAACCGACGTCGAAACGAGGGAATCCACGGAACTGCTGGTGTCTTTCTTCGATCGGATCGGCGTATCGGTGAGTCCCAGCTATAACAGCACGCCGACTTTTTTCAAGAAGATCGAGCGGCGCGAGGCCCAAATGTTCCGGCTCGGCTGGTACGCCGACTACCCCGACGCCGAGAACTTTCTCCAACTGTTCTACGCACCCAACAGCTCCCCGGGGCCCAACCGCGCCAACTATGCCAACCCGGAATTTGACCGCCTCTTCGAGCAGGCCCGCGCCATGACGGACACCCCTGAACGAGCCGATCTCTACCGCAGGATGGATGCCATTGTCGTGGCAGACGCACCGTGGATCTTCCTGCATCATCCCGTGGACTATACCCTCTATCATGAACGGCTCGGAGGCTACCTTCCTCACGACTTCCCCTACGGTATGGAGAAACACTACCGGCTCAGGGAGCAACTGCCATGAGGCGCGTGATCCTGCGAAGGCTGCTGGAGATGATACCAGTCCTACTGGGCGTGGTTTTCCTTACCTTCGTACTCTTCAATGTGGTCGGCGGAAGCCCTGCATCCAGCGTGCTTGGTAAGAACGCCACAGCTCTTTCGCTGGACGACTACGACGAACAACACGGTTTCAATAAGCCACTCCTTTTTGGCTGGCGCATTCCGACCCGCGCCTTCGCTGACTGGAATGCCGGCGGTTCATCGCCGGTATGGCCGAGCGCCGGGTCAGACGGAGGCGCCATGCGCATTGCCCCTGGCGACGTCGCCATTCCAACGGCTTGTCCGCTCCGATCCTCAACACGATATGAATGGACCATGGTGTACCGGGCAAGCGGGCCGTCTTCGCCGCGCATGGAACTCCCGGACGGCTCTTCCTTCGCTTTCACCACCGGCCGATGGGCCCGCGCCTCCATTCGCTTCTCCACACCCAATTCGGCGAAAATCCCGCCCTCTCGCATGGCCATCCCCGAGGGCGGGATGAGCATAAGATCCATGCGTCTGCGACGGTGCATCGGGAACCCCCTCGACTCCCAACTGGCGCACTACCTGGGCCGACTGGCCGTTCTGGATTTCGGCACATCCACAGAGACAGGCGAACGGATAACGACCATTCTGAGGCGCGGCGCCGGCCCCTCGCTTTGCCTGACTATCCCCATTTTCATCGGAAGCCTCGCACTCTCCCTGCTTCTCGCACTCCTTTGCGTGTGGAACCGCGATCGTTTCGCCGATCGTGCAATTGTGATCTTTGCCGCACTGCTGATGAGCATCAACTACGTGATATGGATTGTTGCCGGGCAGTATGTGTTCGCCTTCCGGCTCGGGTGGTTTCCGGTGTGGGGGTTTGAAAGCTGGCGCTACCTGCTGCTGCCTATCATCATAGGCATCGTAACGACAACGGGCCGCGACCTGAGGCTATATCGAAGTGTCATGCTTGAGGAACTGTACCGCGACTACGTCCGGACCGCACGGGCCAAGGGAGTTGGCCCGGCCGGCATTCTCTTCCGGCACGTTCTCCGCAATGCGATGATCCCTGTGATCACACAAGTGAGCCTTTCAATCCCCTTCCTCTTTACAGGCAGCCTTCTCCTTGAGTCGTTCTTCGGCATTCCGGGACTCGGCAACACCGGAATTAACGCCATCCACGCTTCAGACATGGACGTGGTCAGGGCCATTGTTCTTGTGGGCGCCGCGCTGTACATGGTCGCCAACCTGGCCGCCGATCTGTGCTACGCATGGGTCGATCCGAGGACCCGGTTAGAATGAGCAACGAACAGGCAATATCATCCCTGTGGAAGGAGGCCGCGGCGCGGCTGTGGCGCTCTTACCTCAACAGGGCATGCCTCATTGTAGTCGCCTGCTTCACGATCACGGCACTGTGGGGCGAGATCGACTACCGGCGGCACCTATGGGCGGATCGGACGCCGGCATACCAGGTTGGAGATCTCGCCGAACGATACCAGCCGCCCAGTTGGCCACGGCACCCGCTGGGCACAGACAACCTTGGTCGCGACGTGCTTGCCCGCCTGGTACAGGGCACGCGCATCGCGTTCCACGTCGGCGTACTCACCTCGCTGATCGCCATTCCCATCGGCATCCTCCTGGGATGCCTGGCCGGTTACTACGGTGGCAGGGTAGATCGCTTTATCGTCTGGCTCCACTCCAGTGTCGCGGCCATGCCGGGGTTGCTCTTCATCCTCGCCATCGCCGTCGTCGTGGGCAAGGGACTGCCGGGCATCTATCTGGGAATTGGCCTGACCACTTGGGTCGGGCTCTGCCGGCTCGTGCGCGCAGAGGTCATGAAACATAAGGAGCTGCCATATGTTCAGGCAGCCCGCTCGCTCGGTTTCAGCAACGCCCGCATCCTGCTCCGGCACATCATGCCGAACATCCTGCATCTCGCCGTCGTAGTGTTTTCCATCCGTTTTCCCGCCGCCGTGTCAACCGAAGTGTTCATGAGCTTTATGGGCATCGGCGTTCAGAACGAACCCTCCTGGGGCATCATGATCAGCAACGCCAGGCTGCGCCTCTGGCAGGGCGTCTGGTGGGAACTCGGCGCCGTCACGATCGCGATCCTGCTGGTGGTGCTGGCGTTTAACTTGCTGGGGGACGCGCTGCGCGACGCCTTCGACCCCCGCCTGCGGACCGCGGATCGGTAAAGACCAGCGCACTGCGGAGCACACACTTAGACGCACACTTCGTCGCCACCCCCCGGATACACTGGTCTTAACCCAAACGGAGCAGTTGATTCACCACAAAGAGCACAAAGAACTCAAAGAAAGAAGGTACGCGATCGAATACACGCACCAATTTGGTATTGAGGCGTAAGCAGCTAAGTCGTTCTGCCTCTTTGTGTTCCTTGTGCTCTCTGTGGTTGTCTGCTCTTTCTAGGATGAAAGATCCAACGAAAAAGCCGGAATGACCCCATCCGGATGGATGCCTAATCCCGTTCGTCCTGTCATGCTATTCCTATCGGACCTAAACCTCGCCCTTGCGCCAGCATGCAACCAGTCGCCCCGGGCCGCCGGTCGGGTGCGCCTCCAGCGCCGGCGTCTCAACACGGCACCGCTCGACCGCAAATTGACACCTCGTGTGGAACCGGCAACCCTTGGGCGGTTGGATGGCAGAAGGCATTTCGCCTGATGCTAAGGGGCGCGGAGAGCGCGCTCCGCCTACCTCGGGAACCGCTGCCACCAGCGCACGTGTGTAGGGATGCGCCGCTGCGTCAATCACGTCCGCCGTTCTCCCCTGCTCAACGATCACGCCGAGGTACATGACGGCAACACGGTCAGACAAGTGCCGTACCACCCGCAAATCATGCGATATGAATAGATACGACAGCCCATGCCTCTCGCGCAGGTCGAGAAGAAGATTGATGACCTGCGCCTGTACCGAAACGTCCAGCGCGCTCACCGGCTCATCGCCAATCACCAGCTTCGGCTTCATCGAAAGCGCCCGCGCCACGCTGATCCGCTGCCGTTGTCCGCCCGAAAACTCATGTGGAAACCGGTGGAGCGAATCCCGCCCAAGGCCCACCTCATCCAGCAACCTCAAGCCTTCCGACTCGCGCATCCGCCGCGATACAAGGCCGTGTTCGAGCAATCCTTCCGTAACAATCTGAAGAACGGTCATTCGCGGGTTCAGGGACGCAAAGGGGTCTTGAAACACCATCTGCATCTCCCTCTTGACGCTGCGCCGCTCACGCTCTGACATCGTGGCGATATTGTGTCCCCGGAACCGTATAGCCCCCTCCCGCGGACGCTCCAGCATCATTACAGTTCGAGCCAGCGTGCTCTTCCCGCAGCCTGACTCTCCAACCAATGCCATGGTTTCTCCGTCAGCCACTTCCAATGAGACGCCGTCCACGGCTCGCACATATCCGACTGTGCGGGAGAGAACCCCACGGCGGACCGGAAACCATGTGCGCAAGGCCTCGACCTGAAGAAGTTCAGCGCAGTTCATGATTTGCTCGCACGCTTCGAAGCCAGAAAACATCGCGCCAGCCGGCCATCCACAGCCTCCAGCCCAGGCATCTCCACACTGCACCGGTCAAACGCGTACCGGCATCGATCACGAAACCGGCATCCTGCCGGGTAGTTCAACGGTGATGGCACCTGGCCGGGTATGACTGGCAACCGCTTACCCTGTTCCCTCGACAGCGATGGCATTGACCGCAGCAGCGCTTCAGAATAAGGGTGCAAGGGCCGACCAAAGACGTCAATGGTCACCCCCTCCTCCACAATCTGTGACGCGTACATGACAGCCACCCGATCGCACATCTCCCAGACAACACCCATGTCATGGGTGATCAGCAGGACGCCGCGGTCCGCAGCCCGCAACGACCGGATAAGGTCGAGTATCTGAGCTTGAATAGTGACGTCGAGAGCAGTCGTCGGTTCATCGGCAATGAGTAGCCGAGGCCCCAGCATGAGCGCCATGGCGATCATTGTCCGCTGTCGCATTCCTCCGGAAAGCTGATGCGGGTAGGCCAGCATTCGCTCTTCCGCATCGGGAACACCCACCTTCTTCAACCATGTCACGGCAAGCGCCCTGGCCTCTGACGCCGAGACCCTACCATGAAGCCACGCCGTTTCGACCAGTTGATCGCCCACCCGGTGCAATGGCGAGAGCGCCGTCATCGGCTCTTGAAAGACCATTCCTATTCCAGCGCCGCGCACAGACTGAAGTTCGCGCGGAGAAAGGTGCAGAACATCGCGACCTTCGAACATCACGCTCCCTCGTCCGATCCGGCCTGGCGGACTGGGAATCAGGCGCAGAACGCTCAGCGCTGTTACGGACTTCCCGCAACCGGACTCGCCGACCAATCCAAGCGTCTCCCCCTCCCGTATGGAGAACGAAACTCCGTCAACGGCAAGGACCCGGCCTTCATCCGTCGCGAAGGAAACAGACAAGTCAGATACTTTCAGCACCGTTTTCACGTCAGCACCACCCGATCTGAGCACTATCGCATCAGTTCTTCTTCTACTATCTGCGTCCCGCCCCCGATTGACTCCGACCTACTCCATCCTGCTGAACGGTTTGGGATCGTACGCATCCCTCACACCTTCACCGACAAATACGCCCAGCATCATCACAATAAACAACGCCAGCGAGGGGTACAGGATGAGCCACCATGCCCAGCGGAATTGCTGGGCCTGGTGCAAAAGTTCACCCCAACTCGCCGTCGGCGGCGGCACACCGAATCCCAGGTAATCGAGCGCCGCTAGCGATCCGATGGCACCCACCAGCATGAACGGAAAGAACGTAACCACCGGCGTCATGGCATTCGGCAACACATGGCGCAGAATGATCTTCCACCGGGGAATGCCCAGCGCACGGGCGGCATCGATGAACGGTTGCCGCCGGAGCCGGAGACACTCGCCACGAATGTAGTATGAGATTCCAATCCAGTTGAACACAAGGTAGCAGACAAGCAAGAGCCCGAAACTGCGCCCGTATACCGATGCCAGCAACATCATCACGTAGAGAAACGGGATCGCATGCCAGATCTCCGTCAGCCGCTGGCCCACCATGTCAACTCGCCCGCCGTAGAAACCCTGCGCCGCCCCAAGCACAATCCCAAGGAAAGCCGACATCACGACAAGCAGAAGGCCAAAAGTGAGGGATACCCGAAATCCATATACCAGTATTACCAGCACATCCCGGCCGGCGCTGTCGACCCCAAGCCAGTGCCCCCTCACGGGCTCAAACGGCCACGTTATGTCCTGTTTCTCGTAGGCTAACCGGTGGATCCGTCCATCAATGAGAAGCGACTCCTCCGGCAATGCCGTGTCAAAGCGACGAACCGCCGCTCGAATCAGCCCTTCACGGGTGCTCGTATCCAGACGCATCCACAACGGAGGCGTACGGCCGGCGATCCGCCCATCACGCGTGACGTACACGCGGAGCGCATTCTCTTCCACCAATGCCTCGCGAAGGGCCAGCCGCACCGAAGTGGGCGCGGACGCCCTCGGCTGGTATGCCGGCAACACCAGCACGGCATACACGTCGGATTGATGACGGTGCCGTAGCTGCGCCTGCACCTCCGGTGACTCGCGGTTAGCCAGACGGCTCTCAATCCCGGCGTGCAGGCCGGGAGTCAACTCCCAGTGGTTTGTCAGGACGGTCCCGCTCACCGAATCGTCCGCCATGCCAAAGAACCAACCGGCCGAAGTTGCCCTGACAATGGCGCCGTCGGCTCCAACATTGATGTTCGCAGCACGCGGCACGGAGGACACTACGATGACCACACGTTCCAGTGAAGCAAACTCCCCGGCATCAAGGATCTCACTCGGGCCAAAGGGGACTGGAGGAAACACCATGAAGTTCCCCGAGCCCGGCCTGAATGCATCCGTCATCGAGAGCCGCTTGTAGTCCGGTCTGGTCAACCGGCCGTTCCGGGTAAACGTATCCTCGGGATGGAAGAATACCACCGGGAAATACGACCGGCCCAGATAGTGTACGTACAGCGGGCGATCGTTGCACAGCAACTCCGCCAACAGACTGATGGCATACAAACCCAATAGTATCCACAGCGACCACCAGGCACGGCGCCTGCGGCGGAACCGGGCCCACCGCTTTTGCACCACCGGATCATGTAACCATTCTGGCAACTTCAGAACCACCCCCACACACTACTTCTGGAAATCAATCCGCGGATCAATCAACACATAACAGAAGTCCGACAGCACGTTGCCGATGAGCCCAAGCAACGAAGTCAGTGCAACAATCCCCATGAAGACCGGATAGTCGCGGCCGACCAGCGCCTCCAAACCCAGCCGACCCATCCCTGGTATTTCAAAGATCTGCTCAATGATCACCGAACCCGCGAATAGAACAGTCATGATGCCACCGAATCCGGTGGCGATGGGGATCATGCTGTTTCGCAGTGCGTGACCCCAGATCGCGCGTCGGTACGAACCTCCCTTTGCCAGCACAGTCCGAACGTAGTCACTGGACACCTGGTCAAGCAGCGAGTTCTTCATCAGGACCGTCAACACAGCGAAGTCCCCTATGATATAGCAGAGAACCGGCAAAGCCATGTGCCGCAGAATATCAGCCACTTTGCCCGTCAGAGAAAGCGCTGCATAGCCGTCGGACTGGAAGCCCGACAGCGGAAAGACATCCCAGAGACCATCAACGGTCCCGCAGAAGAGCATCTTGAGAACCATCCCGAGCGCAAGCGGAGGCACTGCATAGCCTACGAAAACTCCCACGCTGGTGAGCAGGTCGAACCTGCTGCCGTGGCGAAGAGCCTTGGCAATACCAAGCGGGATGCAAACCATGTAGCTCAACAGGAAGCCCGTGAGGCCAAAGACCAGCGAAACGCCAAACCGGTCATGGATCAACTGCCACGCCGTCTTGTTGGGAAACTTGAACGACTCCCACTTCATCCCAAGGCGGTGATGGACCAGCCAATCCCAATACCGCAGGTAGAATGGACGGTTAAAGCCGAAGTGGGCCTCGATCTGCCGGCGATAGCTCTCGGTAAGGGCGGCCGCAGGCGCCCCGCCGCGCACACCGCCTTCGGAGATACCCACGGACTTCATGCGTCCCAACATCTGTTCCACCGGACCGCCCGGGACAAACTGGGTTATCGTGAAGCACACCAGGGTTATGCCGATGAACGTGGGCACGATCAGCAACAACCTGCGCAAAAAGTATTCCATCCGCTCCATGGTATGATGTGGGCCAGGAGCCTAACCCGAACCCGGCGCTCAGGCTACCTGCGAAACGCGCAAAATGCACGAAATTAGCTGGCCGCTGCCATAATCATGATTTCCGCGTCGAATCCCTGCGCGGGGTTGACCAGCATCGCACAATTGCGGAGAGGCCATTGTTCATTCAGGAGGCAAAGTACATCTCACTGTCGTGCCCTTGCCGCGCACGCTCTCGATGCTCAACTCGGCGCCAATCAGATCCGCCCGGTATTTCATGATGCGCAGCCCCATTCCGGCGGACTTGCCTGTCGTCTTGAGGATGCCGATCCCGGTGTCGCGTACTGTCAGGACAACGCGTCCGCACTTTTGCGACAGCCCTATTTGGATCTTTCCGGCCTTACTGTGTTTGGCCGAGTTGTTAACAGCCTCCTGGGCAATACGGTAGACCTGACTGATCACGTTGGCATCTGCCAGTTTGCCCGCCGTCAGCCCCGTGAAACGGCAGGGAATGCCGAAAATGTCCCGCGTGGAGACGGCCAGTTCATGCAGCGCATCTACTAGCCCGCCTCTCGTCAGTTCCCCTGGGAACAGACCCCGCGCCAAATCGCGCGTCTGGTGGATGGTCTCTTCAACCAACCCTCTGATTCTCTCCAACTCGACGGACTCTGGCGCGTGGTTGCCTGCGAGATCCTGCTGTAAGACGCTGAGCAGATAGTTGATGCCGGTGAGGGACTGCCCCACGCCATCGTGCAAGTCCTGGCCCAACCGGCGCTGTTCGCGCTCGGCGATGTCGAGCACTTGCCTCTCCAGTTCTCGCCGTTTCACACGCTCGCGGAATGCCATGATGCCAAACGCTATGTCGTTGGCCAACTGTTGGAGCAATTGAACCTCGGCATCATCGAACGCATCGCGTTGCGCCGCGCAAATTGTCAGCGCCCCAAGACACTTCATCCCCGCCATCAGAGGCAGCGCCAGAACCGATGCGTACCCGCGTTTGAGGGCTTCCTTTCGCCATGGCGCAAACCGCAGGTCTTTTGATGTGTCGTGGCACGTGCGCGGCTTGCGGGTGCGGATGGCTGTTCCCGTTGGACCCTGGCCAAAACCGGTATTGGCCCACGTCATGGTCATGCGGGACAAAAGATCCCTCGCAGACCCGACCAACGCAATCGGCCTGATCGATTGCCCGGCGTCGTGTTCCGCAAATCCGATCCACGCCATGCTGTAGCCGCCGACCTCGACAACTACCCGGCACGCCTCATTCAACAATTCCCCTTCGGTCCTCGCCCGAACTAGCGCTCGGTTGCCGTCAGTCAAGACGCGCAGGGCGCGATGGCTTCGTGCCAGCGAGAGTTCCGCCTGCTTGCGTGCGGTGATATCCACAAGCAAGGCTTGGATGTGGGTAACCGTCCCTTTGGCATCCTTGATGGTGCGGTTCCAATCATGAATCCAACGCATCTCTCCACGGCGAGTCGTCACGCGGTACTCTTGACTCCACTCCGAGGCGCCTTGTTCCAGGAAACGGGCTACTTCCGCCTCCAGCCGCGGACGATCCTCTGCAAACGTAATGCCGGGCCATGACACACGTCCTCTCATGAAATCGTCGGCCGTGTATCCCAATACTGCAGCGACGTTGTCCGACACCATTTCGACGGGCCATGCATTCGGGAGGGCACGCCAGAGGAAGAGTACGACCGGACCGCGGCTGATGATCGCCTGCAGCGTCTCCATCCGAACCATGCTCTCCTTCAACGCCGCAGTCCGTTCTTCAACCCGCCGCTCCAGATCCGCCGTCAAGTTGCGCAGGGCGCCTTCGGTCCGTTTGCGTTCTGTGATATCGCTGACGATGTGCACAGCGCCTGCCAGTGCGCCATCCGGGGCAAACAACGGATCGACCACCACCAGATACCAGCGGCCGTTCACCGGCAGTTCCATGGACTCCCGATGCCGGCTGCGTTTCATGCGAACGACCGGGCTCTCTGGAATCGGCTGTCGCGTGCCGTGCACGATCTCCCAGCAATGTCGGCCCAGCATCTCGTCGACGGACTTTCCGAACAACGCCGCAGCGGCTTTGTTGGAGCGAAGAATGCGCTGGTCGACGTCCAGCAGCCATATCGCATCGGC
Source organism: uncultured Victivallales bacterium (assembly GCA_964635275.1). GTDB lineage: Bacteria > Verrucomicrobiota > Kiritimatiellia > UBA8416 > CAZWPN01 > CAZWPN01. Next base: position 599 of record CAZWPN010000041.1, on the reverse strand, counting down.
CACACCGTCAAATGTGCTCTGCCATTCCCGGGCCATGTTGCGCAGAGCCTCGTCCGTCCGGCAGCGAATCAGGGCGTGGGTGAGGGCCTCACCCAGAATTCGCAGCAAACGGATATCGTCGTCGGACCAGAGGCGCTCGCCACGGACGGTGTCGCACCCAATGAACCCGGACAGCCTGCCGGCGTGGCGGATTGGAACAAAGATAGCCGATAGAACACATCCCTCTTCCATGACATGGCGTTCCGCCAAAGCGGACGCCGGAATATCCGACACACGCGGAATGCACAACGGATCGCCGCCACGCAGACGTCTCATCATCCACCGAAACCCCGCTGTGGGGATGTTCCGGAGGTCGGCGATCTGGGAGCGAATGCCCTGCGCGCACCACTCGTGCGTGTTGTCGGCGACGGCAAGATCGTCGGAAACACGGAACAGGAAGCAGCGGTCGGTGTTCGTGATGCGACCAATGTCGCCAAGCACTTCGGTAAGCGTCGTATCCAGATCCGCCACCGCCACGTTCGCGAGGCGGCTGGACGCCGACGCAAGCAGTTGCTCGATAGCCAACCGGTGCTTCAAATCCCGCTCCGTCTGCTTGCGTG
>CAZWPN010000040.1:0-26340 GCA_964635275.1 uncultured Victivallales bacterium | reverse complement strand
GATTGACTTCTTGAGATGATCCAGTGCTTGACACAGGGAACCGTTTCCCGTAAGTTCCTTCCGTTTCTGAAGAGGCAGGTGGACTGGAACCGAGGGGTGGGTAACATTATGGAAGCGTATGCAGTGGTCGAGACCGGCAGCAAACAGTACCGGGTCAAGGCAGGCGATACTTTGAAAGTTGAACGATTGAAGGCCGATGTCGGCGCCACAGTTGACCTGACAAGCGTACTGGCGATCTCCGATGGATCGACATTGCAGGTTGGCGCTCCGGAAGTCAAAGGCGCCAAGGTAAAGGCGTCCGTCGTCAGCCACGTTCACGGGCCCAAGCTGGTCTCGTTCAAGAAGAAGCGCCGCAAGAACTACATGCGAAAGCAGGGACACCGGCAGGATCTCACCGTACTCAAAGTGGAGAGCATCGGAGTATAGCGGCTTCCGTATAGACTCCAGTACCAACCCATTCCGGAGGTAGAACCATGGCAGGCAAGAGCGGACAAGGCAAAAACGGTAGAGACAGTCAGTCCAAGCGACTCGGCATCAAGCGGTACGGCGGTCAGTTTGTGTCGGAGGGAAGCATCATTGTCCGACAGCGCGGAACGAAAGTTCTCCCTGGCAAGTATGTCGGACGCGGCTCTGATGACACGTTGTTTGCCCTCAAGAGCGGTGTAATCACCTTCGACCGCAACGGCAAACGAGTGAACATCGTCATTCCGGCTCCGCAGGCGCAGTTGGCCACGGCGTGAAGACGCGTTCTTTTGTTGACGCGGTCACTGTCCACGCTATCGCAGGCAACGGCGGCAACGGTTGCACCAGTTTCCGCCGCGAAAAGTACGTCCCGTTCGGCGGGCCCGACGGTGGGGATGGCGGCAACGGCGGCGACGTCATCTTGCGGGGTTCAAACAACGAAGACTCCCTATTGCGGCTCTATTTTGATCCTCACCTGCGCAGCGAACGGGGCGGCCACGGACGGGGACAAGAGCAACACGGCAAAGACGGCGCCCCTTGCGTTGTAAACATCCCAACGGGAACCGAAATCCGTTCGGTAGAAACCGGCCTCCTTCTGGGTGATATAGTTAAGGATGGCCAGGAACTGGTCGTGGCCAAGGGCGGCAAGGGCGGTGGTGGCAACATACACTGGAAGAGTTCGATCAACCAGGCCCCCACACGGCACACCGACGGCGAAGAAGGCGAGCGCTTCGTCCTTCGCCTGACGCTTAAATTAATCGCTGATGCCGGATTAGTCGGTTATCCCAACGCAGGCAAGTCGTCCATCCTGAGCCGTATCAGCGATGCCCACCCCAAGATCGCTGCATATCCGTTCACGACGCTTAACCCTGTGATCGGCACCATGATGGGTGAGGGATATTCCCGAATCCGGGTGGCGGACATACCGGGTCTGATTCACGGTGCTCACAATGGCGTCGGACTGGGGTTCGACTTCCTGCGGCACATCGAACGCGCCCCTGTGATCGTTCTCGTGATTGACATGGCAGGCACCGATGGTCGCGACCCAGTAGAGGACTATCTGAGCGTACGTGAGGAAATGAGGCTCTACCGCGAGGATCTCCTGCAGCGCCCCTCGTTGCTCGTGGCGAACAAAATGGACCGCCAGGAGGCAGCTGCCCATCTCAAGAACTTCCGAAGCAAGACAAAGACCCGCCCGATATCTATCTCCGCCGAGACAGGTGAAGGCATGGACGCCTTTCGGAAGAAACTCACCGAGATATGCATCCGGCACCGGCCGCAAGGCGAAACAGCAAAATGAAGTTGTGCATGAACCGGGTCAGTCCGTTGCCTCACAGAATGTCCGCACATCTTCGATACGCGCCGAATCAGTGAACAGCATTACGAGTCGGTCCACACCCAAAGCGATTCCACCGCTGGGCGGCATCCCCTTCTCCAGCGCGCGAAGAAACTCCTCGTCCAACTGGTAGACCGGTTTGCCCATGGCGGACCGCTCCCGGGCGCACACCTCAAAGCGGACGCGCTGCTCCTTGGGGTCGGCCAGTTCGCTAAAGGCATTCGCCAGTTCCAGTCCGCCGATGTAGAGTTCCCACCGTTCGGCCACCTGCGGGTCGACGGCGGAACGACGGGCCAGCGCGGCGACTTCCGCCGGATAGTCCTTAAGCACCACCGGGGCATCGTAAGGAAGCGCCGGCTCCACCTTCGTCACGAGATCCAAGTCAAACCGGTCGGCGTCGAACGCCCTGAGCACGTCCCACCCGGCGTGCTCCAGAAAGGCATCTCGCACGGAAAGACAGTGCCAGGCCGGGAGCAGATCAATATCGCGTCCCTGATAACTCAGGCTGGTGCGCCCCAGCACTGTGGCTGCCAACTCGGCAATCAGCGCCTTGGTGTCCACCAGGATATCCAGGTAGTCTGCCTCGGACCGGTACCATTCGAGCATTGTAAATTCCGGCTGGTGCCGTGCGCCGCACTCGCCCCGGCGAAAGCAGGGACCAATCTGAAAAAGGCGGGGCATGCCCTCGGCCAGCAGGCGCTTCATGTGCAGTTCCGGCGACGTGCGCAGGTAGGCCGTGCCGGCGGGCTCCGCGTCTATGTGGGACTCCAGAGCCGGCGCCACAATCCGGACCGGCGTTTCCACTTCCACAAAACCACGCGAAAAAAAGAAATGCCGCATCGCCTGAATCAGGCGGCTGCGGCATTCAAGAATGGCTTGACGGTCCATGGCCCAAATCGCCCCGTCGGATCACCGCCGCAGGACGCGGTCCACGTACTCCCCTGTGCGGGTGTCGATCTTGATCGTATCCTCCGAGCTGACGAATAGCGGAACCTGGAGTTCGTAACCACCCTCAACCTGGGCGGGTTTCAGAACGTTGGTCGCCGTATTCCCGCGGGCTCCGGGCTCTGTGAAGATAATCTTCTTCTCGATGAAGTTCGGCAACTTCACTTCGATGGGCTTGCCGTTATGAAAAAGCACGTTGGCCTGTATGTCTTCGACCAGGAAATACTTGAGATTCCCGAGCACCTCGGCCGATATGGTCAGCTGATCGAAGTGCTCGTCGGTGAACACGTACTCGTCGCCTTCGACGTAGGAATAGTGGAGCGTCTTCTCCTCCAGTTTCGGCTCATCCATTTTGTCCACTTCCCGGAAGGTGCGCACCATGGTGCTGCCGTTGAGCATGTTCTTCAGGCGGCAGGTGTAAAGCGCCTGGCCCTTTCCAGGCTTAACGAAGTTGAACTCGGTGACGAGATACGGAACCCCGCTTATCTCGACCTTGAGGCCCTTGCGCAGATCAGACGCTGAATACATGAAACCTTCCCCTTCACGCCACAGCGAACTCCAACACGGCGAGGAGTACCGCAACGGCCCTGAGTAATGCACGTACTGTAGGCAGGCCGCCACGGTTTGTCAACGCTTGAACCAGCGCCCTGAACTGCGGAAGATTGGAAGGATGGAAGACTGGAAGGATGGAAAAGGCGCGTCCACAGGGGCGTTCAACACGGCCATGGGCAGGATGAAACATAAAGCAGTGCGTGAACTCATGCACGTGCGCAGGGCGTGTGAATCGGCCACGGATTCAAGGGCTTGCCCAATCTTCCAACCTTCCAGTCTTCCAACTCCCGCAGTTTCGGAAGGAGGGTTCTGGTGCTTGCTTTCCCACCCCGTCTATGGTTAACTCGCCGGCGTTTAGGAGGGTAGGGATTGGTCTATGGCTGAAGGCTCCGCCGGCAAGAAATACGACGCCACCAGTATCACCGTCCTCGAGGGAATCTCCGCCGTACGCTTGCGGCCGGCGATGTACATCGGCGACACAGGAACACGTGGACTTCACCATTGTGTCTTCGAAGTGGTGGATAATAGCGTCGATGAAGCACTCGCGGGGCACTGCTCGCGCATCAGCGTAACCATCAATCCCGACGGTTCATGCACCGTGGCCGACAACGGACGCGGCATCCCGGTGGACATGCACGCCACCGAGAAGAAGCCGGCACTCGAGGTGGTCTTGACCACGCTGCACGCCGGCGGCAAGTTCGACAACGACAGCTATAAGGTCTCCGGCGGTCTTCACGGGGTTGGCGTATCCTGCGTCAACGCCCTGAGCGAATGGCTCGAGGTCGAGGTGTGCCGCGACAACACAGTCTATCATCAGCGCTACGAGAAAGGTCACACGGCGTCTCCGCTGGAGACCATAGGCAAAACCAAGGGCACCGGCACCAAGGTCACCTTTCTCCCCGACGCCTCCATATTCACTACGACCACGCACTTTGAATGGGAAACCCTGGCCAACCGCCTTCGCGAACTCGCCTTTCTTAACGGCGGCTTGGAGATCAAGCTCGCCCAGGCGGAACCGGCCCGCGAAGAAGTCTTTCGCTACAAGGGCGGCATCGTTGAGTTCGTCGAGCATCTGAATCGCAGCAAGGCGGCAATCCACCCCAAGCCGATCTACTTTGCGAAGGAACGGGACAATATTCAGGTTGAGATTGCCCTGCAATACACCGAGGCATACTCGGAAACCGTGTCCTGTTTCGCCAACAACATCAACACGATCGAAGGTGGAACGCACCTGAGCGGGTTCCGCTCCGCCCTAACCCGCGCGATCAATACCTACGCGAAAAACAACAAGCTGATCAAGGAAGACAAGGAAACGATGGGCGGCGAGGACATTCGCGAGGGAATGACCGCCGTAATCAGCGTTAAGCTTCCCCGGCCCCAGTTCGAGGGCCAGACCAAGACCAAGCTCGGAAATGGCGAAGTCGAGGGCATCATCGCTTCCGTCGTCAACGAGGAGTTGTCCATCTACCTCGAGGAACACCCCTCGGTGGCCCGACGCATTATCGAGAAGGCCGTTCTGGCGGCCCGTGCCAGGGACGCCGCCCGCAAGGCGCGCGACCTGACCCGACGCAAGGGCGCTTTGGACAGCGCCTCGTTGCCCGGCAAACTGGCGGACTGTTCGGAGCGGGACCCGGCCAAGTGCGAGTTGTACATCGTGGAGGGCGACAGTGCCGGCGGCTCCGCCAAGCAGGGACGCAACCGCGAAATCCAGGCAATTCTCCCCCTGCGCGGCAAGGTGATCAATGTGGAGAAAGCCCGGCTGGACAAGGTGCTCGCCAACCGGGAGATCCGGACCCTGATTACCGCCATCGGCGCGGGTATCGGCGAGGACGAGTTCGACGTGGCCAAGGTCCGCTACCACAAGATCATCATCATGACCGACGCAGACGTGGACGGCGCGCACATCCGGACCCTTCTCCTGACGTTCTTCTACCGGCAGATGCCGGAATTGATCCGCCACGGATATCTCTTCCTCGCGCAGCCGCCGCTCTACAAACTCAGCCGGAAGAATCACGAGGAATACATCGACAGCGAAGAGAAGCTCATCCGCAAGTTGCTCGAACTTGGCACGGAAGACGTCGTCCTTGATTTTCCAGCCACCGGCCGGACGATCAAGGGGCGCGACCTGATCTCCACATTGGAAGCGCTGATCCAGATCGAGCAGATAACGCACAGTCTCGCCCGCAAGGGCGTCAATCCGAGGGACTACTTCCATAACCGCAGCCCTGAAACCGGACAGTTCCCGAAGTACTGGGTGACAATAGACGGCGGCGAAAGGCCGGAACACCACTACGTCTATACGGACGTTCAACTCAAGCAGTTGCGGGAGGAATCGGAACAGCGGGTCGGCCACCAATTGGAGATCTTTGCCGACGGCGACGACGGGAAAGCGCCCTCATCCGGTTTCCGATGGCTCGAAATCTATGCTGCGGCCACGTTGAATCGCCTGATGGCATCCATGGAGAAGCGCGGCTTCACCGTCGATCATTACGAAGACAGCGAGACCCCCCTCTGTTTCATCATGGGCGACGGAGATACCCGCACCCCGATTTTCTCATTGCCCGGTCTGCTGGAGACCGTCCGCCTCCTGGGCCGGAAAGGCCTCGCCATCCAACGCTACAAGGGCTTGGGCGAAATGAACCCCGATCAGCTTTACGAGACCACCATGGACCCGGAAAAACGCCGCCTGCTCAAGGTCGTGCTGGAGGACGCCGTCCGCGCCGATGAGATCTTCACCATTCTGATGGGCGACGAGGTTGAACCGCGCCGCCAGTTCATCGAGGAAAACGCACTGAACGTACGGAACCTGGACATTTAGCCTCATGGATACGCCCGAAATCAAACCAGACACGCCCGCGCTTAACGAGCCGCTGATCAACATCGAAGAGGAGATGCGCTCCTCTTACCTTGTCTACTCGATGAGCGTCATCGTGGGCCGCGCCCTGCCCGATGCCCGCGACGGGCTCAAACCGGTCCACCGTCGCGTGCTGTTTGCCATGCGCGAACTGGGCAATACCCATAACCGCCCGTACAAGAAGTCGGCCCGCGTGGTCGGTGATGTAATCGGTAAGTACCATCCCCACGGAGATCAGGCTGTCTATGACACCATCGTCCGGCTGGCCCAGGATTTCTCCCTGCGCTATCCGCTGGTGGACGGACAGGGCAACTTCGGCTCGATTGACGGCGATCCCCCCGCAGCCATGCGATATACGGAAGTGCGCATGGACCTGCTGGCCGAGGAACTCCTCGCGGATATCGAGAAAGAGACCGTGGACTTCGGCCCGAACTACGACGAATCGCTGACCCAGCCGCTGGTCCTGCCGTCCAAGATCCCCAACCTCCTTCTCAATGGTTCCACGGGCATTGCAGTGGGCATGGCAACGAACATCCCGCCGCACAACCTCGGCGAATTGATTGACGCGGTCGTCCTTACCATCGACAACCCGGCCGCCACCATCGACGACCTCATGAAGTTCGTCAAGGGCCCGGACTTCCCCACCGGGGGCACGATCTGCGGCACAAAAGCCATCGAGAACATGTACAAGACCGGCCGCGGCCAGATGCGCGTTCGCGGCCGCGCCACGATCGAGGAAAACCGCCAGGGAAAAGAGTGCATCATCATCACCGAAATTCCCTACACGGTGAACAAGACAACCCTGGTGGAACGTCTCGCCGAACTCGTCCAAAGCAAGGTGCTCGAAGGCATCTCCGACATTCGCGACGAATCGAGCAGCGAGGGAATCCGCGTTGTCATCGAACTCAAGCGCGGCATCGTACCCAAGGTCTTGTTGAACAGCATCTACAAGCACACCCAGCTCCAGGAAACCTTCGGCGCCATCATGCTCGCCATCGACCATGGCAGGCCGCGGGTCATGAATCTGAAGGAACTCATCCGGTGCTTCACGGACCACCGCTTCGACGTCATCACCCGACGCACCCAGTACGAGCTGAAGAAAGCAGAGGCCCGGGCGCACATCCTTGAGGGACTGAAGATAGCGCTGGACCATCTCGACGCCGTCGTAAAGGTAATCCGGGAATCGCGAAACCGGGATGCCGCGCGCACGTCGCTCATGTCCCGCTTCCGCCTGTCGGAAATCCAATCCAACGCGATCCTCGACATGCGCCTGTACCAGTTGACCGGCCTGGAGCGGGAGAAGCTGGAGGCGGAGTATCTCGAACTTATCAAGTACATCTCCTACCTGAAGGACCTCCTCGCCAACGAGAACAAGATCTATGGCGTGATGAAACAGGAACTGGTCGAGATCCGGGCAAAGTACGGCGACAAGCGCCGCACGGATATCACGCCCGCCGAGGGCGAGATCAACGTCGAAGATCTTGTAGCCGACCGGGGATGCATCATCACCGTCAGTCACACAGGCTACATCAAGCGCGTGCCCATGGACACCTACAAGGGGCAGCGCCGGGGCGGCAAGGGCGTGGCTGGTATGGCCACCAAAGAAGAGGATTACGTCGAACACCTGTTCGTGGCCAGCACACATGACTACCTGCTCTTCTTCACATCCTCAGGCCGGATGTATGCCGAGAAGGTCTACGAAATCCCGGAAGCCACCCGCGTCTCACGCGGCAAAGCCATCGTTAATCTCCTTAACATAGGAAGCGAAGAGAAGATCTCCGCCATGATCCGGATCCGCGAGTTTGCGGAAAATGAGTACGTTCTGATGGCAACCGCCCGCGGCGTTATCAAGAAGACGGCGTTGTCCGAATACCGGAATATCCGGAGCGACGGAATCATCGCCATCAACATTGACGAGGGCGACAACTTGATCGGCGTCCAGCTCACGCAAGGGCAGAACGAGATCATCCTGATCACTCGCAACGGCATCAGCATCCGCTTCAGCGAAACTCAGGCGAGAGATCAGGGGCGGGCCACGCGCGGAGTCAAAGGCATCGAACTCGACGAGGGCGACATGGTCGAGGCCATGGAAATCGTCAATAACCAGGCTTCATTCCTGGTCTGCACCGAGAACGGATACGGTAAACGCTCGCCCTTCGAGGAATACCGCCTCCAGCACCGGGGTGGCCGCGGCGTCATTGCCATCCGGGCCAACGAGCGAAACGGACGGGTTGTGGGCGCCCATTCCGTCGTGGACAAGGATTCGCTGATGCTGATCACCGCAAACGGAAAGATGATCAAGATGGCCGTCAGCGATATAAGGGTAATCGGGCGGGCTACTCAAGGGGTGCGGCTCATCAACTTGGACGAAGGCGACAAACTGGTGGGGGCTACAACTGTTGAACCGGAGGATGACTCCGGGATCGACGGAGGAACCACGCCGGAACCTATACCAGCCCCAAGAATAACCGACCCTGCCGAGACGGCAGAAGAATAACCCAGTCGCCGCGCCGGTTCATTGCAACCGACAGAAACAAACAGCGGCAGACCGGAACAGACTACTTAACCACCACAGCCCGTTTTACCTTCGACCCGCCGACCTTTCGGCGAGGCCTTCGAACGCGCCTGCGGGGCGCATCCGCAAGGGCCTTCTCGCGAAACCACGCGTTACGGTGATCCACGGAGCAAAACGCCGCCTTCAGAGGATGCTTCGCCTTGAAGGTCTTCCCGCATTGCTTGCACTTAACATGAAACGCCTTCTTGAGGTCACCCACCGGAATACATCGCACGGTTATAGTTGCCGGGCGCTCCACCTCACGAATATGCCCCCTGCGAATCCAAGCGTGAATAGTTGAAACGGTAACACCCAGCCACCGCGCCGCATCCTTGATTTGCAGATAACCCTTCTCGCTCATTCTCATCCTCCACTTCAGGGAAGTATACGCAAAGCGCCCACACTAATACTAGTAGTATTATTCCTTAAGTCACCTAGTACTTACAAATGCCTTCAACCGCGCACAACCCAACCATAACTTTGGCTAACGCCCAGAGCGAAGTGTGGCACACTTGGGGTACGAGAGCGGCGCACCACTCCCGCAGTTCCTTAACCTAATTTATATCCTTTTGCTCTGGGACAATCAAGTATATACTTCTTTGCAGCGATCTCGTGTACCGATGGACAAACACTCACATACGCCTCTGGTGCTGGAGCGCGCGGCGCATTGCATCACCCGCCGACACATTGACCCGGACGCGCTCCGAGTTCTGTACCGGCTCAACCAGTCCGGTTTCACGGCCTATCTCGTGGGCGGCGGCGTGCGCGATCTGCTTCTCGGCAGGACTCCCAAGGACTTCGACATCGGAACCGACGCGCATCCCAACCAGATCAAGAAGTTGTTCCGCAACTGCTTTCTCATTGGCCGCCGCTTTCGTCTCGCCCACATCCGGTTTGGAGAGAAGGTAATCGAGACAAGTACGTTCAGGCGAATGCCGGCGGCAGATGAGGCGGCAGATGCGACAACCCTCGTGCACCACGACAACACGTTCGGTACGCCCGAGGAAGATGCCCGCCGCCGTGACTTTACCATCAACGGTCTCTTCTATGACATAGGCACGTTCCAGGTCATTGACCACGTTGGTGGCCTTCGCGACCTGAAGCATCGCGTGATCCGCTCTATAGGGGACCCGGACGTCCGATTCCGCGAGGACCCCGTACGTATGTTGCGCGCCGTCCGCTTTGCTTCGCGGCTCGGATTCCACATTGAGCCGGATACATTCCATGCCATCCACGAGCACCACAAGGAAATCGCCAAGGCATCGCCCGCGCGCCTGCTGGAGGAAATCTACCGGCTGTTCGCCTACGGTTCTGCCGAAGCTGCGTTCCGGCTCCTGTATGCAACGCGACTGATGTCCGTACTCTTCCCCGAACTGGCCGCCTATGTGGACAGTCGCAGTCCGCGCCACTGTCGCCTGTGGAGGTACCTGGCCGTCATCGATGCAGGCACCGCCACGCTACCCCTGCCGAAACCAGCCTCACTGTTCGGAGCCCTTTACTACGCACCCTTTCTGGATTGCGCCACCCACACCGGTTCCAAGGGCTTTCACGTCTGGCAGGACATCGCCGCCGATGTATTCATGCCGGTGGCCCGACGCTATTCAGCACCAAAACATGTGGTGACCGACACCCTGTGGATGCTTGCCGCGCAAGCCCGTTTCCACGAGTTGTCCGTGCCGTCAGACGTCAACCCCAAACGACAGAGCAGGAATATCGGCGGCATGGAAAGGCTGTCACGCCAGCCATACTTTGAACCGGCGCTGGCGCTCTACGAGACTCACCTCAAGGCAACACAGGGCAACCTCCAATTGCTGGACCCCTGGCGGCTTCTCTCCAAAGGCCCCGTCCGCTCCCAGCACTCACCACACTCGCCGCACTCACCACACTCACCGCACTCGCCACACTCGCCGCGCCGGCGAAAACGCCACCAGCCCCATGCCAGCCCTGCGCCGCCGCCGCCCCGACACTCACATCCGGATCGTACGCCACAACAGCACAGCCTGGGCAAGCGCGTTCTTTCATTCTTGCGCTTGGGAAAGCGGCGCGACGACCGATGACAGCTGTATGGTATTGCTCACACAGATTCTGAGCGCGGCGTGGCAGACAATTACCGAGATGTCGCCCTATCTTCTCTTCGGTTTCGCCGTGGCGGGCTTCCTTTCTGTTCTTGTTTCGCCGGAACTGGTGGAACGTCATCTCGGAGGGAAAGGGATCAGCCCAGTCGTAAAGGCTTCACTCCTTGGAGTGCCGCTGCCGCTTTGCTCGTGCGGCGTAATTCCCGTTATGGCATCCCTTCGCCGCCACGGGTCGAGCCGTGGCGCAGCCCTGTCATTCTTAATCTCAACCCCGCAGACCGGCGTCGACAGCATCCTGGTGACTTACGGCCTACTAGGTCCCGTTTTCGCCATATTCCGACCCATCGTCGCCTTCCTCAGCGGCATTGCCGGCGGCGCATTGGCCAATCTGTTTGAGGAAACGAAAGCCGTAAGCGCCGGTTCAACCGAGTGCACCGACGAGTGTTGCGCTTCTCCAGACGGAAAGAACCGATGGGTCCGCGCTCTTCGGTACGGCTTCGTCGTCCTGCCTCGGGACATCGGGAGAGCCATGATCCTTGGAATCGTTGCCGCCGGAGTAATATCGGCCCTGGTGCCGGACGACTTCCTGGTCGGTGTTCTGGGAACCGGCTTGCTGGCCATGGTGGCGATGATGATCATAGGGGTTCCCATGTATGTCTGCGCCACAGCGTCCGTCCCGATCGCCGCCGCGCTGATTGCCAAAGGGCTCACGCCCGGTGCCGCTCTTGTATTCCTCATCACCGGCCCCGCCACCAATGCAGCGGCCGTCGTGACTCTCTGGTCCGTCCTGGGACGGCGCACCACCTTCATCTATCTCGCCACGGTCGCTTCGACGGCCTTGGCATCAGGGATACTTCTGGACCTTTTTTTCGAGGCAAAGCCCTCGATGTCCGCCATGCATGTCGCCCACGAGATGTTGCCTCACTGGATCGAAACTGCATGCGCCTTCACCCTCATCGGCGTGCTGGCTCCGGCTGCCCTGGGCCCGCTGTTCCGTCGCCTGAGCTTGGGACTCCGGGGTCAAAGGCCATCTCCCGACCTGGTGATCCAGATCAGCGGTATGACATGCAGTCACTGCGCATCGACGGTCCACCGTGAAATCATGGCATGCCCGGGCGTTCGTCGCGCCGATGTCATGGTGGATTCCTGTCGCGCCGAGATCTATGGCGATGATCTTCAGGCCGCCATGATCTGTAGCGTAATCTCCGCCATCGGTTATCCCTCACGCCTTCTTGGGTCGGGAGCCGCCAACGCCCCGGAAGAGGAGCCACATGATGACGCAACGTGATCTTGAGCATCGGTCTTCCGCCATCACACTGTCAGACATGGAACTGTTCATCTTCCCTGATCTGATCTACAGCCTCGTCCTGGCGAACATCATGTCTCCGCGAATCTGGAAGTGGCGGGAGGACCCATGGTTCGCCGGAATGAAGACCATGACGCCATACCGCCGGATATCGCGGGTCAAGCAGTACATCATGGATCACTACGTCTTCAATCTCGACCTCGACACTTGGGGCCTGACAACTAAAGAACGTGAGTTGGCGCGGTTCGACGCCTTTATCAATCGCAATGCGTTGGAGCAATCCAACGCCTTGTTCGGCTACGAGGGCGACCGGTACTATTTTGACATGGACATCCGGGCTCACTTCGGCTTGGACAAGTACGATGGCAGCGTCATTCCCTACTGGAAGACCGAGACAGTCGAGGCAATGGACGCATTCCGCTTGAAACCGGGCTACTCCACCGGGGCCGGCGAGTGCGTCTCGCTATCCACTTTGTACGCCGCGGCGCTGTTCCTGGTTGCCCGCATTCCCCTCTCAGATATCTTCCTCATGGCGACACCGCTTCACAGCCAGAACTACGTGGACGTGGAAGACGGAATCCTAACAAACAACCGCCGACTGGTAACTCACAAGATGTGGTTTAACGGAACCGTGCTCTCGGCACAGGCCAGGCGGGCGCTCGAAAACGAACAGGTGACCCTCGTGGCTCACGAAACCGGCATCATCCATTGCCTGTACGACGAAGCCAGTATCCGCCCTGCGGCATATGATCGTTTCCAAACGAAACTGCGCAGCTTCCTGACAACCCGCCTGAGCGTGGAGCTTCTCGGGAATTTCCTCCGCCACAATCGCGATCTCCAAAAGTGCTTCCAGGTTCGCTGGCAACTGCATGACCGCGATCACTACATCGGCGCCGAAGAGGCTTTCGCCTATGAGGAGGACAGCTCATTCAGTCTCACCGGCAGCACCCGCGACCGCCTGATGAGCGAGATTGACAGGGAAGCATTCGCGGACCGCCCGCTTTCCAAACGCATAGTCCTGAACGACTTAGAGTCATTCCTTCGCAGCAACCCCATCGATATTCATAATCCCGTTGACGCCTTGCGGCTCAAAGCCCGGTTCGCCTGCGACTGCTTTAACGCGGAAAAGGCAATAGAGGCGTTGGTCCGGTTCTGTCACACCCAGCCACGCCTGCCCGATCCGGCCACCAAGCGGTTCATCACATTCACCGAACCACTGCAACTCACTCTCGACATGACCCGCGAGGATATGATCAGGCGCCTCGATACCATTCGCAGCGGGAATCCAGTTGCAGACCTTGCCTTCTACGCCTTTCGGGACCTCAGCCGCACGGAACCGGAACCTTTCTTCCTGGCCGCACTGAGTCGCAACCCCGTTTCCGTCGAAGCCGCACGGGGATCCGACGACGAGGCCCTCCCATCCCTAGCGCTTGGCTTGTCTCCACAGTCCATCTACGATGAACCAGAGCGGCTGGCGCAACCGGACGAGGTCTGGAATTTCGGCAGTGGCGATGGACTCGAGAGACTCATCCTCCTGGCCAACCTCGTGCGCTCGCGCAAGCCCGAGCTGCCGATGGCTCTCTCCGTCTACCACCAGACAGCCACTCTGAAGGCAGGCGACTCAACGTGGTCTGCCCCCACATCCAAGCGCGTCCGGTTCAGCAACCTGCGTCTTGCCCCGAGCCTTGACTCCACTCCGGGTTACGGCAACCCAAGATGAGCGCAAGCCTGCAGTGAAAATCAATTTTGAAAGAACTTGCAAAATGATTTGTTCTTACCTATCTTGGCGCCGGGATTAGAGCATTGATATGGGGTACTGAACAAACGGTGCAGTATGAGCGAGAAAGCTACCATAAAGCGACGACTCATTATCGTGGATGATCATCCCATCCTCCGGAGCGGATTGGTCCAACTGATCAACCGCGAACCCGATCTGGCGGTCGTCAAAGAAGCCAGCGATGCACAGGAAGCGCTCCAACTGATAGAATCCGACCATGTGGACATGGCTATCGTGGACATCTCGCTGCAGGCCGTCAGCGGCATTGACCTGACGAAGAGCATCCGCCAGATGCGACCGACTATGCCCATCCTCATCCTCTCGATGCATGACGAGGCTTTCTACGCCGAGCGCGCGCTGCGAGTCGGTGCAAATGGCTACATCATGAAGACCGAGCCTCCAGCCGTCCTGCTGAGGGGCATCCGCGAAATCTTCGAAGGGGAGGTCTTCGTCAGCGAGAAGATCGCCAGCCGTCTGCTCCGCAGCTTCCTGCAAAAGCGCCAGCCACAACGGAACGTCGCCCTGCGAACGATCGAGGTACTGAGCGACCGTGAGATGGGTGTCTTTGAAAGCATCGGCCGCGGGCACTCCATGCGCGCTATCGCCGCACAGATGAACCGCAGTGTAAAGACCGTGGAGACCCATCGAGGCAACATCGTCCGGAAACTGGGACTGACCAGCGGAGCTGAACTGTCCCAGTACGCAGTCCGATGGATATCCACTGAAGGCGATGAGGCGGAGAACCCCAGGCACTCGGATGTCCCGAACGCCGGTCCGGACGAAAAGCAGTAGCCCCGCCAGCCTTCCTAAGCGCCAAAACGCCATCTTCGTCCGGTGGGAGGAATGGAATGCCTTTCGTGCGTGTGCGCGGGGTCAAGGGTTTGCTGTTTGTCCCGGACAACGAGAAGCAGACCCGCAAGCACAATTGCCCTGACTGTGTCATGTGCCAGTGGTGCAGCGATGCCCGCTGCGCGCTGTGCCTCAATAGAAAAGCGTGCGGAAAAACCGTGACTTGCAGAAAGAGCGGTGCGCTCAGTCCGGAACCAGTCCGAGCGGGCAACCGAAGAACGCGCCGTACGCCTTCCGGTAGTGTGTAGCGGCACTGGTGAGATTGGCCAGCACGTCCTCCAGCAACGCCACGCTCATCGGGTTGCAGTGGCCTGAAACAACGCGCGAGCGCCAATGGTCCAGCCGTTGCAGGCAGAAATTCTCCATCTCCTTGATCCGCTCCCCGATCGCAGCCCCTTTTTCGCGGTCTGTCGCTTCCAGCGCGGCCACGGCCGCCACGGCGATGGCATCCAGCAGCAGCCCTGCCTCGGCCATGTCGGCCCTCAGGCGCTCATCCAGGCGGGCGACTCCCGAATGGTGGAGTTCGGAAAGTTCAACCAGATTCTCGGCATGATCGCCAACCCGTTCGATATGATGGACAACTTGGAGAAGGGCCACCGGTCCGGTGGACGGCTGTGCAGTGTTCGTAGCCCCCTGGCTGGCGAAGAGAAACTGGGTGATGGTGGCGTGGAGACTGTCCATGACCTTTTCCCTCTGCAGAAGCGATCGAACCATCCCGTCGTCTTCCCGTTCGAACAGGTTTGGCGTGTCGGCGATCATTCGGCGGCTTATCACGGCCAGCCGGATAATCTCCGCGTACGCTTGTTGACACCGTTCCGGCAGGTCCGAATCCCTGTCAAACCGCAGGTGCTGCGGTGCGGCCGATAACGTGTCGTCGCCGGAAACGAGACGGGAGGCCACCCACGCCATTACGGCGGCCAAAGGCAGGAAAAGCAGGGCGTTGACCGTGTTGTGAATCGTGTGAAAGTTCGCCAGTTGCTGCCCAAGCGAGGATGCTGTCAGCGGGATTATGCGAAGGTAGGCACCCAGAGCGGCGAACGACACCAGTCCGCCAATGAACCGGAACAGGACGTGGACGGCCGCCGTTCGGCGCGCCGTCACTGAGGCCCCGATCGCCGCAATCACCGCCGTAATCGTGGTTCCGATATTGCATCCGATCATCAGGCACAGCGCCGAAGGCAAATCGGTGAGAACGCCCTGGCCGGCCAGGGTGACTACAATCGCTGTTGTGGCGGCCGCGGACTGGACGATGACCGTCGCCGCCATGCCGGCCAATAGCGCCAGCAAGCGGTTGCGGATGCCGGGCTGAGAGAACTGAACGAACCAATCCCGTATCACGGTGTTCTGCCATGGGGCGACGCCGTCCTTCATGAACTCGAACCCCAGGAAGACCAGCCCAAATCCGAGCACAACCTGCCCCGCAAGGCGGAGTCCTTTGCGCTGGCCGAACAGCCACAGCAGTGCGCCAAGGCCCGCCATCGGAAGGGCGGCAGCCGGGATCCAATTCACAAGCAGGATCTGGGTGGTTAACGTGCCACCGATGCCTGACCCCAGCAGTAACCCGACGCTCTCGCGCAGCGAGATGACGCCGGCATCCACCATGCCGATCAGCATCACGCTCAAGGCGCTGGAGGACTGCAATACCGCGGTCAAGACCGTGCCTACCACCAGTCCTGATGCCGGTCGGCCGGTGCTGCGCGCGATCAATCGGCGAAGTCCGGAGCCGGCTGCCTGCCGGACGCCATCGGACAGAGTCTGGACACCGAAGAGGAACAGACCCAGCCCTCCGAGGAGCCAACCGACAGTCGTCCACCAGCCGTCCGGCGCGTTCATTGGCTCAGTGTTGTACGTGGCGGTACCGGGAACAAGCAAAAAGGAGTGCTCTTCTTTCTGCTTGGCGAACGATTCGCGAGGAAGTACAGTCTCGCCCCATGAAAATCGTAGTTGTTGGTGGCGTGGCAGCCGGGGCTTCCACGGCGGCTCGGGCGCGGCGTCTTGACGAGACTGCCGAAATTGTTGTTCTTGAAAAGGGGTCGCATGTTTCCTTCGCAAACTGCGGGCTCCCGTACCACATCGGAGGCGTCATTCCGGAGCGCGACAGCCTGCTGTTGCAGACGCCGCAGAGCCTCAAGGCCTCGCTCAACCTGGACGTCCGCACAGGAAATGAAGTCATCGCGATTGACCGGCAGAGCCGGAAGGTGTCGGTCAAGGATCTCAAGACCGGTAGAGAATACGAAGAGTCGTACGACAAGCTGATACTCTGTCCGGGTGCGGCGCCGATCCGGCCCAGCCTGCCCGGCATTGAGCATCCGCGCATTTTCGTTTTGCGGAACATCGACGATATGGACCGGATCAAGACCGCCGTGGATCAGGGCGCCAAGTCTGCCGTCGTGATCGGCGGCGGCTACATAGGCGTCGAGATGGCCGAGAACCTCCGCGAGCGGGGCTTGTCCGTAGACCTTGTCGAGATGCTGGACCAGATCATACCGCCGCTGGATCCGGAGATGGCCCATGAACTTACCCGGCACATGGAGGCACACGGCGTCCGCCTTCATCTTGGCACCGCTGCAGCGGCATTCCGCGATGCTCAGGGTCAGGTTGTCGCGGAACTGAAGAACGGCAAAACGCTGACCGCCGACTTGACCATAGTGTCAGTGGGTGTTAGGGCCGACACCACGCTGGCAAAGCAGGCCGGGCTCGAGTTGGGCTTACGGGGCGGCATCAAGGTGGACGCCCGTCTGCGAACGTCCGATCCCGACATCTACGCCGCCGGGGACGCCGTCGAGGTCACCGATGCCGTCACGGGTGAGCCGGCGCTGATTCCGCTGGCCGGTCCCGCCAACCGGCAGGGGCGTATGGTTGCCGAGAACATCTGTGGGCGAGACTCGACGTACGGAGGCACATTCGGGTCCGCCATCGTGAAGGTATTCGATATGACAGGCGGCGGCACCGGCGTCTCCGAGAAGACCCTCAAACGCACAGGGCGCCACTACCGTAAGATTTACATTCATCCCTCCGGGCACGCCGGCTACTACCCCGGAACAGGACCGATGCACTTGAAATTGCTCTTTGCCCCGGATTCCGGACGGATTCTCGGCGCGCAAATCGTCGGGTTCGACGGCGTGGACAAGCGCCTCGACGTCCTCGCCGCAGCAATCCAGTTTCAGCGCACGGTCTACGATCTGGAGATGCTGGAGCTCTGCTACGCCCCACCCTACGGATCGGCGCGCGATCCCGTCAATATGGCCGGCTTTGTCGCATCGAACCTCCTACGGGGCGACGTAAGGTTCTGGTACGCGGAGGATTTCCCCGCCCAGACCGAAGGTGGCCTCATGGTGGATGTCCGGGGTCCGCAGGAATTCGAGTTGGGGCATATCCCCGGAGCGGTCAATATTCCGCTGGCCAAACTCCGCGGACGACTCGCCGAGTTACCGCAAGGGAAACCCGTCTTTCTCTACTGCAAAGTGGGTTTCCGGAGCTATCTGGCCTACCGCATCCTCCGCCAGCACGGTCTCGTCAACGTCAGCACGCTGGCCGGCGGCTACCTGACCTTTATGAACTATCATCGTGACAGTGTCTCTGGCGTGGAACGGGAGCCGGCTTTCCTGCCCTACGCGGAGGAGAAGATGGCCAGGGTTCCCGCCCCAAGCGGCCGGCGTGAGCAGCTCAACTGCGCCGGGCTCCAGTGCCCCGGCCCCATCAAGCGGATCAAGGAGATGCTGGACACGCTCACCGTGGGTGACGAGTTGGAGGTCTCCGCATCCGATCCGGGATTTCCCGCCGATGCGCGCGCCTGGTGCGAACGCGGCGGGCATACGCTCGTTTCAATGCAGCAGAAAGGGGCTGGTACGATGGCGGTCATTCGCAAAGGTGCTCCGACACAGGGTGTCGCATCAACCGCCAAGTCCTACGACAAGGCCATGGTGGTCTTCTCCGGGGACTTGGACAAGGTGCTGGCTGCTTTCGTCATCGCCAACGGCGCTGTCTCCATGGGGAGCAAGGTCACCATGTTCTTCACCTTCTGGGGACTGAACGCCCTGCGTAAGGACATGCCACAGGCCGGCGGCAAGTCGCTGTTGGACAAGATGTTCGGCATGATGATGCCTAAGGGTCCGCGTGCGCTCGCGCTTTCGCAGATGCACATGGCGGGAATGGGCACCGCCATGATGAAGTATGTGATGAAACAGAAGAACGTGGAGAGCCTGCCCGAATTGATGGAATCCGCCCGCCGCGCCGGGGTCAAGATGGTTGCCTGCACCATGTCAATGGACGTGATGGGCCTCAAGCGCGAGGAGCTGATTGACGGCATCGAGATGGGCGGGGTCGCCGCTTTTCTTGCCGAAGCGGACAAGGCCGGAACCACACTGTTCATCTGAGTCCGCGGAACGGGAGGGACGGCGGCCCCGCCGTCCGCGATGGGCTAGCAGAAGGTCACTTTCAGCGGACGTTGGCCCGCATCGAGTCAACGGTGCGCTGGAGACTTTTAGTGGCCTCTTATGTCTTTGTGTAAGTGGGCGACAATCCCTTGATCATGGGATTGTGTTTGGTGTTGAGAGTTTTCAACTCCATGTGCGCCGAGCCGAATGAAAGTCAGGTAAATCGTCGCGATTTTGCCACATGCCGGCTGCATTGTTCAGGACGGCTTTTCTCCGACTCCCGCTGGCTAATTCGATGAATCGGTCAACATCTTCGCGAATGAGTTGTGCCTGATTCTTGCCTCACTGCAAGTCTGCCTCTGAGCGAAGTGGAGTATCCGTCGCCAGAGTGGCACGGCGCCGTGCTGCGGGAGCGGGAAGCGGCATGAAATCCGGCGTCAACGCCTACGATGTAGCCAAGGCGGCGGGAGTGTCGCTAACGGTCGTGCCCTATGTCATGAACGGTAAGCAGCTTCGGCAGCATTCGTTCGGCAATCGCCGCGGCAGCCTTCTGGAGGGCCTTCTTGCCTGCGATCTGCTCGGTCAGGTCCACTTCCACGTCGGTCTGTCGGTCTATGGCCACAACCTTGTCGGTCTGCCGGTCTATGGCCTTGATCTCCACGCGCGCCTTGACGCTTACGATGTTGCCCTGCCTCATGGCGAACTCGCTGAAGCCTTCGCCTTCGATCGCTATGTCGGCCTTCTTGTCGCCTGCCTTCGGGTCTATCACTTCGAACCCGAGCGCCTTGCAGAACACACCCATCTCAGTCTCCGCCGCCGGGTCTATCGTGGCCTGTCCGACGTGCCGTTCCGTAATGCGTATCGACACCACCGGTCGCTTGGCGTCGCCCATCTTCTCCTTTAGCGCCGCGATCCGATCCTCCATCTTCACTTCATGTGCCACCAGTTTGCCGGCTTCCTTCACAATTGTGGCCGCCACCTTCTTGCTGAGTTCCTCGACCATGGGCGCCAGTTCATCACTGGTGCGGCCCTTTACCGATTCCCCGAGCACGCGAGTGGTCTCGGTCCCGATGATCTTTGCAACGAGGTAGACCGTTTTGTCCGCCTCCACGACCGAACCGGTGAGAATGATCTTCGCGCCGGTCATGTTGCCGACCTTCACTGCCTGGTCCGCCGAAACCATGCCGGAGAGGTTGAGCGACATTTCATCCAGAATCTTCTTCATCTCCGCCCGGTCAACCAGCATGAGGTCCGGGTTGGCCACGAGGTTCACGAAGAGGAGGTCGGCAACCTTGTCGCCGTAACCCTTCACGCCCTCGCCGCGTTCCGTGAATCCGAGAATAGCCGTTGGATAAACCTTGGGTGCTTCCGCTGCAAGAACCACACCACCCATCAACAATGCCGCCGCCATCGTACGCACTACCGCTTTCATACTGTACCTCCTGAGTTTTCAGTCACCCGCACGGAGCCGGCCCGACCATGGGCCGGTTGCCGGGGCGAGGGTCTTCCTTTACTTCCTCTTCTCGTCCCCACCATCCACGCGTTTGCTTTTCTCGCCCATCTCTTCCAACACCCTCAACAGCAAATACCGCGGCGCTGGACTGCCCTCCCATCCTGAAACGATGGCGAACCCGCACACTACCAGTCGCCCGCCGCCATGGAACGCCACTTCCATCCATGCCCATCCGCGATCGCCTTTCACCGCCTCGACCGCCGCCACGCGCCGGTCGGCAGAAAGGACCAGAGACGAGGCAACTGCGTCCGCTCCCGGTGCCCAGGTCTTCGTGTCGAGGCGCTTGTCTAATTCAGTGATTATGTCCGCGCGCCGGAACGACATCCGCGTCGGCGCCTTGCCCTGGGTTTCGCTGACACCCTCAGTCGGTAACGGCATCTCGCCGCCGCGCAACGCCATGCACAGCACCGGCACGCCAGCCTCGACCGCCTGACCCATCGCGGAGGCCAATCCGCGCTCCTCCTTGAGGGATACACCCTCGCCCACCACGACAAGCCCCTCACGCACAGCCGCCAAGGCGTCGGTCGTCCTGACCTCGGCGAACGGGATACCCGCCTTCGTGAAGCGCTCGACGGTCTTCTTCTCCGGGTCGAACAGCCGGATAACGAGGTTGGTTAACCACTGTCTGCAATCGGTGAAAGGGTCATCGGGAAACAGCCACAACGTGCGCCTGTGGGTTGAACGCGGCCCGGAACCGCCCTGGGGCACGTACGCCACGGAAAGATCGCAGGAGAAGACGACGCCTTCCTTGACCGGCGGCAACGCAACGCGCAGATCGACGGCATGCGGCTCGCCTTTAGCGGCCTGCACGGCGGTCTCGCCACGCGCCAAGGCGTGGGACTCGCGACTCAACTCCCATACGACGCGGCCGTCCAGAGCCTGATCCGCCGTGACGACGTACCGAAACGACTGCTCCCTGCCGGCGAACACGTTGTTCCATGCGTCCAACGGGGCCACGGCGGGCTCCCCGGCCGGCGTCATGGGCGCGGCGCCGACAAGGCCTGCGCAGATCAGGATCACTGCCTTCCTGGATTGCACGGCTTACCCCTCCCCAAAAAGCGTTGTCGTCTGGAACACGCGGTATTCGGCGCCGTTGCTGCGAAGCGTCAGGACCTCGACCGGCACGCCCTGGTCCACCACAGCCTCCATCCTGCCGTCCGCCTTCACGGGCGACGCAAACGACACTGCAGTGTCCACCGCCAACTTCCCGTCGTCAAGCGCGCGAACCCAGAGGTCGAGGCGGTTGTCGTCCCTACGGTTAGGGGCGACTTCGATGCGGTCCTCGCCGCGAACGATGACGTCCGCTACCCAGAGACGGCGCCAGCGCTCCTGGCCCAAGATGCGCCGCGCCTCAAATACGCGCCAGTACATCGTAGCCACCAGGCAGCCTTGCGCCCGTGCAGCGTCCTTGACGGATATGCCGTTGATAGCCGTCAGCGTGATGGCGGCCCGCAGCGTGTCGGGCAGTGCGCCCAGCGCCTTCTCGATCTCCGCGCCCAATTCGAGCCCCATCACCCGCCGGTCGGGCCCGGCGGACGGGTCCGCCTGCTCAAGGTTGATCTCGCCCTCGGGCTCGCAAGCCCGTCTCTTCTTCCTGCGGAGATGGTTGTACGCCGTGTTGATGGCGATCCGGTGGAGCCATGTCGAGACCTGCGAGTTGCCGCGGAAGGAGTGGATGTTCCGGACGGCGTTGAGGAATGTCTCCTGCGTGACATCATCCGCATCGGGGTCATTGAGGACCATAGGGAACACGAGGCTCCGGACCTTCCCGATGTGGCGCCTGACAAATTCGTCCATGTCGCGGACCTCGCCGGTCTGCTGGAAACGTGTCACAAGCTCCAAGTCCGTGGCTGCTTCCACTCGACCGTCCTTTCCTACCTCTTAGACGCCGCGATAGCCGAAACTCTTTGCCGCCCGCGGCAGCACCCCATCTACGATTCTGCAAGAGAAGGGCTTGGGAACGCCGGCGTCCTTTCCCATTGCGCAAGCCAAACTCGATGTTCTGCTCATCGCGCAGGAGACGACACAACCACTCACGGACAGTCTACTTGTTCTTCCCGGGACTGGCTCATCCACCCTCCTGAAGTATTGCCATGCGTCTGCGCATGGATCCCGCGTGCTTTTCTGTTGGCCGGGGATGCACTCGAGGTTTCGCTCTGGACCTTCCGGGTAGCAGTCTAGCTCCTTTTCGCCGAGGGGCAAGCGAAGTTCTCGCAGAGGGCGGCTTGGGCGGTTTAACTGTCAGCCGTGAAGCGCGTATGGAGGAGATGGAATTGCGGGTTCACGCCCGAGCTTGACCTTCACAGCAGGACAAGCGCATCCTCCCCGCCATGTAGGGGATCGGCTTCTGGAGGAAGAACGATGCCTCAGGTCGGTCTCAACGGGTGAGTGCCCGTACCACCTGAAAAGCGATTTCTTATCCACTGGAGGTTGTATGCGCAAAGGCCATGCGGCTGATGCAGCGAAACGGAAAAGTGCGTCCCAACCCAGCAGCACCGTCCGCCGCAAAGTCCCGACACGCCCATGCTCAGCAAAGCCGCTGCAGACGGCGGAACCGCTGTGCCGGCTCACGATAGATTCGCTTGTGGATGATGCCATCCACGTCGTGGATCAGGATCTGCAAATCCTGCTCATCAACGAAACGTTCAATCGGTGGTGCGACAGGCTCGGGTTGCCCAGGGGCCGCGCGGGGCAATCGCTCTTCGAGGTTTTCCCCTTTCTGCCCAAGAGCGTTATCGAGGAGTATCAACTGGTATGCCGAACCGGGAAACCTCTGGCGACGGAGGAGACAACGGAAGTCGCCGGCGAGGCAGTCGTAACAGAGACTCGCAAGGTGCCGATTCTGGAGCGCGGCAAAGTCACGCGCGTCATCACAGTGGTACGGGGTATTTCCGAGCGGAAGCGGATGGAGGCACGCCTGCGGCAGAGCGAGGAAAACTTGGCCAAAACATTTCGCTCCAGCCCCAACCTGATCGCCATCAGCACCATTGACGATGGGCGCATTATTGAGGTCAACGCCTCAGTCTTTCGAACCCTCGGCTACCGCCGCGAGGAGATGATTGGCAAGACAGTGAAGGAATTGAACATCTACGAGGACAGCGGATCGCGCGATTTAATTCTCCAGCAATTGCTGCAGCAGGGATTTGTCCACGATGCCGACGTGTCCCTGCGCACACGCGAAGGTGACATCCGGAAATGCATCTTCTCGGCCGAGATCATTGAAATGAACGGCCAGCGGGTCATGCTCACCGCGGTGGCCGACATTACCGAGCGCAAGCGGGCGGAAGCGATCCTGCTCGACTCGCACCGGGAACTGGAACAACTGGTCCAGCAACGCACCAGCCAACTGCGGGCGCTTGCGAAACAACTGACTCAGGCCGAGCAGGATGAGCGGTCGCGCGTGTCCCGGATTCTGCACGAGGATCTTCAGCAGTTGCTGGTGGGCGTGCAGTACAGACTCGGCGGGCTGATGAAAGACGTTTCAGAGCGGAAGGCGCAGTCCGCTTTGCAGGACATCAGTCTCATTCTCGACCAGGCGGTTCATGTCACACGGTCCATCAGTTGTGACCTTCGGCCGCCGGTGCTGCACGAAGCCGGCTTGGCGGCGGCGCTGGTATGGCTGGCCAATGACATGCGTCGGAAGTTCGACCTCGCAGTTGACGTGCAGGCGGACCCGGAAGCCGAACCCGCTTCCGAGGGCCTGCGCACCATGGTCTTCCAGGCCGTCCGCGAGCTGCTGTTCAACGTGAACAAGCACGCAGGGATCAAAGAGGCTCGTGTACGAACCAGCGTCGAAGCGGATTCGCTTCGTGTTGAGGTCAAGGATAACGGCTCCGGATTCAACACGGTCCTGAGCCGGCCGGACAGTCTGGGGCTCTTCAGCACTCGCGAACGGGTGGGTTTCTTCGGCGGCCAGGTGCAGGTGATCAGCGCCCCCGGACAGGGCACTTGCGTCACACTGACCATTCCCATGCGCTGAGGATATGGCGATGAGTACGGTAGGGTTACACCCCATGGGAGAAGAGGTGTCTTTGGGGTAGTGTTCATCCCAAAAGAATGAAGAGGAGTGCAGAATGGAAGTCGTGTTGGCACCAGCCGGCAGTCTAGGCCTCACGGGCAGGAGCTTATCCC
Source organism: uncultured Victivallales bacterium (assembly GCA_964635275.1). GTDB lineage: Bacteria > Verrucomicrobiota > Kiritimatiellia > UBA8416 > CAZWPN01 > CAZWPN01. The sequence continues at coordinate 1,610 of CAZWPN010000040.1, read as the reverse complement.
CCGGCCTTGCGCAAGGAATCACTTTTGTTCATCGGGATGTCGCGGTGCTGCCGAGTGAGCATTACGACATTGAGATGAACCAGGTCGCCGATGAGCTGGATCGCCTGGAAAACGCCATGACGAGAATAGCCGCCGATCTGACGGCCCTCACGTCCCGGGTGGAAAAGGAAATGGACGCAAAGCTCGCCAGCATCTTCGAGGCGCATCAGATGATGTTGAACGATGCAACGCTTAAGGAGGAATTGCGCAACGAGGTCCGAAACGAACTGGTCAGCGCCGGCAGCGCGGTGCGGACAGTCTTCCGACGCTGGGAGCGGCGATTCCGCTCCATGGAAGCGGAGATCGCGAGAGAGAAGGGCGACGATGTTACCGATCTGGGCCGAAGATTGTTGTCTTCGCTTGCCGGTATTGGCGCCCACGCGCTGGAGAAACTGCCTTTGGGCAGCGTGCTGGTGGCCAGACGGCTATTGCCGTCCGACACCCTCTTCCTGGGCCGGCGCTCCGCCGCAGCGGCCATCCTGGAATCGGGCGGCCCCAGTTCCCATGCCGCCCTGTTTGCGCGCGAAATCGGCTTGCCATGCGTAACGGGCATACAGAACGCGACAGAGCGGATTTCCTCAGGAACCAGGGTTCTCGTCGATGCCGATTGCGGCGAAGTGGTCGTCGACCCCTCGGATGAGCAAGTCGCCAACTTCCAGCGGAAGTTAAACATTCACGCTGAAACAGGCGCCAAAGCCCGGGAACAGGCCCGTGAGCGCGCTGTGACGCGCGATGGCGTTGCCGTCACTGTTTTGGCCAACGTGGGATGTCGGGAGGACACCATGGACGCCATGACCAACGGCGCAGAAGGCATCGGCCTCTATCGAATCGAACAGATCTACCTGATGCGCCAGATCCCGCCGCTGGTGAACGAATTGATCGCCGAAATGCGGCGCACGCTGGAGCCTGCGGGAAAAACGCCAGTTTGTGTCCGGCTCCTCGACATCGGGGCCGACAAACAGCTTCCCTACCTCCAGAGCATGAAGGAGAGCAATCCTTCCCTTGGGCGGCGTGGCATTCGCTTTCTCCGCTATTATCCCGACCTGCTTAATACACAGCTCGAAGCCCTGTCCAGACTTGCTTGCGATTATGACCTCCGTGTGCTTGTTCCGATGGTAACGATTCCCGAGGACATGGAGACGGTCCGAAAGATGTTCATCGAAACGGCCGCACGATGCCAATTGCCCAGGCTGCCCCCGCTTGGCGCCCTGATCGAGACGCCGGCGGCGGCCTTGTCCGCCAACGCCCTTGCCTCCGGTTCCGATTTCTTCAGCGTCGGCACAAACGACCTGACGCAGTACACGTTTGCGGCGGACAGGGAAAACAGCGCAGTGGACGCCTACTTCAACGACGCTCATGAAGTCATCTTTCGGCTGATCAAGGCGATTCACGACGATGCACCGGAAACCCCTATTGCCGTCTGCGGTGAACTTGCCGCACGCCACCAGCATGTCGAACGCCTGTTGCAGTGTGGCGTGCGAATCCTCAGCGTGGCGCCTCATCTCATTCCAACCGTGAAACAGGCTGTAAGAGAGTCGAGAGTATCGTGATCAAAGAAGCCATACATCATG
>CAZWPN010000039.1:17717-26735 GCA_964635275.1 uncultured Victivallales bacterium | reverse complement strand
GCGCCGGCCCGCGCGCCGTGCAATACCTGTTGCTGGGCGCCAAGACGCGCGCCGCGCTCGCGGGGCGGCACTTCGCCTCCGTGGCGGATATCAAGGCCGTGGCGCACCCCGTGCTCCGGCATCGCATTCTCACGAACTTCGCCGCGGAATCGGAAGGCATCCACAGCGACCAGATCGTGGACCGCCTGCTCGATGCGATCGCAGACGGCGAAGCCGCCAATGCCCTGCCGGATGACGTGCGGCAGGCGTTCCGCGCGTGAGCAACGGTTGGCAAGTGCCTACAACACAAATTCGAAAGCGATGGCATTGAAGCACAAATACCTGGATCCCCGAGTAATCAACAAGGTCGCCCACCTCGAATTCCGGGCGCGCCAGATTGTTGAGGGTTTCATCTCGGGCATGCATCGCAGCCCTTACCGCGGCTACTCTGTCGAGTTTGCGGAGTACCGGCAATACACGCCGGGCGACGACATCAAGCATATCGACTGGAAGGCATGGGGGCGGGTCGACCGCTACTTCGTGAAGCAGTACGAGGAGGAGACCAATCTCAGTTGCCACATCCTGCTCGACTGCAGCAAGTCGATGGCCTACGGCGAGGGCCGTGAGGGGATGAGCAAATTCGACTATGGGGCCACTGTGGCGGCGTCACTGGCGTTCCTGTTGCAACGCCAGCAGGACGCGGTTGGCGCCGTTCTGTTCGACAGTGAAATCCGGTCCGTCATTCCGCCCCGCGCCAACCCGCGGCAGGCGTTCGCCATTACCCATGCGCTGGAGCAGTGCCGGCCCGACCACCGTAGCGACGTGGATGTCGTATTCACCCGGTTGCCGGCGCAGATCCGCAGGCGTGGCGTTGTGATTCTCATCTCAGACCTTTTCCTCGACCTCGCGCGGCTAGAGACCATGCTGCAGCAGTTCGGGCATCAGCGGCAGGACGTGATCCTGCTCCACCTGCTGCACGAGGACGAGGTGCAATTCCTCTTTCCGGGGCAGACGCAGTTCCGTGGGCTGGAGACAGCGGAGGAGATCCTCGCGGACGCGCCGGGGCTGCGGCGCGCCTACCTTGCGGCGCTCGACGATTTCCTGCGGCAGGTGCGGCAGATATGCAGTCGCTGCCGAAGCGACCATGTCTTTGTGCACACGGGCATGCCCCTGGACGCCGCGCTCAGCGCCTATCTTGCCCGCCGGCAGTCCTTGCGGCGCGGGGCCTGGCGTGGAGGTGCGAACCCCGTTCCCCAGGAGGCTGAGCGGTGATTCTCGCATTCCTCAACTTCATGCATCCTGCGCTGCTGTGGGGCACGGCTCTGATATCGGTGCCGATCCTGATCCATCTCTTCAACAAACGGCGCTTTCGGATTGTCGATTGGGCTGCGATGGATCTCCTGCGCCAGGCGGACCGCAAGAACCGGCGGCGCCTGCAGTTGGAAGATCTGATCATACTGCTGCTCAGGTGCCTTGCCGTGCTGCTGCTCGCGCTGCTCATAGCGCGGTTGATCCTGACCGGGATGGCGGGTTTGGCGCGCGCTGCCGGCGCGCGAACCGAGCGCATCGTCATCCTCGACGACTCGCCGAGCATGGGGCTGCGGCAGGGGAATCGTACGCTCTTCACCCGCGCCACGGCCGGGCTGGGCGACTACGCGCGCAAACTCGCCCGCAGCCGGCCCGGTGACACTTTGACCGTCATCCTGACATCGACGCCCGAGCAACCATTTCTCAATGGCCAGATCCTCAGCGGCGATCGCGCCGAAAGCGCGGCCGGTTCCATGGAGGCACTGAACACAAGCTTTGTGCCCGCGCGTTTTGACCAGACACTCCTGGCCCTGCTGAAGGCGGTCGAGGGAGAGTCCGCCGCCAACCGCGCGGTTTACGTTGTCAGCGATTTCCGGCGGCATGACTGGATGTCCGACGCCAGGGAGGGCGGCGTTCCGAAGCAGCTTGCCGCTCTGGCCGCCAAGGTTTCGGACCTGACGCTGGTTAACGTTGGGCAGCCGGTTGCCGCGGACCTGGCCATCACCGACGTGCGTTCGGACGAGCGCACCCTTTCCGCAGGAGTGCCATGCCCGCTTCTGGTGACCGTTGCCAATCGCGGCGCGCGGGACGCGGAAGGGGTGGCCGTGGCTGTCGCCGCGGACGGCGTACCGGCCGGGCGCGTAAGCATCCCCACGGTTGCGCCCGGTGCCGCCCAGACTGTTTCAGCGCCGATTACGTTCGCGCGCGCCGGCTCGGCGACCGTGGAGGCGGAACTCACGGAAAGCGATTCGTTGACCATGGACGATCGGCGCGGGTACGCCGCCACCGTGGAATCCGCCATCCGGGTGCTCGTGGTGGACGGAGAGCCGGATCCTGACGAGGTGCGCAGCGAAAGCTTCTATCTGCGGCGTGCGCTGGCGCCGCCGGGCGAGAGCGTGTCCGGCATGGGCGTCGAGGTAGTGGATGAAAACGGTTTCGATCCGCGGAACCTTGAGAGCGTTCATGTTCTCTTCTTATGCAACGTCTACCGACTGTCGGAGGAACGCTGGCGCGCCGTCGCGGACTGGGTGCACCGCGGAGGCGGTTTGGTTGTGTTTCCTGGCGATCAGGTGGACGGGGCTTCCTGGAACGAAACGACGCGGATGGCTGCGCCGGGCCTCATTCCGGCGCGGTTCGAGGATTTGGCAGGCGACCCGTCCGAGAAGGAATGGCAGGCGCTACGGCTGAGCCGTCCGGATCATTCAGTGTTGCAGGCGTTTGCCGGCGATCGCAATCCGTTTCTCCAGCGGGTCAAGGTGTTTCGCTATTGGCGGATGGAGCCACCGGCGGAGTCGGCGGCGGTTCTGGCGACGTTAGACAACGGGCGTCCCGCGCTTGTGGAGTCGCTGTTCGGTACGGGCCATGTCATGGTGTTCGCGATGCCGGCGGATGCCGAGTTTGGCAATTGGCCCGGGGATCCCAGCTACGTGGTGACGCTGCATCAGGTGGTGCGCAATGTGGCGCGCGCCGGCGCCTCGGCGCGCGTCCTGAGCGTCGGCCAGCCCCTGCGATACGAAGTCTCCCCGTCGCTCTACCGGGGCGAAGCCCGGCTTTTCGCGCCTCAGGCGCAGGAGGCGGAACTTCTGCGGGCCGCGGCGTCCACGAACACGGCGGTTGTCGCGTTCGAATCCGCCGCGCTACGGCAGCCCGGCATCTGGACGCTGGAGCTGACCACGCACGAAGGCGAGGCTGTCCGCGTCCATTTCGCCGCGAATATCGCTGCCACGGAGAGCGATCTTGACGGGCTGGATCGCGCCGAGCTGCTGCGGCGCACGGGGGATGCGCGTATTAGATTTGTCGAGGGGCCGGAGATTCCGGCCGCTGACGAGGCCGGCGGGGGACATGCGGATCTCACCCGGCTTCTGGCGGCGCTTCTGATCTGCGTGCTCCTGATCGAACAAGTCCTTGCATGGTGGTTTGGCTATCGGCGCCGGGCGAGGTAGGTGGTGGTGGTGAGTGTTCGGTGTTCAGTATTCAGTGACACTGAACACTGAATACTGAATACTTTCCGCAGAAGGCGGATTCGCCTCTGGCGGAACCACTCGATCGTGATGGAGGAATGGAAGCGTGTTGAAGTTCTTGATGAGTCTGCTGGGTAAGGACCCGTCGGTGATTCCCGACGGGGCCGACATCCAGTTTGTCTGGACCCACCCACCGGTTTCGTGGCGGGTGTTCGTGGTCCTGGGCGTGCTGGCTGGCCTGTGGTTTGTGATCGGCTGGCTCTACCGGCGGGAGGCAGCGACGTGCCCGCGAGGCGCGCGGATCCTTCTTGCAGTGTTGCGCTCGCTGGTGGTGCTGGTTGCGGTTCTGATCTTCCTGGGGCCAGCCCTGGGTGTCAGTGTCCGTCAGACGGTGGAGCCTTCCATCCTTGTGCTCCTGGACGAGTCGCTATCTATGTCGGTGCGTGATCGCTACCGGGAGAGGGAATCGCTGGATGCGGTGGCGGCATTTACGAAGCGCACAGAAGCCGACATTCGCCAGAATCCGCCGGCCCGTGTCGCGCTGGTGAACGAGCTGCTGAAGCGCGACGACGGCGCTTTCGTGCGAGGTCTCGCGGGCAAGGGGCGGGTTCACATCCTTAGTTTTGCCGAAAGCGCGAGACTGCGCGAAGCCGTCGGCGCCCAGACGCCTGAACCCGGTCCTGGCGCGCGCGACGTCGAGCGCGGGGGCCGCGTGCCGCCGGTCGAAGCGCGTGGACCGGGCACGAATCTTGGCCGCGCGCTGCGGGAGGCGATCCAGAGCGTGCAGGGGAACCGTGTCGCTGCGGTCGTGCTGATCAGCGATGGCCGTGACACGGTGGCCGAAGATCCGCAAGACATGGCGTCGCGCTTCGGCCAGCGGGGTATTCCGGTGTTTACGGTTCCCGTTGGCGATCCTTCGGAGGCCTGCAACGTGCGGGTCACGGAATTGTGGGCGCCGGAGAGCGTGCCGCAGAAGGACCCATTTACGATCCAGGCCCAGATCCAGGTGCGCAACGTGGACGCATCCCAACTCCTTGTCGAACTCCGCCAGTCTTCTGTAGACGCGCCGGACACGGAGCAGGGGACTGTCGTGGCGTCGCAGCCGCTGATCCTCGAGAGCGGTAAGACAACTTACAGTGTGAACTTCTCCCACAAGCCGGAGCAGGCAGGCCGCTTTCGCTACACGGTGGCGGTTCCAGTACTGGCGGAGGAGATCATCGACACCGACAACCGCCGGAGCGCGGTCGTGCAGATCCTCGATCAGAAGCTGCGCATTCTGCTTGTGTCGGGCGGTCCCTCATGGGACTACCGCCTGGTTCGCACGCTACTCGTGCGCGATGCGACCGTGGATCTCTCCTGCTGGCTGCAATCGCTCAGCGCCAACCTGCGTCAGGACGGAACGACGCCGATCGATCATCTCCCCGTCACCCCCGCGGAGCTGTTCGTCTACGACGGCCTGGTGATGATGGATCCGAACCCGGAGGAGTTCACGGACCAGTGGCTGGGCCTGCTGCGCGATTTTGTCAGCAAGCACGGCGGCGGGCTGCTCTGGATGGCCGGCCCTTCCTATACGGCGCAGGCCCTTACTCTGACGCGCGGCGGCGGGCTCAAGGAATTGCTGCCCGTGCGATGGCAGGACGGCGCCCCCCCCCTTGGGCCGACAGGCCAGCGCAGCATCTGGGCGCGGGAATGGCCTCTGCGTGTGCGCGGGGTTGGCGCCGATCACCCCATGCTTAGCCTGTCAACGGATCCGCGCCAGAATCTGGCGCTGTGGGGGAGCCTGCCAGGAGTGTTCTGGTACTACCCGGTAAGTGGATCGTCGCCCGGTGCACAGGTCCTGATTGAGCATGCGGACCCCGGTCTGAAGAGCGGCGAGGAAGGAATGCCCCTGCTGGTAGAGGGGCAATTCGGGGCAGGCCGTGTAATTTGGATGGGATTCGCGGAGACATGGCGATGGCGTCGGGCCGGCGAGGAGCACTTCAACCGGTTCTGGATCCAGGCTGTGCGGGAACTTGCGGCGGGGCGCAACCTGCAGGGAAAGAACCGCGGACAGGTATCCACGGATCGGGACCGTTACAGCCTGGGGGACACCGTCCGTGTTACGGTGCGGTTGTTTGACGCGGCCTACCGGCCCCTGGTGGCGCCGCTGGTCAAGGCGCGCGTCGTGCCCGGCGGCGGCGCCGAGGCGGGGCAGGATATAGAGTTAGCCCCCGTCGCCGGGCGGGAGGGCGCATATGCGGGCTCGTTTGCCGCCCGCTACCTTGGCCCCAACGAAATCCAGATTGCAACGCCTGAGGTCGGTGGCGCCGTGTCCGAGCGCCTGACGCGTTCGTTTGCGGTTGAGTTGCCGAACGTCGAGTTTGCTGACCCCCAGTTAAATCGAGGACTGCTCAAGTTGCTGGCCACCGCGTCGGGCGGCGCATGTCTGAACCTCGATCGTCTGGCGGACCTGCCAAGCCGTATTCCCGACCGCCGCGAGGCGCTGGTGATGCGAAGCAAGCCGATAGAGATATGGGACACATGGCGCGTGATGTTGTTGCTTGTGGTACTCCTTGGAATAGAGTGGGCGGTGCGGAAACGCTACCACTTGGTGTGAGGACGAACAGAGGATGGACGACCGACACAATATGGACGCGATCCGGCGGCGTTTGACCCGGCTGCGGTTTGGTTTGCGGCTTTGGCAGTGCGGCGTGGGAGGCAGCCGGCTTCTGGCCGTCCTGACGGGGCTGGTCCTGCTCAGCCTGATTGTAGACCGGAGCGCGCGCATGGACCATACCCAGCGCGTGCTGAGCCTTGTGATCGGTCTGACCGCGCTGCTCGTCGTGGCCTGGCGCTGGATTGTCCGTCCCCTTCTCCGCCGGGTCAGTTCGGAGGCCCTGCTTCTTCGCGTTGAGCGCCGGAAGCAGGACATGGAAAACAGGCTGATCGCAGCCTGGGAATTCGCGGCCATGCCGGAGACTCCTCCAGGCGCATCCCCCGCGCTGGTGGCCTCGGTGATCAAACAGGGCCTTGCGGATGCGGAGCGGACGGACTTTCCGGGCGTGCTCGACTGGCCGGGTTTCTGGCGACGTGCCCGGCTCGGCGGCGTTGCGCTGGCGGTGCTGCTGGCGCTTGCGATCGGCATGCCGCAAACCATGAAACTCTGGTTCTCACGCAACATACTGCTATGTGACGTTGATTGGCCGCGGCGGACGCACCTGCTTGTGCAGGGCCTCGTCAATGGCGGACTGCGGGTGCCCGTGGCGGGCGACCTCGAACTTCTTGTGCGGGCGGAAGGCGTCCAGCCCGACGAGGTGGTTTTCCGCTATGCGGACAAGGCAGGCACGGCCTATAGCGAGCAGATGCCGCTGGTGGGCGAAGTCTACCGCACAGTGTTCCGTGGAGTTACCGAGCCGTTTCGCGTTCAGGTGAGCGGCGGTGACGACCGGACGGACTGGATATCGGTTCAACTGCTACCTCGCCCGGAGATTACGGACGTGACAGTGACCGTTGAGCCGCCTTCCTACACAGGGCGGAAGCGGACCACTCTCGACACGAGGGTGGGCCAGTATGCGGTGCCGGCGGGCAGCAGCGTCAGCTTTGGCGGCCGCGCCAGCCTGCCCTTGCGTGAAGTGGACGTGGCGATCGAGGGCAATCGGCTGCAGACGCTGAACCTCACCAACGCCTCCAGTTTTGCCATTCACCTTCCTCCCGAACAGGTGAAGACGGCCACCTACCGGCTCCAGGCCGTATCCGAAAGCGGTATTTCCACGCTGCGGGCCACCCCGGTAGGCATTCGTGTGGAACCGGATCGCCCTCCCCGTGTCACAGTGCGTCTGGATGGCATTGGCCAACTGATCCTGGCGCGGGCGGTTGTTCCGGTGGTGTGCGAGCTGCAGGACGACTACGGCGTGGCATCCGCCTGGCTGGAATACCAGTGTCAGTCGCCCACGGGCCAGAATAGTGGCGCGGTGCAATCTCCGATGCTGCTTCCATCCACCCCGCCTACCGGCGGCGTGGTCCGCGTCGACCACGCATTTGAACTCACGCCGCTGCGTCTGGACCCGGACGCAACGTTGTCGCTCCGGGCCGGGGCAAAGGACGGCAATACGGTCTCCGGGCCGGGCCAGGGCCTATCGGCCAGTTACACGTTGCGGGTCGTGGCGGAGGAAGAGCTGCGCCAGGACCTGGTCCGACGCGAGCAGATGTTGCGGCAGCGGCTGGAACGGCTGATCCAGGAACAACGCGCCCTGACGGACGAGTCGCGGCTGTTCCATGCGAGCAGGGAGACATTCAAGGATCAGGGCGTAGCGCGTTTTCTGCAGGCCGAGAAGAGACAGCGGCAGATCCAACCTGTCCTGGCATCCATCATAACCGGGCTGGCTCAGATTCGTAATGAGGCGTTCAACAATCGTCTGGAATCGTCGCCATCGCCGCTCCTGAAGCGGCTCGACGAGGCTGTGCTCGGGCCCTTGCGCGATGTGGCCGCCACATTGCTGCCGGAAGCCGCCGACCGCGCCGCCGCCGCACGGCAACGAACGGACGACACGGAACGCCGCACGGCATGGCGCAACACTGAGATTGCCCAGCGGCGCATCGTGGCCGCGCTGATGGATATACGCAAGAACCTGCTGGCGTCTGAAGACGTGAGCGAGGTGATGCGCCTCATGGAGGAAATCTTGACCAACCAGAAGAACGTGAACAGGGAGACGGACCGCAAGGCGGCCCGTGCCATCGAAAGCATGTTCGAGAAATAGCCAGCCAGCGAGAGTGTTCGGTGTTCGGTCGGATACGCCGGCCAGTGGCCGGAAGGAGCGAATCGCATGCACGGAAGAAACATCATCAGCTTCGGATGCCTTGCCTTTACGCTGGCGTTTGCCGGCACGAGCTTGGCGGCCGCCGATGCGGCCCAGGCCGCCAAAGTCACCGATGTCGGAGTTCAGCAGCAGCGCATTCAGCGTGACTTTCAGGAACTGGAGCAGAAGGTCCTCCGCATTATCGGAGAGCTTCAGGAGACCGATCCCGCACGGGCTGGACAACTGCAGAGCGCTCTGGACTGGGCCCGCGAAAAGGTTCTGTCGGGGCGATTGGGAGGCGTGGCGGAGCTGCTCAACGAGAGCAAGATCGTCGAAGCCAAGGGCGCTCAGCCCGGCATGACGGCCGACCTTGAGGCGATGCTGCGTCTGCTGCAGGAAGAGGTTAGCGAATACGACCGCCTGCAGAAGCGGTTGGAGCAGTTGCAGGCCTGGCTCGAGAGGACGCAGGAACTCGCTCGCGAGGAATGGCGCGAAATGCGCGACAGTGAGAAGATGCAGGAAGCGGAGGCCGAGAAGAAGCGCCTCGACGAACAAATCGCCCGCCTTGAGAGCATGTTGACGGCGCAAAAGGAACTGCGGAGTCAGACGGAGAAGGCACAATCTGCCGGCAAGCCCAGTTTCCAAAGCGAGGCGGAAAAACAGAAGGCACTGGAGAAGGGAACCCGTGCACTAAGTGAGGATTTGAAGAGCGGAGGTAAGGCTGGGGAGGCAGGTAAGGCCGGGGAGGCAGGCAAGGCCGGGGAGGCAGGCAAGGC